>JBIKKI010000155.1:0-5207 GCA_044360435.1 Bacteroidia bacterium
TTTGCCTCCGGTTTCCCCGACAATACGCGGATAGCTCTTGTATCTGCTGATGTTCTGCCCAATTTCCTGCCATACCTGACGGAACACGCCGGTACTTCCGGTGAAGTGGATGCCTGCAAAGTCGGGATGTTTGAAAATAACGTCTCCTGCGGTGCTGCCTTCCACATATACCAGGTTAATAACCCCGTCGGGCAGACCTGCTTCGCGGAATACTTCCATCAGCATCTGTGCACTGTAAATCTGGGTATTTGCGGGTTTCCACACCACCACATTGCCCATCATGGCTGCGCTGGTGGGCAGGTTGCCGCTGATGGCTGTGAAATTGAAGGGTGTTAACGCAAAAACGAAACCTTCCAAAGGTCTGTATTCCAGTCGGTTCCAGATGGTTTTGCTGTTGGCCGAAGGTTGTTCATTGTAAATTTCGGTCATGTACTGCACGTTGAAGCGCAGGAAGTCAATCATCTCACAGGCGCTGTCAATTTCTGCCTGGTAGGCATTCTTGCTTTGCGCCAGCATGGTAGCGGCATTGATTTTATAGCGATAGGGGCCGGCCAGCAAGTCGGCAGCCTTCAGGAAAATAGCAGCGCGCTGTTCCCAGGGTGTGCGTTCCCATTGGTCGCGTGCCGCGAGTGCGGCATTGATGGCTTGTTCCAGATGTTCCCTTTCGCCTTTATGGTAAAAACCAATCTGATGCGTCAGGTCGTGGGGAGGGAAGATGTTCACGGTATTGCCCGTTCTCACTTCTTTCCCGCCTATATACATCGGGATATCGAGCACCTGGCTGCGGGCTTCTGCCAATGCTGACTTTAGCTTCTTGCGTTCGGAACTGCCCGGTGCATAATCCAGCACGGGCTCGTTAACGGCTTGGGGAACCTGAAATACTCCGTTCATAAGTGGCGCAAAGATACTTGAGCCTCTGCGGATGCGCACCTGTCAATCCACCGAGGGCATAAAAAAAGCCGGAATCATTGAAGACCCCGGCTTTCCTGATGCGTTGCTGTGGTTTAAACCAGCACGATTACTTTATTGTTCAGCACTTCCACCAATCCGCCATGGACCTCGAAGCTTTGAGCCTGTTGTTTTTGTTTCACAACAACAGCACCTTTACCGAGGTTGGCAATCATGGGGGCGTGGCGGTCCAGAATCTGGAAGCTGCCTTCGATGCCCGGAAGCGTCAATACATCGGCTTCGCCCTGAAACAGGGTTTTGTCTGGAGTGAGAATTTCAACGTTCATGGCAATTAGCGCTTGGCGTCTTCCAGAAGTTTCTTACCCTTGGCAATGGCATCTTCAATGGTACCTACCAGATTGAATGCAGCCTCAGGATATTCATCCACTTCACCATCCATGATCATGTTGAATCCTTTGATGGTTTCCTTGATGTCAACCAGAACGCCGGGGATACCCGTGAACTGTTCCGCAACGTGGAATGGCTGAGAAAGGAAACGCTGCACACGGCGGGCGCGGTGCACCACCAGTTTGTCGTCTTCGCTCAGTTCGTCCATACCAAGGATGGCGATGATGTCCTGGAGTTCTTTATAGCGCTGCAGCAATTCTTTTACGCGCTGGGCGCAGCCATAGTGTTCTTTTCCGAGGATGTCCTGAGTAAGAATCCTTGAAGTGGAATCCAGAGGATCCACGGCGGGATAGATGCCCAATTCTGCAATCTTACGGCTCAATACCGTGGTGGCATCAAGGTGCGCAAAGGTTGTGGCAGGAGCAGGGTCGGTCAAGTCATCGGCAGGTACATAAACGGCCTGCACGGAAGTAATCGAACCGCGGGTGGTAGAGGTAATGCGTTCCTGCATCACACCCATTTCCGTGGCCAGCGTTGGCTGATAACCTACCGCTGAAGGCATACGGCCAAGCAGCGCCGATACTTCAGAACCTGCCTGGGTGAAACGGAAGATGTTGTCCACGAAGAACAGGATGTCGCGACCCTGACCTTGTCCGTCGCCATCGCGGAAATATTCCGCTACGGAAAGACCGCTCAATGCCACACGGGCACGGGCTCCGGGAGGCTCGTTCATCTGACCGAACACCAGGGTAGCCTGGCTCTGGCTCAGTTCATCCATATCTACTTTGGAAAGGTCCCAACCACCTTCTTCCATGCTGTGGCGGAATTCTTTTCCGTATTTGATAACTCCGGATTCAATCATTTCGCGGAGCAGGTCATTTCCTTCACGGCTGCGTTCACCTACACCGGCAAATACAGACATACCGCTGTATGCCTTGGCGATGTTGTTGATCAGTTCCATGATCAATACGGTTTTGCCTACACCGGCACCACCGAACAATCCGATTTTACCACCTTTCGCGTAAGGCTCGAGCAGGTCGATTACCTTAATGCCGGTGTACAGCGGCTCGGTGCTGGTAGCGAGGTTGTCATAGGTTGGCGCTTTGGCGTGGATGGCGCGTCCATTGGCGGAGTCCAGGGTTCTGAGGCCGTCAATAGATTCTCCCACAACGTTCAACAAGCGACCACGGATGCCTTCGCCTGTAGGCATGCGGATGGCGTCGCCGGTATCCACTACGTCCATGCCACGCTGGAGGCCATCGGTGCTGTCCATCGCAATGGTGCGCACAATGTTCTCTCCGAGGTGCTGTTGCACTTCCAGTACCAGCTTGGCACCGTTGTCGCGCATCACATGGAGCGAGTTGTAAATGTTTGGGAGTGATGAGCCGGTTTCGTTGAAGGCAACGTCAACAACCGGGCCGATGATCTGGGTGATCTTTCCTTTATTCGACATTACGTTGATGCTTGAAAAACGCGGGTGCAAAGGTAGGCAGCAGAGGGCGTATTCAACATCATGAGGAAAAAAAACTTCAGTTTGTGTGTAAGAGGGCTAAGTTGTTGATAGTCAATAATTTGAGTTTCGTTCATCTGGCTTCTCTCTGAAATACGCGTACTTAGCAGCATGATTCGTCATATCCTTCGCTTTGGACTTTTCGGGATTGCCATCATGTTGTTGGTAGGTCTGGTGATGCGCTATACCATGAGTACAGATCCGCAGGAACTGGGCGGCACTTCTGTATTGTTGGGTTTTCTGCTGATGATTCCTGCGTTCGTGATGGTTTGGCTGGGTGTGGCTGCCTTTCACCGTGACGCAGCGCAAGAATTGAGTTTCGGGCGCTACCTTCTTTGCGGGCTGGCCATTGCGCTGATGGTATCGTTTGGCTATGCCTTGGCCTGGGAAATTAATTTTCAGACGCTGTTCCCGGATTTCTACCAGCGCTATGCCGATATGGAAATTGACGCGGCCCTGAAACATGGCTTAGCAGGTAAAAGACTGGCGGCACTCAAAGCAGATATGTCTGCCATGGTGTCGGCCATGCAGGTTCCGTGGAAGCGTTTCCTGTTCACCGCTTTGGCCGAGCCGATGCCCGTGGCTATGCTGTTTGTACTGGGCAGTGCCTTGTGGTTTCGCTGGTTGCGGAAGCTGTTGTGGAATGGGTGATAGATCCGATGAAGCTTGTTTGAGCTGGATTTTGTTTGCTTTCACCAAAACCATTCTTCTTAAGTGACATTCGGGCTTTAAAACCCCTGATAATTTCCCGACCTTTGCACCTGAATCATGTCAATTTCCCCTTTGCGCCAGGAAGTGATGTTGTCTATGGAAAAAGACATCGCCGGCTTCATGCAGAAATACCTTATCCCGATTGAAAAAATCTGGCAGCCGGCCGACTTTCTTCCGGATCCGAAAGCCCCCGATTTCACCGAAAAAATCCGCGAACTTCAAGGCGAAGCCCGCGAGCTGGAATACGATTTCTGGATTGTGCTGATAGGCGATATGATCACCGAAGAGGCCCTTCCCACCTACGAAAGCTGGCTGATGGGTGTGCGCGGTATTGACCAGAACGGCCGCAATGCCTGGAGCGAATGGATCCGCAACTGGACTTCCGAAGAAAACCGGCACGGTGATGTGCTCAACAAATACCTCTACCTGAGCGGTCGCGTGAACATGCGTCAGGTGGAAATCAGTACCCAATACCTCCTGGCCGATGGCTTTGACCTTGGCCTCGATGAGGACCCTTACCGCAACTTTGTGTACACCAGCTTTCAGGAGTTGGCCACACATATTTCGCACAAGCGTGTGGCCGAACTGGCTGCAAAAAAGGGCAATAACCTCCTGGCCCGCATCTGCCGTACGGTGGCCGGCGACGAAATGCGGCACCATCTGGCCTACCGTGAGTTTGTGAGGCGCATCATCGAAGTGGATCCTTCTGAATTGGTTGGCGTATTCGCCGATATGATGAAAAAGAAGATTGCCATGCCTGCCAATTTGCTGCGTCAGGCCGGAGAAGCTGTAGGACAATCGTTTCAGGGCTTTGCCGATGCTGCACAGAAATTGGGTGTTTATACGGCGGATGATTATGTCCAAATTCTGAAAACCCTCTTGGCCCATTGGGAAATAGGCAATTTGAAAGGACTGAATGAAGGTGCCGAAAAGGCCCGCGATTACCTCATGAAACTCCCCGAACGTCTGGAAAAACTCTCAGCAAGGGTGCAAAGTGTAACTGCCGCCTCTGCCACCCACAGATTCGGTTGGGTAGATCCCTGGGGTGCTTAAATGGGCCTTCAAACAATTCCTTTGATTTATTTCAAAGGGGTATTTCAGGTGCTTTGGGGACGCTGTCATTTTTTAAGTCTTTAGGTAGGTAACGCATCAGGGTATGCAGCGGATATCAAGCAACCTGAACCAACGACATCCCCATTCAGGAACGCTTCTCTTTTTCTTCAGCCTGTAAACCGATGGCCACAAGGCCAAGAAAGACGGTGGCTATCACTTTAACCCAAGTGGTTTCCAATACAAAAACGATCAGTTTTCTTGGGCCGGAATTGGCCAATGCGCGCTCTCGGTCTAGGTCGATGGGCGCAAACCAAATCAGAAGAATCAGCCCGATAATGAGCAGGGTGTACAAGGTGTTTTTCATTTGAAGCAAGTTAAGATTATGTAATGCAAGGATATAGTTTACACATTGCTCATGCAAAAATGCCGAGTGCCAATGTCCTCAAAAACCATGTTCAGAAGTTGCTTGGATTGTTTCCTTGTAATGAAGAAGGATTAGGCCTTACTTGCTGAAGTTCAGCAACTTATAACCTAAAGGCTGCTTTGAGCTTTCGCCCATTTGTGGAATTCCATATTTGCGGAGCAAGCTGCGCACCCACCGAGTGCTCATATCCCCTTCACCTCATTCACCAGCTTG
>JBIKKI010000039.1:0-17427 GCA_044360435.1 Bacteroidia bacterium
AAGTTTCCGTCTGAATTCCTTTTTTGGAAACGTATTCGCTCAAGGCGCGCCGCGCCGGTCCACCGCGTGCATACCAGCCAGTTTGTTCGGCAGCCAGTGCCTTGCGTTGTGGAAGGTCAAATACATATAATTTGCCTCCGGCGGTTTTTCCCTGGGGAATGGTTACGGGCAAGCACACCGCAAGATCCATCATACCGGAAGCAGCGTCGCTCATATAGTGAAAAACGAAGACAGATCCGTTTACACGCCAGTCATTTCGGGCTATTTCAGCCATAAGCTGAAGGACGGTTTGCTTCAAAAATGTTCCATCTTCCAATTGGGCGGATGTTACAACATTGCGTATTCCTGCGTACTTCTGCGCAGGTAAATTCCATTCGAAGATTGAGGTTCCCTGCTCCTTGGCCACCGGAGCGGATTCTTGGGGAAGGGCAACAGTTTTGCCCTCTTCACAAACCTTTTTCAGGTTGATTAAACCCTGTTCATAGTCTTTACCCACCATCTGATCCATTCCGCCTAAAAACAAGGTAAAACTGCGTTCCAGCAGCGATTGCTTTCCTTCCATGCTCCAATCAACCTGTACTTGTCCATCGGTGCCATCCATGGTGATGAGGATGTTCGACTGGCTTTCCCAGGGCTCTGTAAAAAGCAGCTCGGCGCCAACGCTTTTCATGGGTTCTATGCGCCAGGTGCGCATGCTGCCTGATCCCATATTGCTGTTGCCTTTCCAGCTGATGGAGGAACCCGGGCTGCCGTCGGTTCCTGCATAGGTGTACACTGCATTGGTATCGCGCACGGCCCACGGATTCCAGTTGTTAAACTGCTTCCAGCGCGAAATCTGGTTCCATACTACGGCACGGGGTGCGTGAATGGTGATGCTTCTTTTCACCACATATTCAGGAGACTTTAACCAAGCCAGCGTGAGCACGGTGGCCATCAGCGAAAGCATCACCAGCACAAAGTACTTAACGAAGTTCATAGGCGTTGCGGTCAAAATTGCAGCAGTTTGCACGTTATTGCAAACGTTTCTTTGCATGAAGCGTTAGCCTCTCAGAAGTCATGCGGCCCGGATTTATTTTTTCACGTCCCCTGAAGGGAAACCGTAAAACCCCATTCGATACCTTGTATCCGTTGTTTCGGGAGTTGCTGGTGCATACCAGTGGCGATGTAGCCGAGGCGCTGGACTGGCTTACGGAACTCGACAAGCAATACGACCTCACGGAAGGCCAATATGGCATTGGTGATTTTATTGAAGAACTCAAGGAACTTGGATATTTGAAAGACCAGGAAGACGGCAGACTGGCACCTACGGCAAAAACTGAGCAGGACATGAGGCGCGGGGCTTTGGAACAGGTTTTTGGCACCCTGAAAAAAGGAAGGGCCGGTCAGCATAAAACCACATTGCCGGGCGCGGGTTCTGAAATGGGTTCCGGTTTTCGTGCTTTTCAATTTGGAGATGCCCCTGACCACATCAACGCCACCGAGAGTATTAGAAACGCGCAAATTCGCAACGGCGCCGCCGGCGGGCCCTTGAGCGAACAGGATTTGGTGGTTTCTGAACAGGAACACGCCACACAAACCAGCACGGTGCTCATGATTGATGTGAGCCATAGTATGATTTTGTATGGTGAAGACCGCATCACCCCGGCCAAGAAGGTGGCCATGGCTTTGGCCGAACTCATCCGAATACGCTATCCAAAAGATACGCTTGATGTGCTTGCCTTTGGCGACGATGCCTGGCCTATAGAGGTGAAAGATTTGCCTTATCTGAGCGCCGGGCCTTTCCATACCAACACCATCGCCGGTCTTGAACTTGCCATGAATCTGCTGAGGCGCAGGCGTAATCCGAACAAGCAAATCTTCATGATTACCGACGGGAAACCTACGTGCATGAAAGAAGGTGCGAAGTACTACAAGAACAGTTTCGGTTTGGATCGCAAGATTATAAACCGCACGCTGGACATGGCTGCGCAATGCCGTCGTATGCATATTCCCATCACCACATTCATGATTGCCCGCGACACCTGGCTGCAGGAATTTGTGCAGCAGTTTACGGAGGTGAATGCCGGAAAAGCATATTACACCCAGGCCGACGGACTGGGTTCATTCATCATGGAAGATTTCGAGCGCAACCGCAAAAAGCGGGTTTAGGTGAAGCTGCGCAGCGCCGCGCCTAAGCGATATACATCGTCAAAGCTGTTGTACAAGGGTACCGGCGCCATGCGGATGACATTCGGTTCACGCCAGTCGGCAACGATACCATGCTCGGTGAGGTGCTGAAACAGCGCTCTGCCTTCCGGACCGCACAACACGGAAATCTGCGCGCCCCGATGCGGCGGCGGTGGTGTGATGATGTTGAACGAGAGGCGATTGTTCTCCAATGCAGAGGCCTTTAACGTGAACTCGAGGAAGGCAGTGAGTTGCTCACTTTTGCTCCTGAGTGCATCCATTCCTGCACGGTCAAAGAGTTCCAAACTGGCCAGGTGTGCGGCCATGCTCAACACCGGTGCATTGCTGAGCTGCCACCCGGCAGCGCCAGGTTCAGGTATGAACCCTTTCTGCATCAGAAAACGCACATCTTCCTGATGACCCCACCAGCCGGCAAATCGCGGAGTTTCCGGATTCATTCCGTGTTTTTCGTGGATGAATACGCCACTCACCCCTCCCGGGCCGCTGTTGAGGTATTTGTAGGAACACCAGGCCGCGAAATCTACATCCCAGTTATGGAGTTCCAGTTTCAGGTTTCCGGCTGCGTGTGCCAGGTCAAAGCCTGCCAGGGCTCCCTGTTCGTGCGCAGCTGCTGTAATGGCCCGAAGGTCAAAAGCCTGACCGGTATAGTACTGAACGCCGCTGAAAAACACTAAAGCCAGAGATGGTCCGTGCTGTGCAATTGCTGCAAGGATGTCTTCGGGATGCAGGTGATGCTCGCCGGCGCGGGGTTTCAGTTCAATGATGGCTTCCTCGGGATTGTATCCATGAAAGCGCACCTGCGTTTCCACCGCGTACATGTCGCTGGGGAATGCCGCGGCTTCCATCAAAATTTTAAATCGGCCGGCGGTAGGACGGTAAAAACTCACCATCAGCAGGTGCAGATTCACCGTGAGGTTGTTCATCACCACAACCTCTGAAGGCTTGGCACCCACCAGGCGTGCGGCCGGTTCGGTCAGAAATTTATGGTAATGAAACCAGGGCCGTTTTCCCTTGAAATGCCCTTCTACGCCGTGTTCAGCCCATTGTTCCAGCTCCTCTTTGAGGTATTCAGCGGTTTGAACCGGTTGCAGTCCCAGCGAGTTGCCACAGAAATAAGCCACCGGCACACCCTGGTGTTTTGGAATCAAAAACTGAGATCTGAATGAAGCCAAGGGATCTTGGGCATCAGCCTCCAGGGCAAAGTTGCGCGACAGGTTCATTTCCATGTGCGGCAAAAATACTGGCAATCCTTTTTAGAATGTTCAGACAGCTTTTTTGAAAGAAGTTTCAGAATATTTGGCAAATGAAGAATTTATTTTAGTTTTGCGGCCCCGATTGTCCGATGGTGTAACTGGCAACACGTCTGGTTTTGGTTCAGAAGAGTCTAGGTTCGAGCCCTAGTCGGACAACAAAAAACCCTGCATTGATGATAATCACCGAAAGTGCTAACTTTCGGTGATGAAAGTAAATACTCAGAGGTATGTCAAGTATCATAAACCCAGTAAAGCTGTTCTCCGGCAGCGCTTCGCTCGACCTTAGTCTGAGCATTTCCGAATACTACGGTAAGGAATTAGGCCAGATGGCCGTGAACAGGTTCAGTGATGGAGAATTCCAGCCCAGTTTCAATGAAAGCATCAGGGGTTGTGATTTGTTCCTCATCCAAAGCACGTATCCTTCGGCTGACAATCTGCTCGAGCTGCTGATGATGATTGATGCAGCGAAACGCGCCAGTGCGAACTACATCACGGCTGTAATTCCCTATTTCGGATTTGCCCGTCAGGATAGAAAAGACAAACCAAGGGTTTCCATTGGATCCAAACTGGTAGCCGATTTGCTCACCGCAGCGGGTGCCAGCAGAATCATGACGATGGAACTGCACGCGCCGCAAATCCAGGGGTTTTTCAACATTCCCGTGGATCATCTGGAAAGTGCCATCATCTTCATTCCCTATATCCGCAGCCTGAATTTGCCCAACCTTACCATTGCCGCGCCTGATGTGGGCGCATCAAACCGAATCAGGGAAGTGGCCAAGCAGTTGAATGTACCGATGGTGATTTGTGATAAAGAACGCCGCAGGCCCAACGAAGTAGCCAACATGACGGTTATTGGTGAAGTTAAAGATGCCGACATTGTGTTGGTTGACGACATCATCGATACCGGCGGAACCTTGTGCAAAGCGGCTCAAATGCTCATGGAAAAGGGTGCCAGAAGCGTGCGTGCCATGTGTGCCCATCCGGTGCTTTCCGGCAAGGCTTATGAAAATATCGAAGCTTCAGCCCTGGCCGAATTGGTGGTTACCGATACCATTCCGCTGCAGCGGCACAGCGACAAAATAAAAGTGCTGAGTGTGGCGCCTTTGTTTGCCCGCGCCATCCGCAACGTGCATGAGTTTGGAAGCATCAGTTCGCTGTTCCGCATCCCTCAGCCAGTGCAAAGCACGTTGAATCTGAATAAAAATACTCAGGGCAAACCCTGATCCCTTCAAAAACATAAAACGTTAAAAAAATGAAAACCATTCTATTGAAAGCAGAAGCGCGCCAGTCGCTCGGAACCAAAGAAGCAAAGGCACTGCGCAGCGAAGGCAAAGTTCCATGCGTAATGTACGGCATGGGTGAAGTACGCCACTTTGCCATTTATGCAGCAGACTTTACAAACTTGGTGTACACGCCAAACGTATATAAAGTGCAGTTGGACATTGACGGTGCACAACACAACGCCATCATGGCTGATATTCAGTTTCACCCGGTTTCTGAGGTGATTCTGCATGCGGATTTCTACGAAGTGGACCCAAGCAAACCAGTATTGATGAATATCCCTGTGCAAATCGAAGGAAATGCTCCGGGTGTGCGCGCGGGTGGTAAACTCGTGAAGAAAATCGCCAAGCTGCGCGTGCGTGGACTGATTGGCAATCTGCCCGATGCTATTCCGGTGAACATCGACACACTGGAAATTGGCCAGAGCGTTAAAGTAAAAGATATTACCGTGAGTGGTTTTGAAGTGCTTGACGCCAAGGAAAATGCAATTGTGAGCTGTAAAATTACCCGTGCTGCCATGCAGGCAGAGCAGGCTGCAGCCGCAGAAGCCAAAGGCAAGAAATAATCAGCTTAGGGCTGAACTTCAGATGACCCCGGTTCCTCATTCAGGATCCGGGGTTTTTTATGGCCGGCGTTCCATTTATACCTGAGCGCTAAGCCAATTCCGTTCTGGGATGCAAAGGTGTTGAATCCGGGCCTGTTGCTGCCATCAAAACGCAGGCTGCATTCTGCCTGTAGGGTCCATTTGGTTCCAAGGTCTTTACCCAATCCCAACCGTATATAAGGCATCATGGAAAATGCGGGCCAGCTTCTGTCTTCCCCACCGCGCACTTCCCGGTCCTGGAAATATTCCACCTGCGCAGTTCGCCAGATGTTTACAAATCCGGCCTGAACAAAAGGATGTACGGTTTTCGTTCCCGCCAGGTTTAAGCCAATGCCCACAGGAAGTGTGAACGTTTTTACCAGGGTTTTTTCCAGCAGCCCGCGCGCCGTCTGGATGTATGGCCGGTAGCTGGCTTCTCCCTGAAAGAAAGCCGCCTGAAGGTGCAGCAGGTAATTCAGTTCGAAACGGGTTTGAATTCCCGCGGACCAGCCTACGGTATTGCTTGTGGTATAATCGTTGCCCAGCGACTTTCCGTAGTAAATACGGTAGTTGTTGAAATCAACGCTCCCAGCCGGTCCAACAGAAACCTGAGCGTTCATCGGGCCTCGGATACAGAGCAAGAAGAATAACAGAAGTAATTTGTGGTTCATTATATCGAAGTACGGATAAGGGCTTAAAAAAAGAAAGCCCCGGAATTCCGGGGCTTTATATTCGGTAGGTCTGGGTTAAAGAGCGGCTTCCATGCGGCGGCTTACTTCATCCCAGTTGATTACATTCCAGAAAGCATTGATGTAATCGGGACGGCGGTTTTGGTAGTGCAGGTAATAAGCATGCTCCCATACATCAAGACCGAGAATGGGTGTACCTTTTACTTCTGCAATATCCATCAGTGGATTGTCCTGATTTGGCGTGCTGGTTACCACGAGTTTTCCATCGTGTACAATCAGCCAGGCCCAGCCTGAACCAAAACGGGTTGCGGCAGCCTGATTGAACTGTTCGCGCATGGCGTCAAAACTTCCAAAGGCTGTGGTAATGAGGTCGCCCAGTTTGCCTGTAGGAATGCCGCCACCGTTGGGCGTCATCACCTTCCAGAACATGGAATGATTCCAATGACCTCCGCCGTTGTTCCGCACCGCCATGGAGTATTTACTGATGTTGCGCACCAGCTCTTCCAGGGGCTTGTTGGCATCTGCATGATCTTTCAGGGCGTTATTCAGGTTGTTGACGTACGCCTGATGGTGCTTGCCATGGTGGATTTCCATGGTTCTGGCATCAATATGCGGTTCCAGCGCGTTGAACGCGTAATCGAGTGCGGGTAATTCGAATGACATGATGGTTCGATTTTGTGACTTCAAAAAAACAACAATTATCTCAATTTGGTTTTGCCAGAATGAGCTGGCGCAGAAGCTGCATCCGGAAGCTAGTTTTGTGATGCCTGAATCCATTGAGCACTATTGTATCCATAGAACACCTCGCAGCGGTCCTGGCCTTGTTGGGTGTTGGTTTGATGGTGATGCGCCAGAGGATTGGATGGCTGCTGAATTTCGGCTCCAGTACTGTATACTGCTGGATCTTTTTCCAAAGCAAACTCTATGGTGATGCCGGTTTGCAAGTGTTCTTCGCCCTGATGCAGGTTTGGGGATGGCTTCATTGGAAAGAGCAATCCAAGGAGCAATTGATGATGCTGCGGAAGCTCAGTTTCGACGGTTTATGGAATTGCCTGCTGTGCGTGATGGGCTGTACCTTGTTGCTCGGCGTATGGCTTTCCTTCGGCACAGATACCGATGTTCCCTGGACCGATGCTTTTTGCACTTCAGGAAGTGTGGTGGCGCAAGTGCTGCAAATAACCAGATACCGCGAAAACTGGCTCCTCTGGATTTTGGTAAACCTGATCTACGTTCCGCTGTATCTGTATAAATCCTTGCCGGCTACGGCCTTGTTGTACGCAGTATTTCTGGGGATGGCCATCTGGGGCTGGATGCAATGGAACCGACAACTGCAAGGGGCTGCAGCTAAACTTACGCCTGAACCTGTGCGGCAATAATCTCTTCGTAATAGGCCACGTAATCCTGAAGTATTTTTTTCAGGTCGAATTCTTTGGCTTTGTGAAGGGCGTTTTTTCTGAATTCATGCAGTAAATCATCGTTGCTGAGCAGGCCAATGGCATGGCGGGCCATGGATTCCACATCGCCTACATCACTCAGGTATCCTGTTTTTCCGTGAACATTCACCTCGGGAATACCACCGGCGTTGCTGCTCACCACAGGAACTTCGCAGGCCATGGCTTCCAGCGCGGCCAGTCCAAAGCTCTCGCTTTCTGAAGGCAGCAGGAACAAGTCGCATACGCTGAGGATTTCCTCAATGGCTTCTTGTTTACCCAAAAAGGTCACCCGGTCGCAGGTGTCAAGTTCGCGACAAATCTTCTCAATGTTGCTGCGCTCTGGTCCGTCGCCAATCAGCAAAAGTCTGGCGGGCATGGCTTTGCTCACAGCGGCAAACACGCGCACCACATCTTCCACACGCTTTACCTTTCGGAAGTTTGAGGTATGCACCAGAATACGTTCACCATTGGGTGCAATGGCCTTCTTGAAATGCTCTTTAGGCTTTTTGGAGAAGCGGCTGAAATCAATGAAGTTGGGTATAACCCGGATGTCCCGGCTGATGTGAAAATTGGCGTAGGTGTCCTCCTTCAGGCTTTCAGAAACAGCCGTAACGCCATCGCTGTGGTTGATGCTCCAGCTCACCACCGGTTCGAAGGTAGCTTCGCGCCCCACCAATGTAATATCTGTTCCGTGCAGCGTGGTAATCACCGGGATGTTGATGCCCTGCTCCCTGAGGATGAACTTAGCCAGCAAGGCTGCACTGGCATGTGGAATGGCATAATGCACATGCAACAAATCGAGGTGGGCTGTTTTTACGATATCCACCATTTTACTGGCGAGGGCAGTTTCGTAGGGCGCATATTCAAAAAGCGGGTATTTCAGCACGCTCACCTCGTGGTAGAAAATATTCTCGGAGAAGAAATCCAGTCGTGCCGGCTGACTGTAGCTGATGAAGTGTACCGTATGTCCTTTCATGGCCAGCGCCTTACCCAACTCAGTTGCTACTACACCGCTGCCGCCAAAGGTGGGATACAATACAATACCTACGTTCATGATGATGAAACAAAGTTAAGGCGCTAATGGTTCCGTCTGTGCCGCAACGTTTGGTATATGATGCGGAAATGCAGCCATAAAACACCGAGCCACAGCAGCAACCCAGGCATGGGATAAACACTCAAATCCGCACCATCACTGTTGTTGATGACACCTCCGGTATATGCATAAAGCCAAAGCGGAAACAACAACAGGAAAATCAGATTCTGATACAGCCAAAACATTAATTTGGTGATGTGGTAAAACCATAAACTGGCGGCTGTGTATATGATGAAGAATAACTGCCATTTCCAAACGATGCCGATGCCCCAGAATGAGGTGTCCTTACCCAGAATGTATGCGCCCAAAATCCAGATATCTGGTACATCGGGCCCATAGTTACGATAGCCTTCCGGCCCGATCTTCATAAACACAAAAGGAGCGGGAAGGCACAACAGACAAAGCATAAAAGCCCGACTTAAGTTCTTTTCCATCTGCATCAAACGGATACTGCTGGCAAAAATTTTTTCGCAGCTACTTTTGTTGCATGGAAACGCCCGGTGGCGATGAATACTTCATGCAAAAAGCCCTGCAAATGGCGCAGGAAGCTGCTGATGCAGACGAAATCCCCATCGGTGCCGTGGTGGTACACAAGGGCCGCATCATCGGGAAAGGCTACAACCAAACCGAAAAACTGAACGACGTAACGGCTCATGCAGAAATGCTGGCCATCACCGCAGCGGCTTCATTCCTGAACAATAAATTTCTGGAGGAATGCACCTTGTATGTCACTGTGGAACCTTGCCTGATGTGTGCCGGTGCCATCCGATGGGCGCGCCTTGCCAAAGTGGTGTATGGCTGTAAAGAACCCAAAACCGGATTCAGCAAGGAACTGAATACCGAACTGCTTGGACATACAAAGGTGTGCCAGGGACCATTTGCTGAAGAAGCCCGCCAACTCATGCAGGATTTTTTCCGCAGCAGGAGAAGCTGAATTCTGTAGGGTTATCTTTGCCCTGCGATGTACGAATTTCACGGCGACAAGCGCCGCTACTTCGACATGACCCTGGCGGTTACCCAAAAACACATCATCCCGTTTATCAGGGAGCAATGGTCTTTTCCCGAGGAGATGGAAGTTTTGGAAATTGGCTGTGGGGAAGCCGGTGTGTTGAAGGCATTCACGGATCTGGGCTATTCCTGCACGGGCATTGAACTGGAGGATGCACGACTGGACTATGCGCGTGCTTTTATGTCTGATGAACTGAAGGCAGGAAAGGTTCAGTTTCTGAACAAGGATATTTACGATACCGATCCTGAACGCGATTTAGGGCGGCGTTTTGATTTGATCATCCTGAAAGACGTGATTGAACACATACCCGACCAAGCGCGATTTATGCCGCAACTACATCGTTTTCTGAAACCGGGCGGTGTGGTGTTTTTTGCGTTTCCGCCCTGGCAAATGCCTTACGGGGGGCATCAGCAGGTGCTGCCCGGAAAGCTGGCTTCAAAAACGCCATGGTACCATTTACTTCCGGGATTTTTATACCGCGGCATGCTTCGGCTGTTTGGCGTGAATGCTTCTGGAATCAACACCATGATGGAAATAAAATCCACAGGCATCAGCATAGAGCGCTTTCTGGGTATCAGCAGAATGACCGGTTTTACCGTGGCACACCAAAAACACTACCTCTTCAACCCCATTTATGAATATAAGTTTGGCATCAAACCCCGCAGACAGCTGGGCCTGATTTCGGCCATCCCGGTATTGCG
Source organism: Bacteroidia bacterium (assembly GCA_044360435.1). Lineage (GTDB taxonomy): Bacteria > Bacteroidota > Bacteroidia > NS11-12g > UBA955 > REEB481. The sequence goes on from JBIKKI010000039.1 coordinate 10,230, forward strand.
CAATTTTCTGACCATGGGTGTGTATTTCCTCATGAAGGAACAAAGAACACAATAACAAACAGTCAGGCTCGTTTTTCTACAGTTCTTTCGGGGGAATTCTCAAATCATAACAATATATTCGCAGATTCAGGCATGAAAACAACAATCAGGATCACTGTACTTTCGGCTGTCGTTCTGCTGCTTTGGCCTGCTGAGGCCCATGCCCAGCGCAGGGTCGGCAAGCCTCTTCAGGTGGGTGTGCTTTTAGGCGCTTCGAATTACATGGGTGACCTCGCCAAAACTTCTGTGGTGATGAAGGAAACCAATCCTGCAGGCGGTTTGATTTGTCGTTACGACCTCAATTACAAGTTCACCCTTCGAGGCAGTGCCCTGTTTGGCACGATCTCTGGTGCAGACGCGAACTACAAGGGCATTGACGCCGGAAGGGAAGCCAGAAACCTCAGCTTTAAATCCAACGTGGTTGAATTTGGCGGACAACTCGAATGGAATTTGTTTGGTTATGAATCTGACCGGAATTCACTGGCCAATTCGCCATACCTGTTCGCAGGGTTTGCCGTTTATAAGTTCAATCCTAAGGCCTATTTCGAATACAACGCTGCCATCTTCAATTCGATAGATCCCAACGGAACGCTTGCCCAGTACGACAAGAAATGGGTGGAGTTGCAACCCCTCGGAACCGAAGGTCAGGAAACCACCAAGTATAACGACAAGCAACGCTACAGCCTGACCCAGATTTCCATCCCCCTGGGAGTCGGTTACAAGGCGCAGCTGGATGATGATTGGGCCCTGGGTATCGAACTCGGACTGCGTAAAACGTTTACCGATTATCTGGATGACGTGAGTACCGAATACGTGGATGATCAGATTGTGGGCGGAGCATACGGATATCTGGCAGTAGCCATGAAAGACCGTGCCCGTGAAGTAGGTAAGCCTTCTGCCATGAACAATCAGAAGCGCGGAAATGAAGATTTGAAAGACTGGTATATTTTTGGAGGCATCACACTTACACGTCCGATTGTAGGCGGAAAAGCAGGGTGCTTTAATTTCTGAAGAAAGGTTAATTTTTGATACGAACCATTGCGGTCATGCTGGTGCTAGGCCAGGGTGTCTTTCATACGCTCTGTGCACAACGCTTCTTCAATGGAAAGCGTGAAATGGGCGTGTTTTTAGGCGGTTCGAATTATCATGGCGACGTAGCACCAAATGTTGTTTGGCGTAACACCGGAGCAGCATTTGGTCCATTTTTCAGGTATAATTTCAATCCATTCGTTTCCTACCGGGCACAGGCCACGTATGGTCATATCAGTGCTGCAGATTCCAACTTTAGTCCGCAGGCTGCCCGAAACCTGAGTTTTCATACGGACATTTTCGAGGCATCCCAAACCTTCGAATTCAATTTTCACAGGTTTGGAGTCAACGTTTTGGATAGAAACTTCACGCCCTACTTAACGCTGGGCATTTCGGCATTTTACTTCAACCCAAAAACCAACTATGGCGCAGGTCAGCAAAACTTGCGCAACCACTTCACCGAGGGGCAAAAGCGCAGTTACAGCACCTTGCAGGTAGCCCTTCCCATTGGTTTTGGGCTGAAATACAACCTGAGCAGAAATTGGGTTGTAGGTGTTGAGGCGGTATGGCGCAAAACCTTCACCGACTATCTGGACGATGTAAAGGGAAGCTATCCCGATTTTAAAAAGCACGAGGATGAATACGGTCAGGTATCAGCTGAATTGAGTCACCGGCATACAGCCTTGGGAAAAGCGCCCTACCGTGCCGGAACGCAACGCGGTGATCGGCACCTCAAGGATTGGTACTTTTTCCTTGGATGTACCCTCTCATATCGCTTTACTCCCGTAATTTGCAGGCTGAATAACGGCTGAGTACTTGCTCAAAGATCAAATCATACCCGAGCGGATTCCAAAACATGTAGCCATCATCATGGATGGCAACGGGCGTTGGGCCATGCAACAAGGGCATTTACGTGCACTTGGGCATGCACATGGTGTAGATGCTGTGCGCGCCGTAACCGAAGCTGCCGCTGAACTCGGAATATCTTACCTGACATTGTACGCCTTTTCTACCGAAAACTGGCGCAGACCGCAGGACGAAATCAATGCACTGATGGAGCTGTTGGTACATACCATCCGCAACGAAACAGATTCCTTAATGAAAAATGGCATTCGTTTGGAAGCTATCGGCAACCTGGATCAGTTGCCGGAATCTTGTAACAATCAGTTGAAGGAGACCGTCCATGCCACCAGAAACAATACCAGGATGACGCTTATTCTTGCCCTGAGCTACAGCGGACGTTGGGATATTCTGGAGGCTACCCGCAAAATTGCCGCGCAGGTGAAGTCAGGTTCCCTGCAACCAGAAGAAATCAATGAAGATGTGTTGAACAATGCACTTCATACCGCTCGTTATCCAAATCCGGAGCTCCTGATTCGCACCAGTGGTGAGCAGCGCGTAAGCAACTTTTTACTTTGGGAAATTGCCTACTCAGAACTGCATTTTACTCCGGTGTTATGGCCGGATTTCACCAAAGAGGATTTATACACCGCCCTGATCGATTACCAAAACCGGGAAAGGCGATTTGGTCTGACTCAGGCCCCTACTACCACCAGCTATTGAACACTTTGAAACGCCGGCTCAAATACGCAACCACCTTTGCCTTCCTGATATTGTGGGGCATTTCGAGACCATTGTGCGCACAAGGCGACTCATCGTTGTATGAGCCCTATAACTTTATTGACCCTGAAGAATATACCATTAAAGATATTCGGGTATCAGGTGCCCGCTATATTCAGGAAGCCCTGGTAACTATTTATTCAGGTTTGTCCATCAACCAGAAGATCAAAGTTCCCGGAGATGCTATTCCCACGGCCATCGAAAACCTCTGGAAACAACAGTTTTTTGCAGACATTCAGATTGGTATGAAAAAACTGCCCGGTCGGCAGGTCATTCTTACCATTTATGTTTCTGAACGCAGCAAACTCAGCAAATTCAGCATTAAAGGGCTCAAAAAGGGCGAAACAAAAAACCTGCGCGAAGAGATCTCTCTGAAAAGCAACATGATTATTACCCAGAACCTGCTCAATAAAACCCGCAAGGAAATTCTGGATTACTATGTGAAGAAAGGTTACTACAGCGCCTCGGTAGCATTTAAACGCGAGCCGGAAGTGAACAAACCAAACTTCGAAATCATTCGCATTTCTGTTGATAAAGGTGCAAAGGTGAAGGTGTTTGACATTCGCTTTACCGGCAATGAACAATTGACAGATGCCGAACTGCGCAAGGTGTTCAAAAAGACCAAAAGGCTGAACAAAAAATGGAACTTTCTGGCTTCAAGTAAGTTCATCGAAGAAAAATACGAAGAAGAAAAAGCAGGTATCGAAGCCAAATACAATGCTTTGGGTTACCGCGACGCCAGGGTGTTGTACGATTCTGTCATTCAGATTTCGCCCGACAGGTTGCTGATCAGCATTGGTGTTACGGAAGGAACCCGTTATCACTTCAGAAACATCAGCTGGCGCGGCAATACCAAATTCCGCAGCGGCATGCTCGACACATTGCTGGGCATTAAAAAAGGCGATGTGTACAATCAGGCATTGTTGCAGGAACGCCTGTTTGCCAATACGGGTGGTTTCGACATCCAAACCCTCTATATGGATGACGGATACCTGTTCTTCAACATGCAACCCGTGGAAGTTGCAGTAAGTAACGATTCCATCGACATGGAGATTCGCATCTATGAAGGCGAACAGGCTCGGGTGAATCGCGTAACCATCAGCGGAAATACGAAAACCAGCGACCACGTGGTGCTGCGTGAAATTCGCACCAAGCCGGGCGATAAGTTCAGCCGCAGCGACATTCAGCGCACCATGCGCGACCTGGCACAACTCGGTTACTTCGATCCGGAACAAATGGGTGTGGATCCTGTTCCCAACCAAATGGATGGAACGGTGGACATCAAGTATAAGGTTTCCGAAAAACCCAGCGACCAGATTGAACTTTCCGGAGGCTGGGGCGCCAATGGCTTCACAGGCAGGCCGGCATTGCTTGGTACGGCCGGGATCACACTCAACAATTTCAGCATTAGGAAGCTGGGCAAACCTTCACTGTGGAATCCGATTCCCAGTGGCGACGGTCAACGCCTGTCCTTGCGTGCTCAAAGCAATGGCACGTTTTACCAGGGTTATAACTTCAGCTTCACAGAACCCTGGCTGGGTGGCAAAAAGCCCAATTCGTTTTCCGTAAGTCTGTTTCACACCATCAACGCATACGATTATGCCGTGAAAACAGACCCCAATCGCCGCGTGCTGATGAATACCGGTGCCTCCATCTCCTTTGGAAAAAGGCTGCGTTGGCCCGACGATTTCTTCTCCATGCAATGGGTGTTTTCTTTTCAACGCTATCGCTTTCAAAACCTTTCAGGTTCAGGATTTGGTTTCCCGGCGGATTTCAAAAATGGAACCTCCTATGTGCCCAGCATCCAATTTGTGCTGACAAGGAACTCTGTTAGCGCGCCTATTTTTCCTGAAAGTGGAAGCCAGTTTACCTTCAGCTTGCAGGCCACACCGCCTTATTCCGCGTTCAGTGGAAAGGATTATGCCAACATGCTTCCGGCTGATAAATACCGCTGGATAGAATACCACAAATGGAAATTCGACGCCAACTGGTACACGCTGTTGTTCAAAAACTGCGTACTCAGCACCCAGGCGCGTTTCGGATTTCTTGGATTCTATAACCGCGACCTCGGCATGACCTTCTTCGAACGCTTCCGACTGGGTGGCAGTGGCTTGTTCGGCTTCTCATTGGCAGGTACGGAAATCATTTCCCAGCGCGGATACGACAACTTTACCGTGAGCGATGCAGCCAGCCGCAGCGAAAGTGGTGTGCCCATCTACAATAAACTCACCACAGAAATCCGCTACGCCATCACCAAGAATCCTACTGCTACCGTGTATGGTCATGTGTTTGCAGAAGCCGGAAATGCGTATGTGAATTTCAACAGCTACAATCCTTTCCAGGATTTGCGCCGTGCCGTTGGTGTAGGTGTGCGCCTGTTCATGCCTATGTTCGGTTTGATTGGCCTGGATTACGCTTATGGCTTCGATTGGCGGCTGGTATCCGGAAACAGCAAACCGGGTCAATTCCACTTCTTCCTCGGACAGCAATTCTAAAATTATTTCAGAAGGCTTCGCCGAAGGCAACATAGAAACCGCGTTGACCGGCCAGTCCAAATGCGTAGTCAAAGCGCAGGTTTACATGAGCGCGACGATCGGCCAAATACCTGAAGCCAAGACCTCCATTGGGTTTCAGCAGGAAGGCTTCGCCTGAATGCCGCATCCAGGCATTTCCAACACCGGCAAATACCGTAAACCCCGTGCGTTTGCCCAGGCTGCGCCTCCATTCTGTTTGCAGAGCGGCCAAACGTTCCCCGCGAAATCTTCCGGTAAAATAGCCACGCGCCGCATCACCTCCATAAGCGGGCAAATCAAAAAAAGGCGCCTTGCTGCTCCCTGTTTGCACATAAAGGCGCAGCGCCAGGGTTTGGTGTTTCTTGCTGAAAAACCAACGGCTGTCCAGTTTATGCGTTACATAGTGCACCCCCGTTCCTGTTCGCTGCACACCGCCTTGCCAGCGCAACAGCATCCCTTTGGTGGCATTGAGCAAATTGTCGCGGCTGTCGTGGCTGCCAATCAACGAAATTCCCAGAACCCTTCCTGCATGCAGTCCCTGCCAAATACCGGAATCGCCTTCCATGTACCGTAATTTTTGCATGGAAGCATACCTGAGTGCAGCACCTGCGAATATTTTATTGAAGCCTATCCGCTTCAGATATTCAGCCTGAACATCTGTTTTTTGCGCCTGGTAGCGCGTAAAAGCTTCCTGTGGTGTTGTTGATCCGGGTCTCCAATAATAATCGGGATAACGCGCGGTAAGGATGTTTCCTGAACTGAAACCGTAGTCTCTTCCGAAGTAATAATCCCAGGAAGCGCTGAGCATGCGTTGACGGTTTTGGGTGAAATTGACTTCGAGTTTTGCTGCGGACAATCGATGTTTGGGGCTGATCTGGAAGGGCATCATCACTACGGCGCCTGCATAAAGGCGGGTTTCAGGTGCATATCCAAGCGTTGGAACGGGCAGAAAGTGAACGCGTCGGGTGCTGTCGGCTGCGTTCCCCGGTGCGCAACAAAGCCATGAAAGCAGGGAAATCAGAATCAAGCCTTTCAGCCTACGGGCAACCATACATCAGCTTTGGCTTTTCCTTCAGAAATGCGCAACAGCATCGTCATGATAAAGTCAGCCCGTTTTAAGCCCGCATCGCGCAGCATCTGTTCTATGCCGCGTTCACCGGCTGTCACCAGATACGCCAGATCCAGGGTCCACTGATGTTCGCGCAGAAATAGCAATTTTAATTCTGTCGGGGTTCCGTCAACCATCAGTTGCGCCCAGGCAGTGTCGCGGTTCACTTCAATTTGGCCTAATTCAGTTCCCCTTTGGCCAATATTGCCAATCATGCCGGAATTGATGGCATACTGCAACAGTGAAGTTCCGGTCATCACCCTGATTTCCGAATGTGGTACACGCACACGCAGGGTTAAAACCAGCAACTGACGCATCACACCCTGCGTGGAAAGTTGTTGTGAGTCAGCAAAACGGGCCAGGAGCAGCACAGAATCGTAAAAGCTGAGGGAGTTGCGGCTGAACAAGCGGAGAGCTGCATTGGCATTTTTAGCGCCAATGGCTTCTTGGTATTGCTGGAAGCAGGTGTTCACTGCTGCAACATCGTCTTGCGCCTTTAAGGCAGATGGATGCAGTCCTATGCCCGCAGCAAACAACAGTGAAAGCAACAATCGTTTCATCCGCAATGGAACCTGGTTCATCTGTTTCAGCGCGCCTGTTGTTCATCCAGCACAGCTGCGATGCCGGGAAGCACTTTCCCTTCGAAATACTCAAGCAGCGCGCCTCCGCCGGTGCTTACGTAGCTAACGCGGTCAGCCAGCCCAAATTTGTAGATGGCCGCGGCGCTGTCGCCTCCGCCAATGAGGGTAAAGCTGCCGGCACCGGTGGCTTCTGCAACGGCTTCTGCAACGGTTTTTGTTCCCTGCGCGAAGTTGCTCATTTCAAAAACGCCCATGGGGCCGTTCCACAATACTGTTTTGCTGTCCTGAATAACCTGGCGGTAGGCTGC
>JBIKKI010000156.1:0-5144 GCA_044360435.1 Bacteroidia bacterium
AGAAATCTAAAGTGGGGAAAGAAGGATTCGAACCTCCGAAGTCGTAAGACAGCAGATTTACAGTCTGCCCCATTTGGCCACTCTGGTATTTCCCCAAAACTTTTTAAAGCACGAAACTGATTTTTACTTTCAGTTTGTGCAAAATACTGAGCCACCTGTCGGAATCGAACCAACGACCTACTGATTACAAGTCAGTTGCTCTACCAGCTGAGCTAAGGTGGCTTTCAAAGAACGCCTTTCACGGGCTGCAAACCCTTTTTCTGAAAGGACTGCAAAAGTAGCATAAAAACTACATTGTTCAAACAAGTCTGTGGATTTTTTTGAGGATTTGTGATATACCCCCTTTTGTACACGCCGAAAAAGCCGATTTTTATAGACTTGTGTATGCAGCCACAAGCCGGTTCAGGTCAACCCTGGGCACTAAGTTTCGACTTCAGAGTGCTGATCTGCCTGCGCAGTGCCTCTGTTGCCTGATCCGCCGCCAATTCGAAATTCCGTGCACGCTCTTCGGCAAATAAGTGCCATTTCCCAACATGCATTCGGATTTCAACAATCTTATTTTCCTTGTCGTCGGCTTTGTTCACTTTCAGAAACACTTCGGAACTGAGGATTCGGTCGTGAAAGGTTTGCAATTTTTCCAGTTTACGGGTAATGAACTCAAGCAGCTTACCGTCTGCCTTGAAATTAGTGGCCTGAAATTGAATGTTCATGGGGTTTGCTTTTTACGTTAATTGGAAAATTTGGCTCCAAGTTCAGCGATTCAATTATGAATCATTTCCGCTCCTTGGATGTAGCAATTTATGCACTTGCTTCAACTTTTCCAAACTATTTCTGGTGTACACCTGAGTGGTAGCGAGGTTTGCGTGTCCCAATAAATCTTTGATGGCCAGAAGCTCTGCGCCCTCATCCAGCATATGTGTTGCAAAGGAATGGCGCAAGGTATGGGGGCTGAGCCTGCCCCTGGTGCCAAGCCTCGACAATTCTGATTGAACCAGCCTGTGCAAACTGCGAACATGATATGCTCTGTTTTGCTGATTGATCAGCAGCGGTTCCAGTTTATCGCGGTCCTCCAAAAATAAGAGTCGCAGCCAATGCCTGGCCAACCAGGGATGCACGGGTACCAATCGCTGTTTCCCACCCTTCCCTGAAACTCGGATATGTCCTGCACTTCGATCCCAGTCGGCAATGCGAAGCATGGCCAATTCAGAAACCCTCAATCCGGTAAGGTATAAGCTGACAACCGGAAGGATGCGGAACTGCTCATCAGGTATTGCCTGGTCAAATTGTTCCAATAGCTTTTTCAGCGACTGAGCGTCGTTCACCTCTACCAGCGGCTTACTGCGCTTGGGAGGAAGCAACTGATCAGAAGGGTTGTTGTTAATCAGTTTGAGCTCGTAAATAAGAAAGTCTAGCCAACCTCGAACCGAAGCAAGTTTTCGGTGAATGCTGCGCGGTGTATTCCCACGTTCCATGAGGTAAGCCATCCATGAACGAAGATGTGTGGAATCGAGACCCTGAGGGTGCTGAACCCCAAGCTCAACAAGATAGCGTGTTAAGGATTGCAAATCGCTCCGATAGGCGCGAATGGTTTGTTCGGAAAGCCTTCGAACGGACTTCTGGAATTGCAGAAAGTCATCAACAAAAAAAAATTCCAGGTTCATAGCCTGGAATCAAATATAGCTCGGGATGGTATTACCCTTCCTGAACTTGTTGCATTTTTTCCCGATATGCAGCGCGAATCATCTGCATCCGGCGACGAACACAAGGCTTTTCAAAGGCTTGACGGGCTCGTAATTCTTTAACGACACCGGTTTTCTCGAATTTCTTCTTGAACTTTTTGAGCGCTTTGTCCAGCGACTCGTTCTCCTTTACGTTGATAACGATCATGCGAAAAATGTCTGCAAATATAAAAAGTTCCTTTTAATCGCGCAAGATGCTTCTTGAGATCACCAATTTTTGTATTTCACTGGTGCCTTCTCCGATGGTGCACAGCTTGCTGTCACGATAGAATTTCTCAACCGGGAAATCTTTGGTATATCCATATCCTCCAAAGATTTGTACAGCTTCCGTAGCTACACGAACGGCCACTTCAGAGGCGTAATATTTCGCAAACGCCGATTCCCTGTTTACACTTTTTCCAAGATTCTTCAGGTTGGCTGCCTGATGTGTAAGCAATTCAGCGGCCTCAATCTGTGTTGCCATATCGGCAAGTTTGAAGCCAATAGCCTGAAATGCTGCAATGGGCTGACCAAATTGTTCGCGTTCTTTGGCATACTGCAAAGCAGCCCGATACGCGCCTTTGGCAATCCCCAAAGACAGTGCGGCAATAGAAATTCGTCCGCCGTCAAGCACTTTCATGGCCTGAATGAACCCTTCTCCTACCTGACCAAGCACCTGACTTTCATGAACACGACACTGATCGAATAGCAGTTCTGTGGTTTCTGAAGCCCTCATGCCCAGCTTATTCTCCTTCCGGCCGTGGGTAAAACCAGGTGTTCCTTTTTCAATGATGAAGGCGGTCATGCCTCTGGAGTCCAGTAACTCACCGGTACGCACGATGACAACAGCAACTTGTGCACTTTTGCCATGCGTAATCCAACATTTTGCGCCATTTATGACCCAGTAATCGCCATCTTTGGTTGCGGTTGTCATCATTCTTCCTGCATCACTTCCGGTATTGGGTTCTGTAAGCCCCCAGGCTCCAAGCCAGTCGCAGGATGCCAGTAAAGGCAGGTATTTAGATTTTTGAGCCTCATTTCCGAACTGCAGGATATGTCCGGTACACAACGAATTATGCGCCGCCATGGATAAACCAATAGACCCACAAACAGAGGCTAACTCTTCAATAGCCGCCACATACTCATGATATCCAAACCCTGAACCACCGTAGTTCTCCGGAACCAATACCCCCATTAATCCCATTTTACCCAATTCCTTAAACAGGTCAATGGGGAACTCCTGAGATTCATCCCATTCCATTACGTGCGGTTTGATATTCTTTTCGGCAAAATCACGCACCATGGAACGCACCATAGCAACACTTTCAGATTCCTGGAATGAAGGCATATTTATTAAGGCGCTGCGAAATTACCACAAATGAAGGATATTCAGTTGCGCCTAAAATCCAGATACGGTATGAGGCGGGTTTTTTCAGCGGCAGAAAACGACAAAACTGATTGCATGTCAGATGAGTCTTTAAATGGTCCATGTTGCTGTCTGTAAGCCAAAAGAGCATTTGCCTGTGTTTTTGTGATGTACGGATGCTTCAGTGCTGCTGCTTTGCAGGTGTTTATCTGGATTTTTCGATACACGCCACTGATCAGGCCCAATCTTCCTTCCTGATACAAGCGCAACGCCGTTTCCCGTGGCAAACCGTAAACTTCAAAAAGTTGATCGATATGGGCAAAACCGCCCAATCGTTCTCTGTAGGCGACAATGCGAGCAGCCAGCTTTTCCCCAATTCCAGGCAATCGGATTAATGCCGCGCTGTCTGCCGCATTGAGGTCCATGAGCAAGACCTTCCTCATGGCATTTAATGTTGCTGCTTCAGCGATGTGTTCCCGTGAAGACCCATGCGAACTGCCCATCATTTCAGGTATTCTTATGAAGGGTTTCAGAGAAACAAAGAGTAAGGTATCCATTCCCCAAATTCGCAGCAAGTCCTCTGGTTTCCGAAAACGGCCGCCCTTCCCCAGGTAGTTTTTTATCCGCCGTGCAACCGGTTGCGGCACACCGAACTTCATCAGTGTTTCAGGACGTACCGAATTCGGGTCGAAATCGTGTAAGGACCGGATTTCGGGAGCTTCATCGGAGCGCCTTTGGGTTTTCACAGTATTGGAGTCAGCAACTCCAAAAGGTTGAATGGTAAGTTGAAAACCCGATGGCGGATAAAAACTGCTGACCACTTCAGGCAAGGCCAAAAGCACCAATATGAGGAATAAAAGGAACACTATGCCGCGCTTTTCTGCACGACTGTAGTTTAGGAATTGCCCAAGAATATGAAAGGGCTTGGAACGATCGTTGCCAAAAGGCCTCAAGCGTTCATTGCCGCAAATTCGTCGCGTGGGTAGGCACCACTGGCCAATTTATCCTTAATCACGGTGAAGGCTTTAATGGTATGGTCCACGTCTGCCTGAGTATGCACCGCTGTTGGAATAAGACGCAGCATAATAACGCCTTTGGGTACTACAGGATATACAACGATTGAGCAGAAGATATCAAAATCTTCGCGCAACTCGCGGGTGAGCTGAGTAGCTTCTGGTATGGTACCATTCAGCAAAACCGGGGTAACAGGAGTGGTAGTAACGCCGATATTAAATCCGGCAGCACGCAGTCCATTCTGCAGTGAATGAACTATGTTCCAAAGGTTATTCTTCAACTCGGGCCTGGTGCGCAACAATTCCAAGCGCTTGATGGCCCCAATAGTCATGGGCATTGGAAGCGATTTGGCAAAGATCTGCGAGCGCATGTTGTACCGGAGGTATTTCACTACTTCCTTCTTTGCACCGATAAAAGCGCCAATTCCTGCCATTGATTTGGCAAATGTTGAGAAATACACATCAATGCCATCCATACAGCCTTGCTCTTCGCCGGTACCGGCCCCAGTGGCGCCCATGGTACCGAAACCATGTGCATCATCAACAAACAGGCGGAAATTGAATTTGCTCTTCAGTGCAACGATTTCTTTCAGTTTGCCCTGACTTCCTGACATCCCAAACACACCTTCGGTAATCACCATGATGCCGCCTCCGGTTTGCTCGGCCAGTTTCGTGGCACGCTGAAGCTGCACTTCAAGATTGTCTATATTGTTGTGGGTGTAAACAAATCGTTTACCCATGTGCAGTCGAACTCCGTCGATGATGCATGCGTGCGACTCAGCATCGTAAACGATGATGTCGTGGCGATCTACCAACGCATCAATGGCAGAAAGCACGCCTTGGTAACCAAAGTTCAGGAGAATGGTATCTTCTGTTCCGATGAAATCAGCAAGGTCGCGTTCCAGTTGTTCGTGGTACACGCTGTTTCCACTCATCATCCGTGCGCCCATAGGGTAGGCCATCCCAAAACGCGCAGCAGCTTCTGCGTCGGCTGCCATCACTTCCGGATGGTTTGCCAAACCCAAATAATTATTCAGACTCCAGATC
>JBIKKI010000040.1:0-17287 GCA_044360435.1 Bacteroidia bacterium
GCTGTGATCGGATTCAAAAAGGCCAATAAGCCACTGGCAACACTCAGCGTATTGCTCATTTTTGGTGCGTATGGAATGGCCGAAGCCGCCAAGAAGAACAGGGTGCAGCCCGTGGCCGCAGGCGCTACACCTCAGGAAACGGCAAAAGCAATGTATATAGTAGAATGTGTGAAATGTCACGGTGAAGATGGTGCCTTGGGCGCAAGAGGTGCTGCCAACCTGCAAACAAGCACGCTTTCAGAAGCTGAGATCGTAACCATTATTCGTAAAGGGAAAAATCTAATGCCTCCATTTGTCGGATGGAATGATGAGCAGCTCAAAATTCTTGCTGAGTACACCAAGTCGCTCCGTAAATGAAGCACCGTTTCCTGTTGTTGCTTTTGCTCTGCGGATTGTCAGAACTGGCCGCGCAGGGTTCGTTTCGCGTAGCGCGGAACCTCCAATCCCCGCGTGCGCATGTTTTTGAACCATTAAAGCATGAAGAGCCACTGCTGGAGCAGCTGCAACAGGAAATGCCCAAACCCGGCGGGCTCATGCCGGGTTTAACTGCCTACCAGAACGCACGACGTGAATCTTTGATTCGCTCGCGCAGCAACAACAAAGCGGAACCCACGCCACAGGAATTGTTACTGCCTGCCATGGAAAAAGGCTTTGAAGCACTTTCCGGGAGCGGAACGCCCAACGACAACCACGTAGCCGTGAACAACGAAGGCGTGGTGATGTCGGTGCTCAATACCAACATCCGCGTATTCAACGACACCGGAAAACTACTGAAAACCTGGGGTCTGGCCTCTTTTGCCCGCAACCCGAACCTCAATCCTGAAGGTACGCTGCCCATGTTGGATCGTCCGTTTGATCCGCGGGTGCTTTTTGATCAGGAAGCCAACCGCTGGATTGTGGTGTTCATGAACGGCACCTTGCACAGCAACAGTGCCACCATTGTGGGCTTCTCCACTTCTTCAGATCCGCTGCAACCCTGGAACGTGTACCGCCTGTCGGGGAATCCGCTGAACGATACCACCTGGAGCGATTATCCCATCGTTGCGCTTGGTTCCGGTGATTTGTTCATTACGCTGAATCAGCTCAAAAACAACAAGGGCTGGCAGGATGGATTCGTGCAAAGCATCATCTGGCAGGTGCATAAAAGCGATGGTTTCGAGGGAAAGAACCTGCAGAAAAACTTGTGGCACAGCCTGAAGTTTCAGGGTAAATCCATTTGGAGCATCTGTCCTGCTCAGGGCGGCCTGAAATTGTACCCCGATATGTATTTCCTGAGCGTGCGTCCGGCAGATACGCTGAACGATACGCTCTTCATCCATAAAATCTCAGGAACCCAGGCTTCCGGAAATGCTGCTTATTCCCTGAAGGTGATCCGTGCCGACAAAACATACGGTTATCCGCCATCGGCCCTGCAACCACAAGGGTATAAACTGGCCTGTAATGATGCACGCGTATTGCATGCAGTTCAAACAGGCAAGGTGATTCACTACGCGCAAAATTCCATCCATCCGCAAAGCCTGCAGCCGTGCATCTACCATGGCGCTTTATATGATCTGGACGGAACGCCCGAAGCAAAAGCACAATACATCACCACAGACTCCTTAGACTTTGCCTATCCGGCCATAGCTGCGGCAGGTACTGCGGAAGACGATCCTTCCGTGCTGATCACCTTTCAGCATTCCGCTGCGCAAACCTTTCCGGGTACATCCGTAGTGTATTGCAATCGCTACCGCGAGTATTCGCACATCCTCCGGATTAAGCAGGGCCGGAGCATCATCAATTATTCCTTCTTGCCTAAAGACCAACAGCGCTGGGGCGATTATGAAGGTATTCAGAAAAAGTACAACGAACCCAATACCTGGTATTTGGTGGGTTCCTATGGCAATGGGGGCATGAATGCCTGGATTTCACGGCTCAGCCTGAAAGATCCCTTGCGACAGGCGTTGGAAATCAAAGAGTTCAGGCTGTTCCCAAATCCCGCTGATGATGCAGTGAACATTGAATTGAGCATCAACGCCTCCGGCGTGTATCGCGCAGTTTTAGTGAACATGAAAGGGCAGGAGCAAACCCTCGATACACGCTTTGCGCTGGATGCCGGAACCCATTTGCTGAAACTGAATACTGCTGAAATATCATCAGGCGTTTATTACCTGAGGATTTATGAAGAAGTCAGTGGTCAAACAACCGGAACCTATAAACTGTGGGTGCGATAAATCAGGAACCGGAACCGGAACGCATCATTCTGGTCAATAAACCCTACGGCTGGAGTTCGTTCCAGGCGGTGAAGAAAATCAAGTATCTGTTCAAGGCCAGAAAATGCGGACATGCCGGTACACTGGATCCGCTTGCCACAGGCCTGTTGATTTTGTGCACCGGGAAAGCTACCCGCAAACTGGAAGGTTTCCAGGGGCAGGAAAAAGAATATACCGGAACCATGGTGCTGGGTGCCACTACGCCTTCGTACGATATGGAAACAGAAGTGAATGAGCACTTTCCCACCGGGCAAATCAATGCACAGTTGATTGCGGAAACGCTTCCTTTGTTTACCGGAAACATCGCGCAGGTTCCACCGCTGTTCAGTGCGGTGAAAGTAGATGGAAAACGGGCGTACAAACTGGCCAGGGAAGGCGTTTCGCACCAGTTGGAATCCCGCAATGTGGTGGTGCGTGAATTTGAAATAACCCGAATGGAACTTCCCGAATTGGATTTTCGTGTGGTTTGTTCCAAAGGAACCTACATTCGTTCACTCATCCATGACTTCGGCAAAGCGATGAACAGCGGCGCCTACCTGAAGGCATTGTGCCGCACCAGAATTGGTGATTTTACCCTGGCCGAGGCCAAAACCCCTGCTGAATGGCAGGAAGCATTGCTCAAAAACGATTCCGATGCCTAATTTTGGGGAACGGAATAACATTTGATATTGTTCAACACATCATGGCAAAACCAAATTTACTTACGCGCGTCGGCAGCTTTTTGCTTCTGAGTATCACCACCTTATCCTGCCAGAAGGCCGGAGCAACCGCCGGGTTCAACGACTGGATGCGTGAAATGTTCACAGCCCGGGCTGCCGAACAGGAAGTGGTCAGCGACGGTTTTGCCCTGAATGGCCGTTTGCTCAATATGCCCAAACGGCTGGTGGTTTTGCAGGAACTGCGGAAGGATGGCTGGAGTTTCATGGATTCTGTGCGCACAGACGCAGAAGGAAACTTTTCACTTTCTGGCAACACCAAGGAAGAAGTGTTTTGCATCCTGCAATGGGATTCCAGCAGCTACATCATGTTGGTGGTGAACAACAACACAAAAATGCAGCTGGAAATCAGCGGCGTAAACCCATACATCTCCTACAGCCTCAGCGGTGCGGAAATCCAACAGAGCATGGAGCTGAAGGAATTTATTGAACTCAGCGCCGGTTTCGACTACAAATTGTTCGCCATTCAGCAACAGGCTTCGAATCTTTCCGGGTCTGAAGAAGATTATGCTATGGCCGCAGTGTTGCAAAATCAATTTTATGATGTCCTTTCAAAGCGAAAAGAGGCGTTCCTTGAATACATGAAGTCCAAGCCCAAGAGCCTGGTTCCTTATGTGGTGTTCACGTATTACCTCATAGAGGATTTTTCATTCCCCATGCTGGAAACTGCATACAATTCCGTGAACGCCTACAATCCTCAGTCTAAATATACCAAAGAACTGCAAGCGCTTTACAACGCAGAACGTTTGCTGGCCGTTGGAAGTCCGGCTCCCGATATCATCCAGAATGACCCCAATGGCAAGCCGGTGCCTTTGTCCAGCTTGCGCGGGAAAGTGGTGCTTATCGATTTCTGGGCCAGTTGGTGCGGTCCGTGCAGGCGCGAAAACCCCAATGTGGTGCGCATGTACCGCAGGCTGAAATCGAAAGGCCTTGAAATCTACGGCGTTTCACTCGACCAAGACCGCAATGCCTGGCTGAATGCCATTGCCCGCGACAGCTTGAGCTGGATCCATGTAAGCGATTTGCGTCAATGGCAAAACGCCGCTGCCCGCTTGTATAAAGTGAGTGGTATTCCATATACCGTGCTTCTTGACAGAAAAGGCGTGATTGTGGCTAAAGGACTGCGTGGCCCTGAGCTGGAAGCCCGAATCGAGGAGCTGCTCGCCAAGCCTTAAGGATTGCGCGAAGCTGTGCATATTGCGGGGGACTTAATGTTGATTTAATAAGCAGGCCCCGCTTCCGTAACAATGCCGTAACAATTGCATCCCTTTTTTGTAAGACATGATAGGCAATACTCCAACCATTCTTGTAGCAGATGACGAACACGACATCCTCGAGTTTATTCGCTACAATCTGGAAAAGGAGGGCTATGCGGTATTTACAGCCCTGAATGGATCTCAGGCCGTAGAGCAGGCCCAAAAGATATTTCCGGACCTGATCCTGATGGATGTGATGATGCCCGTAATGGATGGTATTGAAGCTTGCAGAATCTTGCGTCAAAATGAGAAAACCCGCAACAGCCTGATCGTATTTCTTACGGCACGTGCCGAAGAGTTTGTGGAACTGGCAGGTTTTGAAGCCGGAGCTGATGACTTCATCAATAAACCCATCAAACCCAGGGTGCTCATTTCCCGGATTAAGGCCATTTTGCGCCGACAGGATAAGGGCGGATTTATGGACAATATGCGTTTCCCCGATTTGGAAATCGATCGTGAGAAATTCCTCGTAACCTACAAAGGCAAGCCGCTGCAGTTTCCCAGAAAGGAGTTCGAACTGTTGTCGTTCCTCGCTTCCAAGCCAGGAAAGGTGTTCAGCCGCGAGGAAATCCTTGATCAGGTTTGGGGTGCAGACGTAGAAGTGGTTGACCGCACGATTGATGTGCATGTGCGAAAAATCAGGGAAAAGCTGGAAGAACGTTATATCTATACTGTAAAAGGTGTAGGATATAAGTTTGATCCGCTCTGATCGGCTTAAATTTGTGCCAGTTATGGCACATCGCGTGGCCTTTTATACCCTGGGTTGTAAACTCAATTTTGCCGAAACCAGCACCATTGGGCGTCAGCTTGTGGATGCAGGATTGCAGAAAGCTGAGTTCACGGAAGGAGCCGATTTATATGTAATTAATACGTGCAGTGTTACCGATCAGGCAGATAAAAAATGCCGTAAGGTGGTACAGGAAGCACTCAGGTACAATCCCAATGCCTATATCGTGATTGTGGGCTGCTATGCGCAGCTGAAACCACAGGAAATCGCAGAAATTCCCGGCGTGGATATGGTGCTTGGCGCGGCTGAAAAGTTCAACCTTACCCAACACCTCAGCAGCTTGGTGAAAGAACCTAAAGCACGCATCCATCAGGCTCCGGTGAAAGATGTTTATGATTTTATTCCTGCCTTTTCCAAAGGCGACAGGACCCGTACATTTCTGAAAATTCAGGATGGATGCGATTATTTCTGCTCATTTTGCACCATCCCGCTGGCCCGCGGTAAAAGTCGCAGTGCCAACGTAGCCGATACCGTTCGTTTTGTTCAGGATGCCGCTCAATCCGGAGCGCGAGAGATCATCCTCAGCGGCGTAAACCTTGGCGATTTTGGTGTCAACCACAACAGCAGCTTCTACGAATTGATGTGTGCCCTGGAGCATGAGGTTGAGGTAGATCGCTTCCGCATTTCAAGCATCGAACCCAATTTGCTGGAAGACCGGATTATCGACTTTGTGGCAGCATCTGAAAAATTCGTCCCCCACTTTCATATTCCCCTGCAAAGCGGCAATGATCACCTGCTGAAAAGAATGCGAAGACGCTACGACAGGGATTTGTACACAAACCGAATCATGCGGATCAAAGAGTGCATGCCCCATGCCTGTATCGGCGTTGACGTGATTGTGGGTTTCCCCGGTGAAGACGATGCCTGTTTCCTGGATACGTATCAATATCTGAACGAACTTCCGGTTTCTTACCTGCACGTGTTCCCATACAGTGAACGGGTAAATACCACAGCGTACAAAATGAAAGAAGTGGTTCCGAAGAAACTCAGGATGCAGCGTTCAGAAATGCTCAGAATCCTGAGTGAAAAAAAGAGACATGCTTTTTATGAATCTCATTTTGGTTCAGTGCGTGAAGTATTATTTGAATCAGAAGAAAAGCAGGGCTACATGGAAGGATTCACTGATAATTATATTAAAGTTCGGGTTCCTTATGATCCGCTGCTGGTCAATGAGGTAACCGCTGTGGAATTGGGTCGGCCAACAGCCGAAGGAGCCCTGGAAGGTTTTCCCATGCCCGATGTAGCTTTGTTGAAACCGCATCACTAAACAAGAAAACAGAATATGTACGCCACCTTATATGATTTGATCTTCGACCTTACCGGTCTGAAGCTCCCGTTTCTCCAAATTGTCAACACGTTTGGATTGCTGGTGGCGCTGTCTGTAGCCGCTGCCTATCAGGTGTTTTCAGCTGAATTCAAACGGCGGCACCGCGAACAGCAGTTTCCTTCGTTTTCATTGCTCACTGTGGTGGGTAAACCCTTCAGCGCTGCCGACTATGTGAGCAGTGCCGTTCTTGGGTTCATCATGGGACATAAATTGCTGTACCTCATCATTTGGCCTGAAGCCGCAGGCCAGGATCCCGCAGGTTTTCTCTTTTCCGGTGCAGGTTCCCCGGTATTGGGTTTACTGGTGATGGCATTGGTATTGGCGATGAAATTCCGTGAAGACCGAAAGCAGCGACTTCCCAAGCCTGAAGAACGCATCAGCAAGGTTGGCCCTGATTATTTCATGGGCAATATTTCAGCCCTGGCACTGCTGTTCGGTTTTCTTGGCGCCAAATGCTTTCATATTCTCGAAGATTGGTCCACCTTCACCGCAGATCCCATGGGCAGTATTTTCTCAACCGGTGGATGGACGTTTTATGGAGGTTTGATCGGCGGTGGCGCGGCAGTGTTGGTTTATACCCATAAAAAGGGCATGAATATCTTCCGGGTTTTGGATGTGGGCGCTCCGGGTATGATGATCAGCTACGCCTTGGGAAGGCTGGGCTGCCATCTGAGCGGCGATGGCGACTGGGGAATTGTAAATACCACGCCGGCTCCTTCCTGGATGCCTTCCTGGCTGTGGTCTTACCACTATCCAAACAACGTTATTGATGCAGGAATTCCCATTCAGGGTTGTACTCAAGCCCATTGTTATATGTTGGAAGCGCCTGTTTTTCCTACACCTTTATACGAATTCGCTGCCGGGATGCTGCTGTTTGCCGCACTGTGGATGCTGCGTAAGAAGCCTTTTGCACCGGGTGTTTTGTTCGGGATTTACCTCATTATGGCAGGAGTAGAACGTTGGTTCATAGAAACCATTCGCGTCAATACCCAATATCATTTCGCTGGAATGGAGTTTTCTCAGGCGCAACTGATTTCCGTAATTCTGATTGCCGCAGGCGGTTTTGGTATTTGGTACCTTTCACGAAATCGTCGGCCGGAAAAGGCATGATGGCATAGGCTTTGAAACTGCTCGGATTATGAGGATTTTCTGCTTCTTCTTCTTGCTGTCGCCATCTTTGCTTTTTGCACAAGGACAAGATTCTTCCAGGGCCAAAGTAGCATGGGAGCTGGTTAATGGCGACAGCGTGAAGGTGGTAGAATTGGAAGAAGTGCTGCGCAGGGAACGCTACGATTCCATGGCTCGTGTGAATTACATGCGGCTGGTGCGCAACGTAAAAAGAGCCATGCCCTACGCCAAGATGGTTGCCTATCAGATGCAGATGCTGGAAGATCAGCTGGCCCGTATTGAAGGGCGACGGGAAAGAAAACGCTTCATCAGCCGCGCAGAGCAGGTGTTGAAACAACAGTTCGAAGCCAGTATCAAAGACCTGTCCATCAACCAGGGTAAAATCCTCATGAAGCTCATCCACCGTGAAACCGGTCGCAGTACCTGGGAAGTACTGAAATACTATAAAGGCGGTACATCAGCCTTTTTCTGGCAGTCATTTGGCGCCTTCTGGGGGCATAACCTCAAAGATGAATGGGATCCGGTCAGTGATTACCAAATAGAATTCATCATTCGGAATTATCATCTGGAGTAATGGTGCGTTCCTGCCGGAAGTCAAATTCCATGTAGCGGTCTTCGTGTACATCGCCTTCGGTCAAATCTGAACCGGATTCCGTTTTGGGATCCTGGGGCACATGGTTTCTCAGGAATATGGCCGTAATAATCCCGGAAATCAATCCTGAGATATGGCCTTCGTATGAAACCTGAGGATTACCCGGAAACAGCCCCCAAATCGCCGATCCGTAATAGATAAGCACCAGCAGTGTAAGAACATTGTACGCTTGATTCCGACGCAATATTGCCATGGCTGGAAACCATGCGATCAGGCCGTACACCAATCCGCTGGCGCCAATATGCCACAGCGGACGACCAATCGTCCACAGAATAAAACCGCTGAGGAGCCACATGATTAAGATTGCACGAGGCAGTAATCCGGGCGCAAACAGTCCCAATAAAAAACTCAGGCTGAACAGCGCAAGTAAATTGCCCCACAGATGTTCCGCTGAAGCGTGAAATAGGGGCATGGTCAGCACACCGCTCAGGGTTTCAGCCGATCTGGGCAGGATTCCGTAATCTGTTGCCTGTAATTGAAAATGGCTTTGTGCCAGAGATCCGTTCAGTATGATGACACACAGCAGGATGCTGTTCAGGAGCGCTTTCCCGGGTTTAATACTCATAGCGTGATGGAACCATTCAGCCATTCCGGATCAAGGTGACTGCCATATTTTTTGTAGAACTGGATTGCCGGTTCATTCCATTCCAGAACCTGCCAGACCAATTTCTGGCATTGTTGCGCTTTTCCGTAATTCAGCACATATTCAAATAAAGAAGCACCTATTCCGGTTCTTCGATATTCTGGCGACACATAAAAATCTTCCAAATACAAACAGCGTCCTTTCCAGGTGCTGTAGCGAAAATACCAAATGACCATGCCTGCAATTTGCCCCTGCACTTCAGCAACGGCACAGCCAAACCAATTACCATCGCAGCCAAATCCATCGGACAGCATGCGTTCAGGGGTATTGATTACTTCTTGCGGGGCGCGTTCGTACGCTGCAAGTTCAACGATGAGTTGATAAACAGATTGAACATCCTCTGGTTTCGCCAGACGAATCTTTAAAGAAGAATCTTGATTCATGGATAATCAGCGAAGCACCAGCTTCTGGGTGAAACTCTGTTCACCGGAGGCCATTTTTACGAAATAAAGGCCTTTGGATAATTTCAAATCTGCGATTTCTATGCGGATGGAACCTCTGTCAAGATCTGACTGATTGATGAGGTGTGTGTACAGGGATTGACCTATAACATTTGTAACGCTCAGCTGAACCTGCCCACTGCTCAGTGAAGCGTCCTGAAAGCTAACCAGAACGTACGTACCGGTTACTGGATTTGGGGAAATAGAGAAATGAAGAGGACCGTTGTCTTTATTGCTGATACCCTGTGCATACAGCATGGATGCCGGACTGAGCATCAGCACGCATGCGAAAAGGTATGTCGCCAGGCGGTTCATCGTTTACTGCAAATCTAAATAAAAAAGGGCACTTTGCAAGTGCCCTTTTTTATTTGCTTTTGACTAACTCTTAGTGAGCAGCAGCAGGAGCGGCAGCAGGAGCTGGAGCAGCAGTGCTGTCCTTCTTGGTAGTGTCTTCCTGAGCAGGAGCGGCAGCAGCAGCAGGTGCAGCAGCGCTGTCCTTTTTGGTAGTGTCGCCGTTAGCTTCGCCAGATTTTCCGTTGCAAGCTGCGAATGCAAATACTGCGATGGCAGCCAGGGTGAAATAAGCTTTTTTCATCTTGTTTTTCCTTGTTTGAGTGCTGCAAATTTACGAACGGAACGGATATTTCAAATAGTTGCAAAAAAAAATCCTGTTTTCGATGAGAAATTTTGTAAAGCATTGATAGTCAACGAGTTGAAGAAATTGTCGAGAAAAAAAAACTTCTGAAAAGCAACTTTCCTGCTTATTTGTTTCGATTTGGTGACGAAAAACAAAATTGCAATCGTCGGTTCAGGGGTGGCCGGATTGGCGGCTGCCATTCGATTGCAACGCAAAGGATACCAGGTGCATGTTTTTGAAGCCTCTGCTGTGCCCGGCGGTAAAATGGGTAATATGAAACTCGGCGCCTACCGTTTCGATACCGGCCCTTCTTTGTTCACACGTCCGGATTTGGTGGACGAACTTTTTGAACACTGTGGCGTCAATCCCAGAGCGTACTATCGGTATCAGCAGCTTCCCGTGGTTTGCCACTATTTCTTTCCCAATGGCAAGCAGTTTCAGGCTCCCGCAGGTGCAGAAGCTTTGGCACTGGCCATGGAAAAGGTTTTTGGTGAACCTGCCGATGGTGTGCGACGCTTCTTCCGCAAGAGTTCCTTCTTATACCGCATCACTGCGCCGGTTTTTCTGGAACGTTCCCTGCACCGATTGGATACCTACCTGCGACCAACAGGGCTGAGGGGCATAATCAACCTGCCTTTTATCGACATGTTGCCCAGTATGGCCCGCCGCAATGAGTCGTTTTTTAAAACTGCTGAAGTACGTCAGTTCTTCAACCGTTTTGCCACCTACAATGGTTCTAACCCATACAAAGCCCCGGCTACGCTGAATGTGATTCCGCATCTTGAAACCGTTATGGGCGCGTATCATCCACAGGGCGGTATCGTTCAGATTGCCCGCAGTCTGCACGCCCTGGCTGAACGAATGGGTGTTGTTTTTCATTTCAATGCTCCGGTGAAACAGATCCGTATTCACCGTGGAAAGGTTCAGGGACTGTTGCTGGAAGATGGACAGATCATTGATGCCGAAACGGTGTTGAGCAATGCCGACGTGTACCATACCTATCGTCATCTGTTGGAAGTGCCCATGCCTCAACGGGTAGCCAATGTGGATAGTTCCAGTTCCGCGCTCATTTTTTACTGGGGTGTAAAACGGAAGTTTCCACAACTAGGACTGCACAACATCTTTTTCTCTTCCGACTATCAGCGCGAGTTTGCGCAAATATGGGAGGAGCAAACAGCTCCTGATGATCCAACCATCTATGTGAACATCACTTCGAAGTATGACGCTGAAGATGCCCCGGAATACGGTGAAAACTGGTTTGTCATGGTCAATGTGCCTGCGAACAGGGGCCAGGATTGGACAAGGATTCGCACCCAACTGCGGAAAATAATCATTGATAAGCTGTCTGAGGTTTTACATGTTGACCTTGCTTCCCTCATAGAAGCAGAGGAGGTGCTTGATCCGGTGTTGATTGAATCGAAAACGGCATCTTTCCGCGGAGCGCTGTACGGCAGCAGCAGCAATAAGCGTATGGCTGCCTTCTTCCGCCAGAGAAATAAGTCGAAGCAGATTGAAGGTCTATATTTTACTGGAGGCAGCGTGCATCCCGGAGGAGGAATTCCGCTTTGTTTACTCAGTGCGAAAATTACGGCATCTTTGACCCCCGCAGCGCCGCAACCATGAAGATGCATAAACACTTGAATACAGCAACCTGGCTGGCCATTATCATATACACTGTTGGCCTTACCTGTTTCCTCATTCCTGAGTTGGAGCCCTGGATGATGCGCCTCACGCCGGTAAACATCCTGATGGCTATGGCTGCCGCCCTGCTGTTTCATAAAAAGTGGAGCTCAGGTTTTATTGCTGCTTCAGTGATGATTGCCCTGGGCGGCTATTGCATTGAGGTGGCCGGGGTGAAAACAGGAGCTATTTTTGGTGCATATACCTACCAATCCACGCTTGGATTTGCCGCGCTTGGTGTTCCCCTCATCCTTTCAATCAACTGGTTTTTCCTGGTTTATGCCACCAGAAGCCTGGCCCAATCGTGGGTGAAAGATCCATTGCTGCTTGCGCTGCTTGCTGCTGCGCTGATGACCGGCTATGACTTCATCATGGAGCCGGTGGCTGTTCGTTACGCTTTCTGGACTTGGGACGCCGGGTTTATTCCCATGCAGAATTATATCGCCTGGTTCATCATTTCATTCATTTTTCATTACCTCTTCCTGAAATGGGTTCCGATGAACGCAAATCCATTCGCCCAGCGCCTGTTGGCCATTCAGGTGGTGTTTTTTACAGTGCTGCATGTGCAGGCAAACGGAGCCCTCGCAGGTTTATTTCGCTGAATATGAGCGATATCATATCGCCTCGATAGAACAATAGAAAAAAAAGGTTGTTACTTCCAGTATGAATTGGTTGTGGAACATCCTTATCGTCCTTGCTTTTTTTGTGCTGATGGAAGGGGTGGCTTGGTTTACCCATAAATACATCATGCATGGTTTTCTTTGGATTTGGCATCGAAGCCATCATGAACCACGCCACGGTGCCCTGGAACGCAACGATTTATTTGGATTCATGTTTGCCATCCCCAGCGTATGGCTGATTGTTGTCGGCGCGGAACAGTTGGATTGGCGATTTTTTGCCGGATTGGGTATCGCCCTCTACGGTCTTGCGTATTTTCTGGTACACGATGTGTTTGTACACCAGCGCATCAAGTGGTTGAAAACCACCAACAGTCCCTACTTTCACGCCATGCGGATGACCCATTACCACCACCATACATTTCACGGGAAAGAGGGTTCCGAAGCTTTTGGCTTTCTGTTCGTTTCCCGCAGGTTTCTGAAACGATTTTCAAAAAAATAATTCATGGCAAAAAAAGTGCTCATTGTTGGCGCAGGTCTTGGAGGCCTGGCTACCGCCCTTCGACTTTCTCATTTAGGTTATCAGGTAGAAGTGCTTGAGCGTTATCAGCGGCCCGGTGGTCGTCTGAATTTGCTGGAAAAGGACGGTTTTACCTTCGATGTTGGTCCCTCGTTTTTCAGCATGAGCTATGAATTCAGGGAACTGTTCGCATCTCAAGGCCTGGAAGTGCCCTTCACCATCAAAGAACTCGATCCCTTGTACACGGTGAATATTGCCGGACGGGACAAGGTGTACCGCATGTTCAAGGATCTGAAAAAGCTGGCTCAGGAATTTGCCGATGAACCCAACTTTGAAGAAAAAGCAAAACGCTACTTAAAAGCAGCAGGTACCATTTTCCACGACACGGAATACAAGGTGGTGAAGCGTAACTTTAATGGCATGGTGCCTTACCTGGCATCTTTGGCCACGGTTCCCATGAAGCACCTGCCTAAAATGTTCCGCAGCATGTGGGCTGAACTGGAACGGAATTTTGAAACTGAAGACGTAAAAGTAATTTTCTCACTGGTATCATTCTTCCTGGGGGCCACTCCGTTTGACACTCCTGCCGTTTACAGCCTCTTGAATTACACGGAGCTGCAACACGATGGCTATTGGAATGTGGAAGGCGGCATGTACAAAATCGTAGAAGGAATCATGCCCATTCTGAAAGAACGCGGCGTTCGTTTTCATTACAATACAGAGGTTACCGGTGTAGAATTGAAACAGGGTCAATTACATGCTGTTGTTGATGCTGAAGGCAAAGGCTGGACTGCGGATATCTTCGTGTGTAATGCAGATGCTGCCTGGTTCCGCGGTGCCATCTTAAACCGAAAAGCGTATCGCGAGGAGAAGTTGGATAAGCTGGACTGGACGCTTGCGCCATTCACCATCTATCTGGGCGTAAAAGGCAAAATTGACGGCATTGCCCACCACAACTATTTCCTGGGCAACAACTTCAAGGCCTACGCCGATATGATCTTCAAAACATCGGTGGCTCCGGAAAAACCTTATTACTACGTGAATGTAGCCTCCAAAAGCAATCCTGAATGCGCACCCGAAGGCTGTGAGAACTTGTTCATCCTTTGTCCGGTGCCCGACCTGCGACACAAGCCCGACTGGTCTGATGCGGAAAAACTAACCGACGACATCATCGCCGATTTGAGCAACCGGGTGGGGTACGACATCACAAACAACATCATCAGCAAAACTGTTTATACACCTGTCGATTGGATGCGTATGTTTAATTTATACAAAGGAAGTGGATTGGGCCTGGCTCATGGAATGAACCAGATTGGAGCGTTTCGCCCTTCCAACAAAGACGAACAATTGAGCAACCTGTACTATGTCGGCGCTAGTACCGTTCCAGGCACAGGATTGCCCATCGTTGTTATTGGTTCTAAACTCGTTACTGAAAGGATTACCCATGAGCATGGAACTATATCATAAAACGGCATTGGCCTGCAGCAAACGGGTTGCACTGAATTACAGCACCTCGTTTTCTCTGGGTATTCGCATGTTGTCCAACGACTTCCGTTGGGCGGTCTATGCCATTTATGGCTTCGTGCGGCTGGCCGATGAAGTGGTGGACACCTTCCACGATTACGACAAGGCTGCGCTTCTGGCAGATTTCAAGAAAGAAACCTACCGCGCCATCAGGGAGGGCATCAGCACCAATCCAATCCTGCATTCATTTCAAAAGGCTTGTCGCGAGTTCAATATTGGTGAGGAACTGATTGAACCATTCTTCAACAGCATGGAGGAAGATTTGGAAAGTGCCACGCACAATGCAGGTTCTTACAGTGAATACATTTATGGTTCTGCAGAAGTGGTTGGTTTGATGTGTCTGAAGGTCTTTTGCCACGGAAACCAGGAACGCTACGATTTCTTCGTTCCATCAGCGCGGGCACTGGGCTCAGCCTTTCAGAAGGTGAACTTCATCCGCGACCTGAAAAGTGATTTCGACGACCGCGGACGGGTATATTTTCCCGGGGTGGATTTTTCGGCCTTCAACGACCACCAGAAAATGGACATCATCGCCGACATAAAAAAGGATTTTGAACTCGCCTATCAGGGTATCAAAAAACTACCCATCGGCTGCCGCTTCGGGGTGTACACCGCATATCGTTATTACCTGAAACTGCTCGAGAAAATAGAACGATCCACGGTGCAACACATCATGGAGGAACGCATCCGTATTCCCGACTCACAGAAAATGACGCTGCTCCTGAAGAGCTATCTGCGGGTGAAGGTAAACGTGATGTGATATTTCTTTTAACGGAACCTTCTTAACTCATTGTATTGGAACGTCCATTCGGGCGTTTCGAGTTCTTGTCCATCGTCGGGAACTTTGAACCAAGGCGAAAGCTCAGGTTGTCTGTAATTACGCAATACATGCATATCCTGCGCGGGCATATAGCTCTGGGCCAGCAGGAAATATCGATTTCCCAGGCTGTCCTGGCACACATCCATCACAATCACAGCGTGTCCCGGACTGCCTCCCTTGATCCATACATCTCCAGACTGAACCTCGGTGGCTTTGACTGATTGAAGTTCCCGCTCCAGAGAAAGGGTTCCGGCAAACATGAACACCTGCTTCATCCAGGCGTCGAAACTGCTGCGCCCGGAATCGGGTTTCTGACCGCATGCCCAGCTGGTTTGATTTCCGTTCACTTTGACCCTGCAACCCCGCATCCATTGATCGAAACGGCAGGAAAAGTTGTTGGTGAAGTTAAAGTGCAGCTGGGTGTATGCTTTTTTCTGATACAAATATTCTGCCCGCAGGCGCATCACCGCATCGGCGCATTGCTGCAGGTTTTCTGTTCCTGTATTCAGTTCCAATACAGCCGCATGCGCTGCGCCAACTTTCTCTTGTCCGTCATGATAATATACGGGCGTGCCGTGTGGTTTGAGCGGGAACTGACGCAGGTAGGCACCAAAACTGCCCGGACTTAAGTCCATGCGCGTGCATCCTTCCGGACATGGAAATCGCGTTGATACCACAGCTCCGGAAGGTATGCCTGAAGCAACCTTGGCGGCGCTGCCGTTTCCGCGAGTCGTTTCAGGGCGTTTTGAATCAAGAGGCTGGCAGGCCAGGTGCAACAACATGAGACTCAGATGCGCAACAGGAATAAAACTAATATGCATATAAGAAAAGTGTTAATGACTGCATTGTTCAATAAGCCCGGGCAGTGATAAGTCGCCGAACTTGCCCGAACTCATCAGCAGCAAAATGCATGGACCATCGCTTTGGCGCACCTGCTGGATTAAGGCTTCTGATAATTCGCTTCCCGTATGGAAAACGGCCGCCTTGAAAGTTTTTGCTACGGCTTCATCGGGCAATACCGGAAGTCGCTTCAGTGCAAATACATGTGGATCGAGGAGCACAAGGCGTTCGTCGGCGGCATCCATACAGCCTGCGTAATCCGGCAGAAATGCTTCGGACAGGCTGCTGAACGTATGCAGTTCATAGGCGGCTATTAAACGGTGTCTCGGGAACTGTTGTCGCACAGCCTCAACGGTGGCTTTCAGCTTGCTGGGCGCGTGTGCAAAGTCGCGGTACACATGCAGTGTTTCGCTTTGGTGCATGCATTCCAGGCGTTTGGCCGTACCGGTGAAGCTGGACACGGCTTCCAGAAATTCATGACCGGAGATTCCGAGTTCCTGACAAACAAGCATGGCTGCGTTCAGGTTTTGCATGTTGTGTGCCCCGAAGATGGACAAGGGATAGTCGCGTCCTTCGAAGGAAGCGATGGTTCGGCCTGCTTCTACGCGCGAGGTGATTCCGTCGTAAGATTGGTTCCGTAGCGGGCGTTCAGCCATCATTTCCCGAAGCACCGAATCGCCTGCGTACCAAACCACGGTTGCGTCTGACTCCATAGAATCCAGAAATTTCCGGAACTGTTCGTGGTATAATTCCCGAGTAGGGAATACGTTGATGTGGTCCCAGGAGATGCCGGTAATCACGGCCAAATGGGGACGGTAATGCAGGAATTTAGGCGTGGAATCCAGCGGGCTGGTAAGGTATTCGTCGCCTTCCAGGACAACCAGCGGTGCATTGCTCATACGCACCATGCGCTCAAAACCTTCAAGTTGCGAGCCAACCAGATAATCGAAGTCAATACCCCGATGGCGCAATACATGCATAATCATGGCGGTGGTGCTGGTTTTGCCATGGCTGCCGGCAACTACAACACGTTTTTTGTTGCGGCTGTGTTCGTACAGGTATTCCGGAAAGGAATAAATCTGCAACCCGAGGGCCCTCGCACGCAACAGTTCCGGGTTGTCGGCGCGGGCGTGCATTCCCAAAATGATTTGGTCTATCGTTGTGTTGATGCGCTCCGGATGCCAGCCCAGGCTTTCTGGCAGCAATCCGGCTTGTTCCAGACGGCTGCGGGCAGGATCGAAAATTTCGTCGTCACTGCCACTTACCTCATGACCAAGTTGCTGCAGCTCCAGCGCTAGGTTGTGCATCACCGCGCCGCCTATGGCTATAAAATGTATCCGCATCAGGTGGTGAAATTAAGTCCAAATTATGTGATGTATCAGTTGTACGAACCAACGTGCAGTATAATTTTGACACCCGATGAAAATTGGATTGGTAGGAGGTGGACT
>JBIKKI010000041.1:0-17233 GCA_044360435.1 Bacteroidia bacterium
GTTCACCCTGCGCGTGAATACAAACATGCGGCCGTCTATGGTCATTCCCGGCCAATACTCGTTTAAGGATGAATTGATGGAAGATCCCAGATTTTGAATCCCGCTCACCTGTTGGTCTTTCATGATGGCAGCCGCGGCCTCAGCGTTGGCCAGCAAGCTTTCTGCCTTGGCGCGCAGACGGCGGAAATCGCCTTCGAAAGAAAGGAATTTCCTCAGGTGTCGCACGGCATCTTCATACAATGCCGTCCTGTATTCCAAACTCCCCAGGTAGTAATAAACCTGCCTGTAGCTGCTGTCCAATTTTACCACTTCCAGATATGCCTGAACAGCCTCTGCATTGCGCTGTAACTCCTCAAGAGCTGCCGCTTTCAACTCGTATGCATCGAAGTAAAACAAGTCACTGCGGATGGCCTTGGAACACAATTCGATGGTTTTATCGTACAAACCACGGGTGTACTGCACATAACCCTCATCAAACAGCGCTTTGGCTTTTTTATTTTTGGTGTCGCCATCGTGCTGTGCCGACAGTGATTCTGAAGTCATTCCAATGCCTGCAAAGGCAGCGAAAATGAAGATTTTTTTCAGGGAGTTGAATTTCATGATTTGTTACTTCTTCCAGCGGAAACGCCGAATCAGATGATTCAGGTCTTCCCTGAGGAATTGCAAAACAGGTGCCACGCTGTCTGGGTTGGTTTTGTTATTGAAATAGAGCGCTCCGCGAAAAAAGTGACGGCTGCTGTCGGTCAGGTAAAAACTGTAGTTCGTTGCGGTATTTCCGGTGATGTGGTACATAAAACCCACCGCACTGCGGTCATCATTGGCCAATGGTATTTCCAGGATGTCTTCAGCTTTGATGGTGTGTTTGAATGCAAACTTGCGGCTATCGGCATGAAGTGAATCTAACTGAACCAAATTTTCTACCTGATGATAGGTAATATGCAATGTGGCGTTGAAGGGTTTGAAATTCAGATTGAACCAGCAGGGATCTGGCGTGTATAACTCATCGCGCTCCATGGAAGCATACTTTGGGATGTCTAAACTGTAGGCGCAGCCGCTGTCCCAGCTCTGGTATTGGTGCACAGGCAGATGTAAACGCGGAAACCCAATTGGCTTTGGGGTTTCAGTTATTGGTTCTCCACAGGAAGCGAGGAGCAAGAGCCCGGCAAAAAGAACAATGTAACTTCTGTTCATCAATGATTTATCAAGCGTAATCAGGCCTTTCGTATCTGTAAGGCCATTGCAACGCGGTGAACACAGAAAGTTCACTTAGAAGGGCAATTCATCCGCACCTTGGTCATTTCCGGGTGCATCCTGATGAGGTTCCGGTTTCGAAAAATCATTCCCTGGGAACACATCGCCACCACCTATTTCCTGACCTTGGGCACCCTGACCGCCGCCGAGCATCTGCATTGACAATACCCTGATTTTGGTTCTCTGTTTTTCTTCGCCGGTTTGAAGGTCTTTATACTTATCGGTTTTAATCCTGCCTTCCACATACAGAACAGCGCCTTTGCGCAAATATTGCCGCGCAACTTCGGCATTGCGGTCCCATAATTCGAGGTAATGCCACTCTGTATTTTCTTTTCTTTCTCCGCTTATTTTATCGGTATAAACCTCACTGGTTGCCAGTGATACATTGGCTACAAGTTTGCCATTGGGGAGTTCACGGATTTCCGGATCGCGGCCCAGTCGTCCAAGCAAGATTACTTTGTTAATCATGATTCAGTTTCAGTGTGTTGATGTTCCAGATATCGCAACATTAAACGGTGCAGCGCATGGTGCGCAACCTGTTCATGTGCACATTCAAATATACCAGCCTCAGGGAAAATCTGTTCAGGTTTCACATAAATTTTCCAAAAGCGTGCATGGATGATTTGGTGTGTGAGGCGATGTTTTGCTTCAAAAGCAAGAGTCACTTGGGTTTGGGAATCAAGCCGCAGTATGGTTTCGGGCGGTTGCCAGGATTCAAATGCATGCGCATCTGTTTCCAACATCGGGAATTCATAGAGGCCCTGCCAAATATCACCGGCAAGCCGCCTTTTCAACCAGGTATGGCTTGGTGTATGCAAATGAAAATAGTGAAAATATCGAGAGACCGGCTGTGGCTTGGTCGCTTTAATGGGAAGATTTGCTGCGATGCCACGTTCGCGCGCCAGGCAAAAGTCGGATACCGGACATATAGTACAATCCGGCTTTCCTGGCTTACATACCAAAGCGCCCAGTTCCATCATCGCCTGATTGAATAAAGCCGGCGCCTCAACAGGAATTTGCGCGTTTAGAAACGCTTTCAGCGCGGCCTGTGTATTGCCTTTGGTCACATCATCGGAGCAGGCTATAAGCCTGGAACTTACCCTGATCACGTTTCCATCCAACACCGGAATTACTTCGTTAAAGGCAAAACTGGCTATGGCAGCAGCCGTGTAAGGACCAACTCCTTTTAAACGAAAAAGTTCTTCGCTTGAAGCAGGAAACACAGCGCCAAGTGAATGTACTATGTATTTAGCCGCATTCAACATATTCCGCGCACGGCTGTAATAACCCAATCCTTCCCAGAGCTTCAGCACCTCTTCTTCCTTTGCGGCAGCCAGATGCTGCACAGTTGGATAGGCCGCAACGAATTTCTCGAAATACGGAAGCCCTTGATCTACACGGGTTTGTTGCAACAACACTTCACTCAGCCATATTAAATACGGATCTTTTGTATTCCGCCATGGCAAATTCCGGGCATTCACCTCATACCATTTGATGAGGCATTTCGCAAAATCATTCAACACTGCAAAAAAACTTGTATAAACGGAAAAAATATATAGAAATTTGAGCGAATTCGCATTTTTATGACAAAGTCAGATTTAGTAAATGAAATCGCCATTAAGACGGGGTTGGACAAGATTGTTGTTCAGGAAACTATGGAAACTTTTTTTAGGGTGGTTAAAAATTCTATGGCCGGGGGAGAAAATATTTACATCCGGGGATTTGGAACCTTTATGGTTCAGAAACGCGCCGAAAAGAAAGCTCGCAACCTGCACAACAATACCACCATTACCATCAACGAACACTTTGTACCCAAATTCAAGCCTTCTAAGGAATTCATGGATCGGGTAAAAAATACACCATCCGACGGCGAGGACTAAAAGCTCGTTGTAGTTCCTGCGTTTCGTTTTTGTTCTGTAGTACCTTTGCGCTCCTGTGAGCATCCGTACAATTCTGATCAGCGCCAGCGCTTTCATTCTGTTGTTTCTGGGACTGTTTGTTCCCGGCTATAACAGCAAACATGGAAAAGCCCAGACCCATACTCCTGATAAACACAGTGCGGCTCCTACCGTTGCACCTTACCGTCCGGATGAATATTTCCGTTATGTATTGGGCAGTTTTCGAGGAACCTTTTCACAACAAGCTGCACTCCTGGCCATGCGCAACAAAACCACCACGCTTGACTCTTTAAGCCTGGGAAGCAGTTGGGCACGTGAAAATGAACTACTTGGCCTGAGCGGATTCTTTATTTACTGGAAAGCACGCCGCACAGGTTCACTGAACGACTATTACGAAGCCGCCGTTGATTTCATCAAGGCTGCATCTTTGTCGGGCGTGAAACATCAGGATCAGGCAGCCGCCACGGAATGGATGCATAGTAAAATTTGTTTGGATTCTGCACTGAGCATAGACCCAAAACACC
Organism: Bacteroidia bacterium; assembly: GCA_044360435.1. Classification (GTDB taxonomy): domain Bacteria; phylum Bacteroidota; class Bacteroidia; order NS11-12g; family UBA955; genus REEB481. The sequence continues at coordinate 3,674 of JBIKKI010000041.1, forward strand.
TCCCCTCACGCAATGCATTGGTTGCGTATTACACCGAGTTTGGAGGCGAACCAATGAAAGGCGTAGCCATCCTGAAAGAAAATGAAAAGATGGACAGCAGCAATCTGGAGACCCAATATCTGTACCTCTCATTGCTGAAAAAAGCAGGTGAACTGGATAAGGCAATCACACGTTGCCAAAAAATTATATCTTTGCAACCCCAAAATCCGGAGTTTCTCTATGAAATGAGCGGTCTGTACGGCATGAAAGGCGATTCCCTGAATGCCAAACTGTACCTGGACTTAGCCATAAAGATGCAACGCTCCGGCCTCGGTAACCCATAATTAAAGTCAGATATGCCAAGCGGTAAAAAAAGAAAGCGTCATAAGATCGCCACTCACAAGAGAAAAAAGAGGTTGCGTAAAAACCGTCATAAGAAGAAGTAATTTTTCTGACTTCCTCGCATGACGAACGAACTCATCGTTTCGAAACATGGGGGTGGGGTGGATATTGCCTTATTATGCGATAAGAAATTAACCGAACTTCATCGCGAAGGATCTTCCAACAGTGCTCATGTTGGTGATTTTTACTTAGGCAGAATCAAGAAAATTTCTCCATCCCTGAACGCTGCCTTTGTGGATATTGGCAGTGAGAAAGATGCCTTTCTGCACTACTTCGACTTAGGGCCGAATGTACGGTCAGTGAAAAAGCTGACCCGCCTCGTGCTGGAAGGAAAAACCAGTGCTGCCGACCTCGACCGGTTTGAACTTGAAGAAGCCACCGTAAAAACGGGAAAAATCGCTCAGGTTTTCAAAAAAGGCGATGTGGTTCTGGTGCAGATTTTAAAGGAGCCCATCAGCAACAAAGGGCCAAAAATTGGCTGTGATCTCTCGATTGCAGGCAGGTATTTTGTACTGGTTCCCTTCTCCAACCACATTTCACTTTCGAAGAAAATTGGCAACCCGGATGAAAAGAAACGGCTAAAAAAACTGGCCCAAACACTCAAGCCGGAGAATTTTGGCGTCATCATCCGCACCGTTGCCGAAGGTGTTGACATTACTGAACTGGATCAAGACCTGCGGTCCCTGCTCAAAAAATGGGATCAGCTGGCCCAAAACCTAAAAACTGCCCAACCCGGGCGAATGGTTCTGGGCGAAGGTTCTCGTTTGGATACGCTGCTGCGCGATGTGCTGAATGAAAGCTTCAGCCAAATCAGCGTAAACGACAAAGATCTGTTTCAGGAATTGCAGAGCTATGTGGGGAAAATCGCCCCCGGATTGGAGAAAATCGTTCGGTTATACCAAGGCAAAACCGAAATATTTGACCATTTCAATGTGAACAGGCAAATACGCAGTTCATTTGGAAAAACGGTTCCTTTTTCCGGCTCAGCCTACCTGGTTATAGAACATACTGAAGCCTTGCACGTCTTTGATGTGAACAGCGGCAATGCTGTTTTCGATGCTGAGAACCGAGAGGCGAATGTTGCGCGAATCAACATGGAAGCGGTAGCCGAAATCGCAAGGCAAATACGCCTGCGGGATATGGGCGGCATCATCGTGGTGGACTTCATTGACATGAAGGATCCTCAACTGAAGAAGAATTTAAATCAGGCTTTGAAGGAAGCCATGAACACCGACCGTGCCCGACATACCATTCTTCCCATGAGCAAATTTGGGTTGGTGGAAATTACCCGCGAAAGGGTGCGTCCGCAAACGGTGATTACCAATACAGAAACCTGTCCATCGTGCAATGGCAGCGGCCGAATTGAAAGCAGCGTTCAATTGTTCGAAATGCTTGAAAATACGCTGGTTTACCTTTGGGAAAACCTGAATCATCAGGGTGTTGTTCTGAAAGCGCATCCATTTATTGCGGCATACATCAGCCAGGGATTCCCATCCGTGCGTATGAAATGGTGGTGGAAATACAGGCACTGGCTGAGAATTCAGGCGGTGGACACCTTCCATATTGGTGAATATCAATTCGAAGACCGTCACGGCAAGGAAATCTCCAGGCTCTGAATGTAGCCTTTTGCACACGACCAATTCGCCTGTGCACAAGCCTCAACAGCAAACTCATTACGCGATGTTTATTTTGCAGAAATGAAGACTATTGCGATTGTTGGTTTATTACTCCTGCTTCCTGCCTGTGTGAGCAAGAAAAAGTTTCAGGAACTGGAAACAAACAGTCGGAAAGAGCTCCTGCAATGTCAGGAACAACTGGCTGTACTGAAGTCCAACCTTCAGGAACTGGAAATTGGTTTAGAAAAGAATCTTGCCATCATTTCCGCACTGAAGACAGATACGGCACAAAAAGCCATGAGTATTTCCAGAAATGAACTTCTGGCCGCTGAATTAAACAGAAAACTGTCAGAATGCGAAGCAGAACAACGCATCAAATTGCAGGACTTCAACCAGGAAATCAGCAGAAAAAACCAAACCCTTCAGCAAAAAGAAATAGCATTAAACCAGGCGCTTTCAGATGCTGAAGTAGAAAAGAACCGTGCCCGACAATTGCAGCAATATGCTGCTGAAAGTGCCGCCGAGCTAAAACAAACCCTTGCCAGGGTGCGCCTCCTGGAGCAGGAACTGAAGCGCAAAGATTCTGCGGCCATGCAGCTTCAATCATCTATACGCGAAGCACTCACCGGTTTTCGGGGAAACGGCCTCAACGTGGAGGTCCGTAACGGAAAAGTATATGTGAGCATGGCAGAGCAACTGCTGTTTAAAACGGGAAGTACTGTAGTTGATCCCAAAGGAAAAAATGCATTGATGGCCCTGGCGGCAGCACTCAAAAACCAGCCTGAAATCATGATCAATGTGGAAGGGCATACAGACAATCAACCCATTCGCGGTGGAACGGTAAAAGACAATTGGGATTTAAGTGTGCTGCGTGCTACTTCGATTGTACGTATCCTCAGCGAAGATGGTCAGGTAGATCCTTCCAGAATTCAGGCCAGCGGCCGCGCGCAATACCTGCCGGTTGATGCTGCATCCACGCCGGAAGCACGAGCAAAAAACCGCCGCACCGAAATCATCCTCACCCCGCGCCTGGATAAAATCCTGAATCTGATTCAGCCCTGAGCCTGTGGAATTACTGTTGCTGGCCATCGACAAAACCCGTGAGTCTTGGGTAGAAGAAGGATTTCGCATCTATGAAAAACGCCTTCAGCATTACGGCCGATTCAGGTTTGAAGCGGTTATTGCCACCAAAACACTGCTTCCAAAAGACGAGCAAATCAAACGCGAAGAAGAGGCCCTTAATAAGTTGCTCAAACCACAGGACAGCATTGTGCTGCTGGATGAACAGGGGAAAAACATCAACTCCGTACAATTTGCCCAATGGCTCAATCTAAAATGCAGCCACAGTCGGGGCCGGGTTGTATTCATCATAGGAGGCCCATTCGGATTTTCATCCGGCTTCAAACAAGGTAAAGAGCTGATCTCTTTAAGTCCAATGACCTTTTCGCACCAAATGGTGCGCGTGATTTTTGCCGAACAGCTGTATCGGGCTTTTAGTATTCTGAATGGTGAACCTTACCACCATCCCTGATAAATTTCTGCTTAGTTCAGAACACGCCTGATTTGCACAAACCTTGGCTTGTAGTAGCTTGAACTCAAACGATCATACGTAATGCCTTTGTTCACAGAGGCATGAATGAAATAAATGTCTTCAGGGTTGGATTCAACTATGATGCCTACGTGCCCAATCACTGCAGCATGAATGTTCCTTCCCTTGAAACAAATCACATCTCCGGGTCGGCATGCTGCTTTACTCACCTTCTGACCATAATGGCGGAACAAGGAAGAAGAAGCCGGTGTTTGCACGCCAACCTGTCCAAATACATACCCAACAAATCCGGAACAATCAAAACCTCCAGGTTTTTTACCACCATAACGATAAGGTGTTCCCAGAAACTGTTCGGCGAAATTCACCACGTAGTCGATTTTACCCAAGGCAGCGGGCAGGGAAACAGAATCTATTTCAGTTTCAGCAACAGCCACCTCCAGAGAATCGGCAGGACCACCCTGGCTTGGGATGATTGATGTGGCAGCTATGCTCGAAAACGAACAAAGCAACAGGCCAAAACTGATGAGGATTGCGTTTTTCAGGGTAATGAGTTTTTAAATGAGGTGTATGCTGCACTGTTTCGGTCGGTACCAATGCAACCTAACGTTGTTTTTCTGTCTTTGATGCGCTGAACCCTATTTTCCGGACTGGGGTGTGTGCTGAGGAATTCCGGAACACGCGCACCTGAACCGGTAGCCAGTAATTTTTCAAAAAAGCCTGCTGAACCAGCTGCATCCCAGGTAGTAGGGCATAAATATGAAACAGAGTAATCGTCGGCTTCAGACTCTGCCTCTCTGCTGTACTGCATTTGTTTCAAGCCGGCCACAATGCGCACCAACTGCCCTTTGTCACGCCCAAATACAATATCGAACAGCACAGACAAACCAAATTCACGGGTCATGGCATCGGTGCTGTGTCTTTTATCGGCATGCGCCATTTCATGTCCCATCACTCCGGCCAATTGGTCTTCGCTTTCCAGATATTTGAGAATACCTGTATAGAAGTAAATAAATCCTCCGGGCGTACAAAATGCATTGAGCACAGAATCATTGCGTATAATCCGGAGCCTCCAGGGGAAGGCATCTTTGTACACTATTTGCCCTGAATTGAGGATTTTGTTGCGGATACCGTACAGGTAGGCATATTGTGAAGCATACTTGGCTGAATCTAAAACAACTATTGACGAATCTTTTTCAAATTCGGCAGCCACCTGTGCCCCAAAGGCCAGATCGTCCTGGATGGAAAAGATGTTGATGTCGCCATCCTGATCGCGGCAGCTTACCAAAAAGGCCAATCCTGCGCTAAGCAATACGAGTAAATGAGTACGCAAATGCATCGGTGGTATTATTGCAAAAATAATACCGTAAATAAGCGATTCAGAAAGGATAACCTATCCCAAGGGTGAGCGCAGTATGCTCCTTGATAAATCCGGGTTGGCCAGCGCCTCTGATTACCCAACGGTTTTCAGGCTTTTCGGAGGGATCCCGAAGTGGAATGCCCCAGTCGAATCGAATCATAAAAAACGAAAAATCAAATCGCAGGCCTACACCGGTATTCAGGGCAACTTCAGAAAGAAAGGTATTGCCTTGAAACAAACCTGGAAGCACTTGTCCGCGATGCCGTAGGTTCCACACATTACCCGCATCCAGGAACAACGCGCCCTCCAAGAATTTACGGAGCAGGGCAAATCTATATTCAGCATTGGCCTGGATCAACAATTCACCTGAACGGTCGAACAACAAACCACCGCTGGAATCTACAAATGAACCCGGCCCCATTCTTCGTGGTCTCCAGGCACGGAGGCTGTTGCTTCCACCGGTAAAGAAACGCCTGTCGAAAGGCAAAACACTGTTGTTTCCGTAGGGTAAACCCAAGCCAAGATGGGTGCGGAACACTGCAGCATTGTTTTCATCGAACTTCACGTTGTACCGCACATCAAATTCGCTGCGCAGGAATTGGAAATACCGAACACCTAAGGCCTGATAGCTGGTATCTGAGCGTCCTTCTCGATCCATGGTGCGGCGCAACAGCCGATGCAGGTTGCCGCTGGTTTCCAGCAAATTGGCCCGGATATACCAATAATTGCCTTCCCCGGATTCTTTCCTGGTATTCAGTACAAACCCCAAACGTGCAGCCGTGATAAGGTGATCTGTGAATATTCTGGTTACCAGCAAAGAGTCTACCGAACCCAAACGCACCCTGAAATCAGGTGTCAGACGGTTGCGGTTGTAGCTTATTTCCGTTGGCGTATAGTACCAGTTCAGATGCTTTTTTGTCCATTGATAGGTTAAACTGGCAGGAAGCGTGCGCCTGATGAAATTTGGATTCCCTTCGTATTGATACGACAGACTGAAAATGGTGCGCACCTTACTGATGTCGGCCTTGGGCAGTATGTGCTCCAAGAGCAAAGGTCTGGAAATGGCAAGACTGGCATTTCCTCCCGCCTGAAATCCATACAGAATGCTGCGCTTTTGATCTTCATTGCTGATGATTGCCTCCAGTGAACCCAAAATATTTGTGGTGAACTTCTCCCCATTCTTCAGCAAATTCCTGTTGGTGAAGCTGAAGTTTCCGGCCAATCCGTAGGAGCTGACGTTGTTCGCGTTCACGTTGGTTCCGGAACTACCCTGCGGCGAGTAAATGCCCTGAGGCTCGAGTGCATACGATTGACGTACTGCGGTTTTCATCCGGATGTATAAATCCATGGAATCGAACGTGCTTCCGGGCAACACCGGGCCGAAGGAAATATCAATGAACCGGAATAAATCGGTGGCCGCCAGGTTTGCGTATGTGGCATTGTGTGCATCCTGCCGGTATAAAGCACCTGATTTTAAAGCACTTACCCGCAACAACAAGTCCGGTTTCAACGGATAACCATTCATCACGAAACAGGCATTGTGTCGCAGCAAACACAACGTATCGGCAGGCTTAAGCTCGCGGTAGGAAGCGGCTGTTTCCAGTTCGTACCAAACCTTTCTGATGATTCGCGGCTTGATGTCCCCCACAGAAATAAAAACCTGCACCGATGCAGCGGCTTTACTTTGGAGTGTATCCAATTCGTAGCGAATCAGGTCTTTGCTGAAGGTGAAAAACCCCTCGTTGCGAACGGCTGTGCTCATGGTTCCGCGCAAAGCATCCAACTGATCAAAAATCACCGGCTTCCCGGGTCGGATATCGGCTTCATCCATCACGCGTTCACAAATGACTCTGATGCTGTCATGGGTACACACTACACGGGCCGAGGATATCCGGTATTGCGCACCAGCCTGAACTTGATAAAGCACCTTGGCCCTTTGCTGTCGGGAAGTCCAGCTCCAGTCTACTTTGCTGTCAAAGAAGCCATGATGGAACAGGTATTTTTCAAGGTTATCCGCACTCAGGGCAACCAGGCTGGTATCGAGCATTACCGGCGCTTCTCCAATTTCTTCGCGGAGTTTGCGTCGCCATTTTTTGGATTCGTTTTTTTCGGGATGACGAAAAGAGGTGCCTTGTTTATACAACCACAAGTAGAAAGGCAAACTGCCAAACAGGATTTTCCGATTGGGCTTATGCAGGATTTGCGTGCGCGCATCCAAACCCGCGGGCAATGGCTGTTCCAGGCTCACCTTATTGCGCACCAAACGATGCTGTTCCTGCGGCACCAGTTTATTCAGATTGCAACCCGCCGCGAGCAGCAGCAAAGGCAGCCATACCATTATCCGCAACATATTCGGATATTCGCACCGGGTATATGACATCTCAATCTGAAATCAAACGCTTCAGCAGCCTGAAGCTGAAAAAGTTCAGACAAAAATACGGTCTGTTTCTGGTTGAGGGTGTAAAATCTGTTACAGAACTGCTTGCGTCTTCATTCACCGTGCAGGAAATCCTGATGACAGAAAATCTGGATTTGGATACCGGTGAAGTCCCTGTTTCCCTGCTCAGCAGGAAGGACATGGAGCGGCTGAGCAGCATGGAAACACCACCCGGAATCATGGCTGTGGCAGAAGTTCCACAATGGCCGGCTTGGGATGCTACCCTGAGTAAGGGACCCATTCTGGCCCTGGATGGAATCCGCGATCCCGGGAATTTGGGAACCATCATGCGCATTGCCGATTGGTATGGAATGAATCAATTGCTGCTGTCAGAAGATTGTACCGATGTGTTCAATCCCAAGACCCTTCAGGCCAGTATGGGCTCATTCCTCAGAATACAATGCCATTACGGCAAGCTTCCCTCGATGCTGAAAGAAGCTCAACTTCCGGTGTATGGTTGTACGCTGAACGGAAAGAACATCAGAACCATGCGTTTTCCCGAGCGCTTTGTGGTGGTTATTGGCAGTGAATCACATGGCATTTCTCACGAAGTGATGGCACTGATTGATGAAGCCATTACCATCCCGCGATTTGGTCATGCAGAAAGTTTAAATGCCGCCATCGCCACAGCACTTGTGCTGGATCGTTGCATTCAATAAGATTGTATTATCGCTTTTTGCCGAAATCAAAATCGCTCAGCAATGGATGAAACACCCAATATCCTTTATTGTCTCGGGAGAAATAGTGGTAATCACCGCTGGGCACCATAAAGGATGGATCATCGGGTGAATTTTCAAATGCTTTGGTCAATTCACTCAACACGATGATGTTTCTCCCCTGTTCATAGCGAAAACTAATCACTGCCTGCTCGGCAGCTTCAGTTACCCAGCGGAGCTTTGGTTCAAAATCACCTTCCTTTCTTCGAAACACCGGCAGCCCGAACAATACGCCCTCACCCTGATTGAGGTTGAGTACATCCAGGATTTTGCGATTCGTCCGGGCATCAGCACCATCGTATCCCAAAAGGAGGTAGTAGTTTCTCTTTTTAAACTTGAACGGTTCGATGGTGTAGTATAAAGCGCCCGGCCATCTGGAGGCATCAGTTTCAGCGTATTCCAGGTCAGGTATTTTGTTCCGCGCAGTATCCAGCAAAGATTCCAGCTTCCACTCTTTCTTGATTTTGTACTGTACATAACCGAAATACAGATGTTTCCCATCCTTCAGGATGAGGTTCCAGGTGAACAAACGACACAAGCCATCTCCGGCTGTAAGCACAGAAACAGATGCCTGACGCAGCGAATCAAAAGGATAATTCCATGAGTTAGGTGAAGCCAGGGCTGCGCCTAATTCTTCATAAACCTTGAGGGCTGCTGCGCGACGAACTGCATCAGTTTTACCGGAGATAAACTGCCGTGAGAGTGGGCTTAACCTATGTTCCTGCTGCTGAAAAGCATAAAAGCCAGTGGTATCTCTGGCGCCCAGCGCATGATGAACGGAGCCAAGTGCCAGCAGGTAGACAAACAGCGACTTCATGCAGAGGTAACTGTGCAGCACATGAAAAATTGCATGCCGGGAGGAACTTTGGGCGTGGTAAGGGCCGGAGACTTTTATCAAACCAGCGCTTCCAGAACCATGGCGCTGGCTCCGCCTCCGCCGTTGCAGATGCCGGCAGCACCGAAACGCGCGTTGCGGTCGCGAAGCACGTGCAGCAGCGTAACAAGGATGCGCGCACCGGAAGCTCCAAGCGGATGGCCAAGGGAAACAGCGCCTCCATGCACGTTTACCGTGTCAGGATTCAGTCCGAGGATTTTATTGTTGGCAAGACCTACAACGGAAAATGCCTCGTTCAGTTCCCAGAAAGAAATGTCGTTGTGCGTAAGACCTGCACGTTCAATAGCCAGCGGGAGCGCCTTGCTGGGCGATGTGGTAAACCATTCCGGCGCCTGCTCAGCATCGGCAAAGCCACGGATGTAGCCCAAGGGCTTCACGCCCAACGCTTCAGCCTTCGCCCTGCTCATCAGCACCAGTGCAGCAGCTCCATCATTCATGGTGCTGGCATTCGCTGCGGTTATGGTTCCGTCTTTCTGGAATACGGGTTTAAGGGCTGGTATTTTATCGAAGCGTACGTTTTTGTATTCTTCATCTTCAGAGACCCATTTTGATTCGCCTGACCTCTGTGGAATTTCCACAGGAACAACTTCCTGAGCAAACTTACCTTCACTCCATGCTTTGGCACTGCGCTGGTAGCTTTCAATGGCAAACGCATCCTGCTCTTCCCTGCTGATGCTGTATTCAGCAGCGCACAGTTCCGCACAATTTCCCATCATGGTGCCGCTGTACACATCTGTCAGACCATCATACTGCAATCCGTCGAGCATGGTAATGCTTCCATACTTAAAACCTGAGCGGGAACCTGGGAGGTAATGTGGAACCTGGCTCATGTTCTCCATACCGCCGGCAACCACAATATCATTATGACCGAGCATGATGCTTTGCGCCGCAAGAGCAACTGCCTTCATTCCACTGGCACATACTTTATTGATGGTGGTGCAGGGTGTAGTATCGCTGAGGCCTGCAAAACGGGCGGCCTGTCTGGCAGGAGCCTGACCCAAACCTGCCTGCAGCACGGAACCCATGAAAACCTCCTGAACGAGGGAAGCATCAATTCCCGCTTTTTCAACTGCGGCACGGATGGCAACAGCGCCAAGTCGTGTGGCGGAAACAGAGGCAAGGGAACCGTTAAAACTACCCATTGGTGTTCGCACGGCTGCGGCAATCACTACGTCGTTGTTCATGTTTACTTGTTGCCGCGAAATTACGACCTGCGCACGGAACTTGGTTCAGGAAGCCGGGCCTTTTCCAATTGATAGGGAATGTACTGCGCCGAAAGATGTAATTTCGCAGCTGCACATGCTTGAAACCATTTTGTCGCCTGCCCTGTTCCCGCTGCATCAGTCTGGAATTGAATCTAAAATTGTGGTAGTGATTGACATCCTCAGGGCCACTTCAACCATTTGCGAGGCACTGCATCAGGGCGCTGAAGAAATTGTCACCACATCAACCCCGGATGAAGCCCTGGAATTCCGTTCACAAGGCTACCTCTGCGCGGCTGAGCGCGACGGGGTGACGGTGCCGGGCTTTGAATTGGGAAATGCGCCTCAGGATTACCACCGCGCTTTGGTTTCAGGCAAGAAAATCGCGCTAACCACCACGAATGGAACACGCTGTCTGCTGATGAGTGCAAAAGCGCATCAGGTATTTGCAGGAAGTTTTCTGAACATCAGTACCCTGGCTGATTACCTCATAAGCCAGCAAAAACCGGTGGTGCTGTTTTGTGCAGGATGGAAGGACAAATTCAACCTTGAAGATACATTCTACGCAGGTGCCCTTGCCGCACATTTATTGCCACATTTCCCCAGCAACTGCGATGCAACACTGGCGGCCATGCACTTATGGCATACCCACAAAGACCAGCCGGCCTCCTTCCTGGAACATGCTTCGCATGCCCAACGATTCAGGCACCTGCAAAGAGAATCGGATATCGAAGTGTGTTTGCGCATAGATACGGCGCCGGTTCTTCCCCTTTTTCAAGACGGAAGAATCAGGAATCTGCAAGAATCGAAGGGCCAGCAGGCCGGTTGATTACACTGTGGATTTTTTTTCTGCTGGCTTTAGGTTTAATCGGGCAGCCGCATAAATTTGCAGCCGGTAAAAAAGCCTCATAATCAATCGTCCTGTGATGAAAAAAATGAAGTTCGGATGGTCAGGCGCGAAGCTGTTGCTACTCGCTACGCTGCTGCTGACTGCAACCCTTGCACCAATTTCCGTGTTTGCCCAGGCAGATCCGGCAAGTGATGTCATCCCGGCCCCCAAAGAGTTTTCTCTTTCAACCGCCGATCTCGTGTACTACGCCTATTGGGTGCTTGCAGCATTGGTATTGCTGGTGATTGTGTACATTTTCAATATTGGTGCCGCCAGTGAAAAACTTACCGGACGCACTGTTATCAACTGGACCAAGGTAAATGCCTGGCTGTCGATCATCATTCTGGTGGCCGGTGGCGCAGGTGTAGCCTACGAACTGGTTTATCACGGGAAGCACTTATTGCCCGAAGCAGCCAGTAAACATGGAGACAGCATCGACAATATGTTCAATTGGACTTTCGGTTTCACATTTGCCGTATTCGTGATCACCGAAGTATTGTTGTTCTGGTTCCTCTTCAAATACAGAACTAAAGAAGGTCGCAAAGCAGCTTACTTCTTCCACAACAACCAACTGGAAGTAATCTGGACCATCGTTCCTGCCATTGTGCTTACCTTCCTGGTATTGCGTGGATACTCAACCTGGCATGCCATCACCCAGACTCCGGAGCCTAAGGCCAAACAAATTGAAGTTTTCGGTTATCAGTTCGGATGGAAAGCACGTTATGCGGGTGACGACAACAAATTCGGTGAATCTAACTTTAACTTTATCGATCCTGCTACCAATGAATTGGGACTGGCGATCAAGCCTACCGTGATTGCGCTCCGTGATACGCTTATGGCCGACACCCATCGCTTGGGCAATGACCTGAGAAATCTTTCCGCTATGCTGAAGAAGAAAGCTGAAGATCTTTCAAAAATGAGCCTCGCTGCAGACGGCAAAGCATACACTGATATGTTGCAGGAACTCGAAGACATCAGGAACGGAAATAAAGCTTCTGAGTTGCGCAAAATGATGAAACGCAAAGGCGTTCAGATCCAGCGCATCAATGCATCCCTTGGCAACAAAGACATGTTCAACGAAGCTGCCAACGATGACAAAATCACTACCGAAATACACCTGATCAAAGACCAACCCTATACATTCAGGTATCGCGCACGGGACGTAATCCACAGTGCATACATGCCTCATTTCCGTTCACAAATGAACGTGGTTCCGGGGATGATGACATCGTTCACATTTACCCCTACCAAAACCACCAAGCAGATGCAGGATGAATTGAAGAATCCCGAATTCCAGTTCTACCTGTTCTGTGCCAAGATTTGCGGAAGCGCGCATTACAATATGAAAATCAAGATTGTTGTGGAATCCGAATCAGAATACAACGCGTGGATTGAAAAACAGAAGCGCGTGATTGAACCGGTTCAGCCTGAAGCACCCGCTGCCCCGGCAAGCGGCTCAGACACCACTGCAACCCCAAAAACTGCAAAAGGCAACAACGCCAGGCCTTCAATGGCTATGGCACATTAATCAATAGCTATTCCTAACAAAAACAAAACGAGATGAGTACCGCAGCAGCACACGGCGTACACGCAGATGCTCATGAGCATCATCACGAGAGTTTCATCCGTAAATACATTTTCAGTACCGACCACAAAATGATCAGCCGCCAGTTCCTGATTACAGGAATTGTGATGGGGGTTATTGGTATGGTAATGTCCATTTTGTTCCGCCTGCAGTTGGCATGGCCGGATCAAAAATTTGCGATTCTGGAGATGCTCCTGGGCCGTTGGGCAAAGGGCGGAGTACTTGATGCAAACTTCTACATGGCCCTGGTAACCATTCACGGAACCATTATGGTGTTCTACGTGCTTACCGCAGGTCTTTCAGGAACCTTTAGTAACCTGCTTATTCCGTTACAATGTGGAGCCAGGGACATGGCATCCCCATTCATGAACATGCTGAGCTACTGGTTCTTCTTTTTGTCTTCACTGGTTCTTTGCTGGAGTTTCTTTGTAGAAACTGGTCCTGCATCTGCCGGATGGACTGTTTATCCTCCTCTGAGTGCGCTGGAAAAAGCCATGCCAGGTTCAGGATTTGGAATGACTTTATGGCTTGTTGCCATCGCATTGTTCATTGTTTCTTCGTTGCTGGGCGGTATCAACTACATCAGCACCGTGTTGAACATGCGTACCAAAGGCATGAGCATGAACAGGCTTCCTTTGACCATTTGGGCATTCTTCTTCACTGCTATTCTGGGTCTGCTTTCATTCCCTGTATTGTTGGGCGCAGCATTGTTCCTGATTTTTGACCGCAGCTTCGGAACATCATTCTACCTCAGCGACATTTGGCTGAACGGAGTTGGTGCTCTGGAAAACGTAGGTGGAAGTCCTATTCTTTACCAGCATTTGTTCTGGTTCCTTGGCCACCCCGAAGTATACATCATTTTGATGCCTGCATTGGGCATCACCTCTGAAGTTATTGCCACCAACGCACGGAAACCTATTTTTGGATATACCG
>JBIKKI010000157.1:0-5101 GCA_044360435.1 Bacteroidia bacterium
AGAAACTGTAGTTTCTTGAGGCCGTACAAGGGAGTTCCGTATTTTTCGCGGTAGAAATCCAGAGGTTTGCGGAGGCGGATGAACGCCACGCCGCATTCGTGTTTGATGGAATCGCTCATTGGGATGCCGGAGCGACTGCGAAATTACAACCGGGGAAAGGACTTGTGCAGGAAAGTTTGGCTGGATGTAGTTTGTGGTTCGTGGTTCCCCGCATCGCTGCGCTTGCGGGGCAAGCTGACAGGCTCCCCGGGACTCACTACGTTCCCCCGGGACTTTCAGCACCATGACAGATATTGTCATCCCGAGCTTGCCGAGGGACGAGGGACAGGCACCATGACAGGCTTCGCTCAGCCACCGTTCAACGAACACCCATATTCAACTATTTTTGACCTCAAATGCGACGTTTCTGTTACCTGGCGGTCATCGGACTGCTGGCCGGCTGCTCCGGAAAGAAATCCGAAGAAAAAGGACCTGTGCTGTTCACGGCCATGAGTGCCGAACAAACCGGTATCACCTTCAGCAATCAACTGAACTTCAGCGATTCGGTGCACATCTTCCTCGACCAATACCTGTTCAACGGCGGCGGCGTGGCAGCGGGCGATGTGAACAACGACGGCCGTTGCGACCTGTTCTTCACCGGAAACCAGGGCGGCTGTAAACTCTACCTCAACCAGGGCGATTTCAAGTTCAAGGATGTGACCGCAACTTCAGGCATCAGCACTTCCGGTTGGTGCACAGGGACCAGCATGACCGATGTGAACAACGACGGATTTCTGGACATCTACGTATGCCGCAGCGCCAACCAGATGCCTGTGAACATCAAAGCCGGGGAACTCCGCAACCTGCTGTTCATCAACAAGGGCGACGGAACCTTCACCGAACAGTCGGAAGCCCTCGGGTTGAATGGCCTGGAATACTCGAGCCACGGCACCTTCTTCGATATGGAAAACGACGGCGACCTGGACCTCTATGTGGCCAACCACCCCTTCAACTGGGCCATCAACATGGACAAGCCTTACCGCCGGGAAGACAATTACAACGATACCTTCACCAACAGCCTTTGGGAGAATACCGGCAAGGGCTTCAAGAACATCACCAAAAAAGCAGGTGTGTCCAGTTACAGCTTCGGACTGGCCGTGTCTGCCGCCGATTTGGACCAGGATGGCCTGCAGGATTTGTACGTAAGCAACGACTACGAATACCCTGATTTTGTGTGGAAGAATAAAGGCAATGGCAGCTTTGAAGATGTGTGCCGCAGCTGGTTTCGGCATACGTCTTTCTACAGCATGGGCAACGACCTCGGCGATGTAAACAACGATGCCCTGCCCGATGTAGTCACCGTGGACATGCTTCCGCCCGACAATTACCGCAAGAAAACCCAGGTGGGACCGCTCAACTGGGACCGCTACAGCATGCGCGTGGCCAACGGCTACGGCGAGCAGTTCATGCGCAATACCCTGCAGATCAACAATGGCAACGGGAGTTTCAGCGATATGGCCTGTCTGGCGGGTGTAGCCGAAACCGACTGGAGCTGGAGTCCCCTCCTGGCCGATTACGACAACGATGGCAAGAACGACCTGTTCATCAGCAACGGCTACTACCGCGACTACAACGACCTGGATTACATCAACTACAAAGTAGAACAGTTCCGCAAGCTGAACATGGACAACTTCAAAGGCTTCAAACAAGGTTATTACCTGAAGTTCGCCAATGAGATGCCTTACAAGAAGCTGAAGAACTTCGCCTTCCGCAACAAAAACGGTGTGCAGTTTGAAGATGTATCTTCTTCCTGGGGCCTCGACTTTGAAGGCTTCAGCAACGGAGCCGCATACGCCGATTTGGACAACGACGGCGACCTGGATCTGGTGGTGAACAACCTCGCGGAGCCGCCTTCCGTGTACCGCAACAATGCCGATGCGAAGAAAGACCACTTTCTGCGTATTCAGTTCCGCGGAAGACAAAGCAATCGCCTGGGTCTGGGTTGTAAGGTTTTGGCGGAAACCGACAGCGGCAGGATGTACCGCGAACTCACGCTGAGTCACGGGTTTCAGAGCAGCAGCGAGCCGGTGCTGCATTTCGGGCTGGGAGGCCTGGGCAAGGTGAACAAACTCACCGTCATCTGGCCCAGCGGTCAGATGCAGGAACTCAGTTCCGTGAACGCCAACCAGCTGCTCACCATCGACGAACAACAGGCCACGCAAAAGGCCGCAGGAAATCTGTTTGCCCTGAGTAAAACCCTGAACATCGAGGAAATAAGCGCAGCATCCGGATTGAACTTCCGCCACAGCGAAAAAACCGACTTTATTGATTTCAAATTTGAACCGCTGATTCCAAGAAGGCAGAGCATGCGCGGACCGGCACTGGCAGCAGGCGATGTCAATGGAGATGGTTTTGAAGATGTGTTCATTGGCAATGGCGCAGGAAGCAGCGGAGCTCAGTTGTTTCTGGGAAACGCTGCCGTAGGCTTCACAGCCAAACCCGGACCCTGGAAGGGCCATGCCGCTTCTGAGCAAACCGGAGCTGTGTTCTTCGATGCCGATGGCGACCGCGATTTGGATTTGTACGTGTGCTCGGGTTCCAATGAGTTCCCTGACGGCAGCGACAACTATCAGGATCATCTGTATCTGAACGACGGGAAAGGGAACTTCAGCGATGGCAGCAGTCGGATTCCTGTGCTGAAAACGCCGAAAAACTGCGTGAAAGCCGCCGATGCAGATGGCGATGGCGACCTGGATTTGTTCCTCGGCGGGGCTGTGATGCCCGACCGTTATCCCATGCCGGCACGCAGCTACCTGTTGCGCAACAATGGCGGCACTTTTTCCGAAGCCACCGCCATGTTGGCTCCCGGACTGGAACAAGCGGGCATCATCACCGATGCCGTGTTTGCCGATGTGACGAAAGATCAAAAAGCCGACCTGGTTGTTTGCGGCGAATGGATGCCTGTTCAGATATGGCAAAACATGGGCGGCAGCTTGAAGAACCGCAGCACCGAACTGGGACTGAATTCCAGTGGCGGCTGGTGGAATGCGGTGCACGCCGCCGACCTGGACGGCGATGGCGATCTGGAGCTGCTGCTGGGGAATCAGGGCATGAACAGCATCGTGCGCCCGGAAGCCAATCAACCGGCGAGTATAGTGGCCGGCGATTTCGACAACAACGGCAGGCTGGATGCGGTATGCAGCTACTATGTGCAGGGACAAAGCACGCCCTGGCATGCCTACGACGAAATGGCCGCACAGATGGTTGGTTTCATGAGGAAGAATTACCTGCGCTACGGCGATTACGCCAACCAAACCGTGAACAGCATGTTCGGCACTCAGGTTGGTACCGCCTATCAGCGGCAGGCCGGGAATTTCCGATCCTGTATTTTTTGGAATGAAGGCAGCAGCTTCACCATGCAGGCCATGCCCTTGTTGGCACAAGCCGGTTGCGTGAACGGTATTGCCACGGCGGATGTCAATGGCGACGGCAAGCCTGATGTTTTGCTCAATGGAAACAATACCGGAAACAAAGCAGAATGGGGCAACGATGATGCCTTGAATGGTTTGGTATTGCTGAATCTGGGGCAAAGGCAATGGAAGCCGTTGCGCGATGCCGAAACCGGATTCCGCGCAGCGGGAAATACGCGGAAAAGCGTCTTGCTGAACAGCAGCCG
Organism: Bacteroidia bacterium; assembly: GCA_044360435.1. Lineage (GTDB taxonomy): Bacteria > Bacteroidota > Bacteroidia > NS11-12g > UBA955 > REEB481. Next base: position 3,656 of record JBIKKI010000157.1, read on the forward strand.
AGGCCCCTTGATTCTGGTAACCCGCAGCAATGATGTGGCAGGTTTATGGCGTCTGGGTAAAACACCCTGATGGGCAGCATCATTGTGTTCTTCGACGGCTATTGTCACCTGTGTAGCGGCGTGGTGCGCTGGCTGTTGGCACGCGACAAAAAACAACGTTTCCTGTTTGCACCTTTGCAGGGAAGTACGGCTTTAGAAATGCTGGGTCTGAATGCCGAACAACAGGAGGCACCTGCTTCGCTGCTGGTTTGGGATCAAGGTCGCCTGCGCATGGAATCCGAAGCGGCGTTGTACCTCGCGCGGCAGCTGCCGGGATTTTGGAAGTTCTTGATAGTTTTGTACGTCGTTCCGGCGCCCATCCGAAACTGGGTGTACCGATTTGTTGCAGCCCGGCGCTACCGCTGGTTTGGCAAATCAGTACACTGTATGTTGCCTGAACCGGGACATGAAAACCGTTTTTTGCCATGAACTACTTTAAAAGAATATTCTTGCTATCGGGGCTCCTTATTGCACCTTTCCTGTTGCAGCAATGCTGCCGAGAGGAACACCGCGATTACACCTTGGCAAACCTCTTTCCAAGGCTGGTTGATTCCTTCAGCTTCGCCAGTCAGCCGCAAGGCAACAGCATGGATTTTGGAAGCCACGCATTCAGGGTGCAGCATCAAATGCGCTATGCAAGCCTGCATCATTACGGAGGTGCTTCGCTCATGGCACTTACCCTGAATTGCCCCACCTATTACCGCAGCCTGGCAGCCGTCAATAGTTTGAACATCAAGGCCGGATCATCAGTGTTCTCCGGCGTTCAGCCCGGCGACAGCCTCCAGCAATTCTGTGAGTTTCGTTTGCTGGAAGACCAAATCACCAAAGGGCCTGCCGATGAACATTGGGGTTCTCTGGAGGACCTCCTAAGAAACCTCAATGCACGGATGCGTTCCGGAGCCACAACCGCCAGTTCCACGGGTCAACCCAGGCTCGATTTTGTTTTTCGCTTCAAACAAAAACCCTTACCAGGCTGGCAGTCCATCTATCTGGAGGCAAACCTGAGCAACGGGGAAACAGTGACAGGCGATACCTATGAATTTCAATTGCAGTAACGCGCTTCGCGAGGTGCATGAAATGGGCAACGCGGAATGGATCGTTTCCTTGCGCCGTCCTTTTTTGTTCTTCTGTTGAAGCTGGATTGCCGCTATCCCGCATAACGCCGGAGGCGCTCGAGTACCGTTTCAAAGCCTTCGGGCAGGGGCGCTTCGAAATAAAGTTCTTTTCCGCTTTGCGGGTGGATGAAGCCCAATCCTGCAGCGTGCAGCGCCTGACCCTGCAGGAGGGAAAGGTTGTGTTCCATAAACTGTTTGAATTTGGGCAGATGGCTGTGGCGCAACACCTGATCTCCGCCATATAACGGATCGTTGAACAAGGGGTGTTTCAACCAGGTCATGTGCACACGGA
>JBIKKI010000003.1:0-48775 GCA_044360435.1 Bacteroidia bacterium
GGAAGCTAAAATTATCGGCAGCACCTTGGATGATGCAGCCGGAGAAGCTTTGGACAAAGCCGCGAAACTTTTGGGCCTGCCCTACCCCGGCGGTCCGGAAATAGACCGGCTGGCAAAGCGGGGCAGCGCAGATGCTTTTTCATTTTCCACCGCCCGGGTTCAGGAACACCATTTTAGCTTTTCTGGAATCAAAACATCTTTATTGTATTTCCTGAATAGCAAAAGTCCCGAATTCATTCAGGAGCGTCTGGAAGACATCTGCGCTTCTTACCAGGAACATGTGATGCAGTACCTGATGTACGTTACAGGCAAATCCATCGCACAACTCAAACCCGCATCCATTGCACTGAGCGGAGGTGTTTCAGCCAACAGCAGGCTTAGAACACTGTTTGGCGAACTGGCGGCAAAGTTTGACATACCGGCATTTATTCCCTCTTTTGAATATTGCACCGACAATGCCGCCATGATTGCCATGGCTGCGTATCAATCATTTCTGGAAGGAAGGTTCAGCCCGCTCGACGAGCTCACTTATGCGCGCCAGCCTTGGGGAGAACAATGAATACTTAACAACATAAAATTCATTTATTTTCAATAAATAAAAACACAACCAAACATCTGGCTTGTGTTTATAAAAAACAAATCCTATGGAGTCGGTCAATCGCCTGGCTCACAGGCCAAGTGGTGATTCCTTAATTTGGCTGTTTCAAAAAATAGTTGCATACACAGCGAAACTGTTGGAATTCAACTTTCTGCATCAACCACGGCAGTTTTTCTGATTAAAAGCAGCACAATATCCATGAAAACTGCTTTTCGCTTGAGGAATGTCATTGAATGGGCCAAATGTTTGTCTGAAATTTGACGCTTACTGTTACAGTTCAACTATGACGCTATCTAACAACGATCTTATGATGAATCAGGAAATTCCGGAGAATGACCTCGCGCACCGAATCATTGGCTTTGCAATTGAAATCCATAAGGCACTAGGACCTGGTCTTCAGAAGTCAGCTTATCGGGAATGTCTGGAGTATGAACTTTCCAACCATGGCCTCTCCGTAGAAAAAAATAAACCTATGCCCGTAAATTATAAAGACCTTCAGCTTGATTACGGGTATCAGCTTGATTTACTTGTAGATCAGAAAGTTGTGGTAGAAGTAATGACCTGCGACCAGATCAATGATCAGGATGTGCAGCGTTTGCTCAGATTTTTAAAGTTGGGCGACTATAAACTGGGACTGATCATCAATTTTAACAGCAGCCTGCTGAAAAACGGAATCCGAAGGGTGAACAACATGCGCAACGTACACAGCGATGAGCGCATGGGCACGCTTTACCATTGATGACGCAAATCCTTCCAATTCGGCATACCGTCCGTGTTTATGGAATTCACATTGAACACGGACAGGTTTTGCTTTGCGAAGAAGGATTTGAAGATTTCAGATTTACCAAGTTTCCAGGCGGCGGCCTTGAATTCGGCGAAGGCTTATCTGATGCATTGCGGCGTGAATTCAGAGAGGAATTGAATACCAGCTTCCTTCATGCAGAACTGTTTTACATCAACGATTTTTTTCAGCCCAGTGCCTTTGATGCAGAAACGCAGGTTCTGTCTGTATATTACCTGGTGCACGGTATAGCGTCATTAAATTTGGAGCCGAAACGCGAATGGCGGAACGAAAAGCCTTATGAAATAAGGTTTTTCTATAAACCTCTTGAACAACTTACTGTTGAAGATTTAAGTTTTCCGATCGATCGGGCTGTTGCGGAAAAACTCAGCGCATTACGCTGATATTTCCTGAGGCGGTGCGCCTGAAGTTGTCGCAACCAACCCAATTCACCAGGTACACATAAATGCCCTCCGGAACCAATTTCCCGTGAACGGTACCGTCCCAGTTTTCTGAGGGGTTGTTGCTCTGCCACAATTTCTCACCCCAGCGATTGAATACCTTAAACTCGTAAAAGCCACCTTCGGATACAAACCGATGCGCCGGAAATATGTCATTCAGGCCATCGGCATTGGGGGTGAACGCATTGGGCACAAACATATCGGATGGCCATTTACCCGGATCTTTAGTAACCGTTGTGGCTGCTGCATTCTTACAACCGTTAACATCGCTTACTTCTACGCGGTACAAACCATTTTCATACGTTTTCTGTATGCGGTTGCGTGAGCCATCATTCCACAGGTAAGTCACGTAAGGTCCGGGATCTAATTCCAGAACGGTGCTCAGACAAACCGTAGTATCCGGAGGCAAAGCAACCACCGGCAAAGGGTTGAGTGTCAGCACGATGGAATCTTCTTCGATACAACCATTGACCGTGCGTACCTTCACATGATACTTCCCGGGCAAGGTGGCCGTATAGGTGGCGGCGCTCACACCTTCATTCCATTCATAAGAAAGAAAAAGTCTTCCGCCCAAAGGTTTCAGCACCCGATATACCTGACCGCAAAAAGCCGTATCCTGCCCCAAATCCAGTTCCGCAGGGTGCATATTTACATTGAATGAAGCATAATTGGAACATTTCCCCCTGCGCACCAACACACCATAAGCTCCGGCCTTCCTGAACACGGCCTGTTGTCCGCTTTGTCCGTCGGACCATGTATATGTGCTTCCGGGATTTCCTGCATCACGCAGTACAGAACCGCCCGGGCAAATAAGCGTATCTTTCAGTGAAAGTTTGATTTCAGGGTATTGATCGATGTAGGCCGAATCTCTGGAAATGCACCCGTTCTGATTCACCGTTTCTACCCAAAACAGTCCGGTTTTGCTTGCCGTGTATGTGCGCGTTTGCACTCCTTCACTCCACTTGTAGGATACATAGCCGGCGCCGGCATCCAATACTGCCGTGAACGGATTTTCAGAGCAAATAGTGGTATCTCCGGAAATCTGAACTTTACTTAAATCGTTGGCAATGATGATGCTGTCTCGCCAGCGGCATTTACCATCTATTTTATCAACCCAGTAAACACCTCCTTTATTGATGGAAATACTGCGTGTAGTTTGTCCGGTATTCCATTGATAGCTGTAGCCGGTTTCCTTCGCGGACAAGGTCAGGTTAAATGCGCCGCAAATCAGGGTATCGTTGCCGATGAAGGGTTTTTTAGGTTCGTAAACGGTAATGGTTGTGGTATTGCTGTCCACACAATTGGCGCGATAAGCCAGCAGTTTGATGCGATACACCCCGGCTGCAGGAAAGGTAAAGGTTGGATTTACCTGGTTAGAGGTATCATCATTGGTTCCTGATACGCCAAAATCCCAGTGAAACCTGGTTCCACCCTGGCTTTGATTGCTGAACTTCACGGTGTATCCACATTGGAAATTGGGTGCGTAGAAAGCGGAAACCACATCTACTATGCAGCGATACACATAGAATTGATAATCTCTTTTTGTTTCGCCAATCAGAACCCCCTTGCGGTATTCCTTCACCTTAATACCAATAACAAATTGACCTTCACGGGTGGGCATTCCTGTGAGTCGTCCTGTTTCCCGATCAATGGTTAGCGCCGGGCTGCCGTCAAGCGGATAACTATAGTTGTAGGAACCAATCCAAAGCAGCGTATCGAACGGCGGACGATCATAATTGTTGAAGGAAGGGCGTGGGTCATTGCGATCGGCGGCTACAAAAGGGGTAAAAAACTCATAAACCAGAGAATCACCATCCGGATCAACCGCGCTGTGGTCAAAATTGAGCCAGGCATTGGTGCAGAGGTAATTCGGCGGCAACTCCTTAAAAACCGGACTGCTGTTGAAGCCGGCACCACCCGTCACCTGAGGGATTTTGGTCCAGTAGTTTGCGCCGGTAAAACCCGGATCGTAAATGTTGGATATGATTTGGTTCCTGCAACAGCGCTGAAATGAGAGGAAATAACCGCCATTGCGTTGGGGAAGGTTAATGTTGTATGTGTACACGTACATATCCACGCACTGATTCGGGGTGTTTCGTACGCATTTATAATTGAGCTTTTGAACCCTGGTCGGCCCGGTTCTGTTGATTTCCCTGGATAGGGAAGAAATCAAAGCTCCTGAAGCTCCGTCAAATACGCCGATACGCGCAGTGGCGTCGTCGGAAATGGCTCCGGGTTGTCCGTTCAGGCAGTCAACAAACAGAAACAACTTCACCTCATAGTTGTAACTGCCCAAATGCTTGTAGGTGATTTCTCCACCCACAATATGCGATGCGTTCAGCGTGCCGGAAACACCCAGAAATAACCAAAGCAGCGCAGACTTGATGCCTTTCATGAACGAATGCTGAAAGATAAACGTTTCAGCAGCAGAAATGGTTGCCTTTCGTGTGAAGAAGTTTTCCCCGCAACGAAGACAGACTGATTTCGACAGGAATTAATATGCGTTTAAAGCGTGGACCACAGCCTGCGCTTCCTCATCGGTAATTTCTGGAAACATGGGCAATGAAAGGCAATGGGCCGCTTGTGCTTCGGCCTTGGGAATGCTTCCTGGCAGATAACCCAAACTGGCGTAAGCTTTTTGGAGGTGGCAGGGATGTGGGTAATGAAACGCTGTTCCTATGCCCTGTTCCGTTAAAAAGTCGCGCAGCTGATCGCGGCGTTCGGTGGTCAGCACCATCAGATGATATACGCCTTCGGCGTTGGGCTCCTGCGCCTGAAACTGCACCTTTGGATTCTTCACCTCATTAAGGTAATAAGCCGCCACTTCCCTGCGGCGTGCATTCCAACGGTCAATGTAACGCAGCTTTACACTCAGAACGGCTGCCTGAAAACCCTCCATGCGGTAGTTGTAACCAATTTCATCGTGGTAATAACGCTGTTTGGACCCATGACTGCGCAAAGATTTGGCATGCTCAGCCACCGCTGCATCATTGGTAAACAAGGCTCCTCCTTCACCATAAGCACCCAGGTTCTTGCCCGGATAAAAACTGGTAGCAGCAATATCACCGATGCCCAATGTTTTTTTACCATCATATGTTGCGCCTATGCTTTGAGCTCCGTCTTCCATCAATAAAAGTCGGTATTCATCGGCAAGTGCGCGTAAAGCGTTCAAATTGCAGGGCTGACCGTATAAATGCACCCCGATAATGGCTTTGGTTCGGCTGTTGATTTTGGCGCGGGCCGCTTCTGGATCGATGTTCCAGGTATCCGGATCGATATCACAAAACACAGGTGTCGCTCCTGCGTAGCTTGGACCCCATGCTGTGGCAATAAACGTATTGGCCGGAACTATTACTTCGTCGCCCGGACCTATTCCATGAACCAGCATAGCCAGATGCAAAGCCGATGTTCCGCTGTTTAAGCCTACAGCATATTTTACGCCGGAATATGCAGCCAGTTCCTCTTCAAAGCGGTCCACAAACGGGCCACCCGAAAAAGCCGTTTGGTCCATGACACGCTGCAAAGCATCCTGAATTTCGGACCTGAGTTGTTGGTATTGACGCGAAAGGTCGAAGAATGGCACATTCATATTGTGGGCAAATATCGGAACAAATGGCAGTTCCTTTCTTGATTGAAACGCAAGATTCAGGAAGCCCTCCGCAGCCTGAGTCGAAACAGGCGATAGACAACAAACAACTTCAACAATTCGCTTGCTGCACGGTAAATGGTTTTCAGCGAAGCGCCTCTGCTTTTGCCGGCTGTTCTGGGCAAATATCTGGATTGTACTTCCAGAAACCTCCAGCCTTTGGCCCGCAGCTTGCTGCAAATTTCGCTGGTAACGATGCTGCTGTACATCTTCAAATCCAGGTCGTGCAGTTCCTGGGTGCGGAAAACCAGAATCCAGTTCACATCGCGCAACTCCATTCCTAACAGCAGGCGGTTTAGTGTTTTATTGGCCCAACTCAAACCGTTCCTGAATACGTTGTATGAAGTATTTTCAACCCTGTAGAAGCTTAACACGGTGCGCATGGCGATGTACGGATAAGCGCGTAATTCTTCAGTATCAAACTGCCCGTCGCCGGGCAAAGCAACAACAACGTCCTTGGTGGCGTTGAAATAAATGGAACGCAGCGCCGCGCCAATTCCCTGATTCTTTCCGTGCTCCACAATCACCAAGCCTGGAAACTCCTGCGCCTGCAACTTTTTCAGCAAGGAAACGGAATCATCTGCGCTGCCATCGTCCACCACCAAAACCTCAAACTCATCGGCAAGCCGGGCCGCGGTTTGATATGTGGTTCTAACCACCTGTTCAATATTGCCTGATTCATTGTAGCACATGATGCCCAATGTCCAGCTTTGCCTGGATGTATTATTCATCGGGACCCACTTTACCAATCACACGGGCAGGATTTCCTGCCACCTTGGTCATGGGCGGAACATCTTTGGTTACCACACTGCCTGCACCAACCAAAGCGCCTGCGCCGATGCGCACACCCGCAAGAATGGTGGCATTGGTTCCAATGGCAGCTCTTTTCTCGATGTAGGTTGTTTCCAGCTTCCAGTCAGACTCCGTTTTTACACTTCCATCCTCATTGGTACTGCGGGGAAACATATCGTTGATGAACATCACACCATGACCAATGAACACTTCATCTTCAATGGTTACGCCATCGCAGATGAATGAGTGACTGGAAATCTTGCAGTTCTTCCCAATACTTACACCTTTTTGGATTTCGGTAAACGGACCTACTTTGGTTCCATCGCCCAAGCTGCAGCCATACAGATTCACAAAATGAAAAATGCGCACCCCTTCTCCAACGGTTACATTCACAATTTTTTGTGTGGGGTTGTCAATATTGATGATTTCAGGCATGATGTGTGGCAACAAAAAAAAGCAAATTGTGCGAAAATGCACCAACCAGCAGGAACAATCTTACAGGTTCAGAGACACAGGCGCTCCCTGTTTGCGGATGCTTTCCTGCGCTGCTTCCATCACTGCCACAACCTGCAGCCCCAGCTGTGCATTTGACAGCGGAGTTTCTCCTGTGTTGATGCATTGGATGAAATCATGAGCTACTCCACTCAGGGCTTCCTTTTGTTCGAGTTTGGGAATAAAGATGTCGCCGAAGCGATAATCAACCAGCCAGCGGTGCAGTTCTTCAGGACTACGCACGGTAAATCCGCTGTCGTAAATCTTGATTTTTTCGGTGGGTTCCACGTCGTCGTAAATCACCATCTTTCGGGTACCGCCAATCAGGGTTTTTCTGATTTTCACCGGTGAAATCCAGGAAGATGCAATGTGTGCCATCATGCCGTCTTCAAAAAACAAGGTTGTATAGGCCAGGTCTTCAATACCCATTGCTGTATGACTCTGGCCAACAGCAGACACAGAAACAGGCTTTTTCCCGCCGGTGATGTAAAAGAAGATGCTCAGATCATGAACGGCAAGATCCCAAATAACGCTCCAATTGGGGTTAAACAGGCCGAGGTTGATTCGGGTGCTGTCGAAATAGTTGAGTGTTCCCAATTCACCTTGTTCCACCAGGGTTTTGATTTTCTGTACTGCTCCGGTATAGAGAAAGGTATGGTCAACCATCAGCAGCAAACCTTTTTGGGCAGCGAGTTCCATAAGTTCCTGAACTTCTGCAGCCGAGGTAGCCAATGGCTTTTCCACCAGCACATGTTTACCCGCCAGCAGCGCCTGCTTGGCCAGTTGATAATGGGTATGAATGGGCGTGGCAATCACCACCGCATCCAGCTCCGGATGCAGGATGAGTTCATCGGCATCCGCAAAACACTGAAGCCCGGGATATTGCAAGGAAATGCGATTCCGCCTTCCTTCATCAAGGTCTGAAACAGCAATCAGCTGGCCGCCTGCAGCCTGAGCAAAGTTGCGCACAAGATTTGGGCCCCAGTAGCCCAGTCCGATGATTCCCAGTTTTACTGTCATTCTGTATGCAAATAAACACCCCGAACGATGAATTCTTCTGCCCATTCAGGAAGGAGCTCCTGTGCATGAAATTCTTCCTTGAACAAAACTGATAAAAACCCTTGCTCCATCATGCGCGATGCATGGCTGCCAAGCGGCGCTGACATGTTCGCATCGACAGGCGCAGCACCGAAGGGCATGTAGTTTCTTTCTTCGGAATTTTGAACATACTCAGGAATGCCAAAGGACAATCAGTGATTATAATTGCAAAAGCTTATGAAACAGAAATCACCGATTCAGGCGGCGTCAAGGGTAAAAAAAACTGCCATTGCCTTTACGGTTCCGGTGCCTGCCGATAAACAACAGCACATCAGTTCACAGTTGAAGCAGGCTGAAGTGGTATTCTGGGGTTCCGGTTCCTTTCAGGATGCAATGCAGGCCCTGAAGTCGGCTCAGGCAGATCAATATTTACTGGTACATCAAACGGAAACGGCTAAACTGAATGCATGGCTTTTGTCACTGAACGCTGTTTCTGCCGATGTCATCAGTGCCGGAGCTTCTGTAACACCTTCTGCTACGGAGCTGATTTCCGGCTTTTCGGATGCCGTATGGAATACGCCCTGGCTGCTGTTGCGTGGTGAAGACTGGAAAACATCGGCTGACTCGGGCTGCACGGATGCCTTCCGCTTGCTGTATGTGCTGGAGAAATCCGGATTCAGCATGGATGTGAAAACGGCTGAAGGAACCACGGGCAGCCGCAACCCGCTGCTGAAATCACTTCAGTCCAAAATAAGCACCGCACTATGGTGGTATCATCCCCTAAGGATGCTGCGCCAGGGTGCTACCTGGCAATTCGCCTTTGTTGTGCTTGCCCTGACGCTTGCCGTATTGATGCCCATGCTGAGCCGCAATGCGGCTATCTCCGGGGATGAATTTACGCAATATGAATACTCAAAACTCACGGCAAACTATTACCAGAACATCTTTGGCGGCTCTGTTGCTGTAGACACCAACGCCCTGAAGGGACAAAAGATGGTTGGACTGGCCCGGGCTGCGGCCACGGAAGATCCGGCAAAACTGGCCACCCTGGTGGATGGTGATAAATTCATGCACCTGTACGGTTCAAGCTTCGACACCTTCACTACCTTGTTGATTCGCTGGCTGGGAACAGAAGATGTGTTTGAAACCCGCCATATTTTCAACAGCCTGTTTGGCTTCCTGGCGATCTTCTTCTCGGCTTTAATCATTCGCCGACTCAGCGGAAGCTGGAAATACGGGGTTCTGGGCATGCTGGCATTGTTCCTCACCCCAAGATTCCTGGGTGAGGCTTTCAACAACCCGAAGGACATTCCATTCGCGGCCGGATACATCATGGCTTTATACTACATGATCCGTTGTTTCAGCAGCACCAAGATGCATGCAAGCCATGCGCTCGGGCTGATTTTGGGCATAGGGCTGGCCATCAGCGTTCGCGTGGGCGGCCTGTTGTTGCTGCCCATCACCGTGATGTACGCGGGATTGCAGTACATTCAGACCATCGGGCTGCAGCAATTCCTGTCTTTGCGCTGGACGCATTTCTGGGCACATGTTAAACCCGTACTGATGGTATTGGTGCTTGGCTACACCGCCGGCGTGCTTCCCTGGCCTTATGCACTGGAAAGCCCGCTCGAACATCCTTTCAAAGTACTGAGCGAATTCAGCAATTATGCCACCAGCCTCCGTCAGTTGTATGAAGGCAAGCTCTATGACAGTGATTTGCTTCCTTCCGGATATCTGGCCCGTTACCTGTTCATCACCATGCCGTTGTTTACCCTAAGCGGTTTGTTGGCATTTCTGGTGTTGCAGCTGCTCAACTGGAAATCATTCAAACTGGATGTATTCCTGTTGCTTTTCGCCGCATTGTTCCCCATTGTGTACATCTTCATCCAAAAGTCGAATGTATATGGCGGCCTGAGGCAAATTTTGTTCACCATTCCGCCAATGGTGGTTTTGGGCGTTTATGGTTTTTCATTGCTGGAACAAAAGCTGCGGAAAATAAAATATGCCGGAATGGCTGTACCGGCCGGAGCTGGACTCATGCTGCTGTTGCCTGCCAGTTTTGTGGCCAGAAATCATCCCTTGGAGTACATCTATTTCAACGAAGTGAGCGGCGGCGTGAAAGGTGCTTATGGCAAATATGAAATGGACTATTACCTGGCCAGTCTGAAACCTTCAAGCGACTGGCTGATTCGGGAAGTGATCAGCAAAAATCCCGAAAAACAGTACACCATCCTCACCTACGGCATGGACCACGTACGTTATTATTTCCGCAAGTATCCGAATGTGCATGTGGGCTACACACGATACGATGACCGCAGTAAGGTGAACTGGGATTATGCCATTTTCTACAATGCGCACATGGACAAGGAACGCCTGTTGAACGGCTATTATCCGCCGGCAGGAACTGTTTATTCCCCGGAAGTGGATGGAAAACCCATGGGCATTGTGCTGCAAAGGCTGAGCCGCGAGGACCTGGAAGGAATGAAGGCTTACAAGCTTCGAAACTATCCGGTGGCTCTGGAACGGCTGCGTGCTTCCCTCAAATACGACCCGAACAGCTGTGAAGTGCTTACAGCCATAGCAGATTGCTATCAGCAAATAGCACAGACAGACACCGCCCAAGCGATGAATCTGATGGATTCTGCGCTGGCCTCTGCCGCGCGTTCCATTGCCATCACCCCGGATTATACGCCCGCCCTGAATATTGCAGGCATCATTCAACTGCAGCGGAACAAACTGGACGAGGCACTTCAATACTTCAGCACCTATGAAGGCATCAGACCAAAAGACGGCGCGGCATATTATTACCAAGCGCTTATTCTTGCCCGCAAAAACTTGCTGGACATGGCCATCGAAAAGCTGAACAAAGGCATCATACAAACCCAGCTTGAAGGCGAGTTCTACAACCTGGGTGCGCAGCTTTATGCCGCCAAGGGTGATCAGGAACAAGCCAAGTTATACCAGCAGGCCATACAAGACAACAACGCCAAATTTCAAATCCTGCAGGCGCTGGGCGTTCCCTTCCCGGAAGAATAAAAGTCAGATTTAGGGATTCAGCTCCACCCAAACCGGACAATGATCCGAATGGCGCGCATCCGGCGTAATTCCCGCATCGGTTAAATGAGATTTCAGGGCACTGCCGGCGGCAATATAGTCGATGCGCCAGCCCTTGTTGTTGTTGCGGGCATTGGCCCTGAAGCTCCACCAGGAGTAATTATGTGCTGCTTCAGGATAAAAATGCCGGAAGGTGTCGATAAATCCATCTTGAAAGAATACGTCCATCCAGGCGCGTTCTTCGGGTAAAAATCCGCTGCTGTCCTTGTTGCTTTTCGGATCATGGATGTCGATGGCCCGGTGGCAAATATTGTAGTCGCCGCAAACCAACAGGCGCGGGAACTTTTCCTGAATCTGCTGCACGTAAGGCAGGAAGAAATCCAAAAAACGAAACTTGGCATCCTGCCTGTGGTCGCCGGAAGAACCGCTGGGGAAATAAACACTCATCACACTGAAATCGGGGAAATCTGCGCGGATGATGCGCCCTTCCCTGTCCCACTCGGGGTCGCCACAGCCGTAATCAACAAAAACCGGAGCTATTCTGGAAAGAATGGCCACACCGCTGTATCCTTTTTTGGCGGCGCTGAACCAGTAATTCCGATAACCAAGCGCTTCCAGGGCCTGCACATCCACTTGGGCTGATTCAGCCTTGATTTCCTGAAGGCATACCACGTCGGCATCGGCCATCTTTAAATATTCGGCTAAACCCTTGCTGAGTGCAGAACGAACCCCGTTTACGTTGTAGCTGATTACTTTCATGCCGCAAAGGAAACATCTATTTGATACCGACCACCGTAAAAAAACAAGAAAATACCCGACGACGACGACAGGGAAACAAGCATCCAAAGTGCCGATTTACTTAACTTTGCCCTGCACAGAACAGGAACACAAGGCATGGAAGATACCATCAACCGTGAAGAGACCCATCCGGAAGTAAATACCGGACGGAAGCATTTGGAAGAAGCTGAAAAACTAGCAGAAGAAGCAATTGCCGAAGAGCAGGTTCAAGACCCTCAGGATTATTCTGAATACAGTAAGGAAGCACTGCTGCAAAGAGCTGAAGAAATTCTGGATCATCCGGACACTCGGTTCGCCACAGAAGTTTTTCGCAAACTACACCAAACCTTCGACGAGGTGCAGCAGCACGACCGTCAGGAATTGCTGAGGCAATGGGTAGAAGCCGGTAACGAGCCCCGCGATTTTAAAGCGCCTGCCGATGAAATCCGTCAGCAGTTCAACACCCTCGAACACCGTTTCCGCGAACGCAAAGCCGAAGAAAAAAGGCGTGCAGAGGAAGAAAAGATGGCGAATTACAAAAAGAAGCTGTCCATCCTCGACAAAATGAAAAGCCTTGTGGACGCTGAAGAAACCAAAGGCAGTCTGGATCAGATGAAAGAACTGCAAAAGGAATGGCGCCTGATCAAATCCATTCCCTTGCAGTTTCGTGACGACTTGTATGAGCGTTACCGCTTCTACCTCGATAAATTCTATGACAACCTGAGTATAGAAAACGAATTAAAACAGCGAGACCGTGAGGTGAATCTTTCAGCAAAGATTGATTTATGTATCAAAATGGACGAGCTGTTGCAGGAAAAGAGCATTAAAAATGCCATGATCCTGTTCAACAAATACCGTGAAGACTGGAGCAATATTGGTCCGGTTCCCCGCGATGTGAGCGACGAAATTTACAGGCGTTTTAAAGAAACTGCCGATAAGGTTCTTGCCGTAAAGAAGGAGCAGATGGAGGCCATCAATGCCGAACGGCAGCAAAACCTGAAACTGAAAATCCTGTTGTGCGAAAAATTGGATACGCTGAATGCCGTTTGGCCTGAAACCGGCAAGCAATGGACACAGCGGGCCGAAGAAGTGGAAGCGCTGATGGAAGAATGGAAAAAAATTGGCCATGCCCCAAAGCTGGAAGGCGATGAAGCATGGAACCGATTCCGTCATGCCAGGCAGGAATTTTTCAATGCGCGACGCAACTTTTTCAAGAAACTGGGTGCTGACCGCGAAGAGAATCTTCAGAAGAAACTGGCACTCTGCGCCCAGGCGGAACAATTGGTGGGCCGCACGGATTGGGCCAAAACCACCGATGAACTGTTGAAACTTCAGGAGTCATGGAAAAAGATTGGCCCGGCTCCAGAACAAAAAAGCGAAGAGGTTTGGAAGCGGTTCCGTGCCGCCTTCGACACGTTTTTCGAAAGAAAGAATCAAGCTTTTAAAGTCAGAAAATCTGAAGAAAAAGAAAACCTCGCCATCAAACAGGGCATCGTAACAGCCCTGGAAGCGCTGGCTGCAGAAGAAAGCACCGAAGAAGTATTTACCCGCCTGAAGGCGCTGCAAAACCAATGGATGAATACCGGTTTTGTGCCTATGGCGCAAAAAGAGGAACTCCAGAAACGTTTCCAAAAAATCTCTGATGAACTCTTTGGACGATTCAGGAAAAACCGCGACGAAATGAGGCAGTCGATGGTGAAGGAACATTTCGAAGCCATGGCCGGCGGACCCGACGGTTCCAACAGGCTGAAGTTTGAAGAACGCCGCATCCGCGAACGCATTACCGGCCTTCGTGGTGAATTGTCCACCATGGAAAACAACATGGCCTTCTTCGCCCGTTCCAAAGGCGCAGATACCTTCCTCAAGCAGTTTGAAGAAAAGAAGCAACAGCTGGAACAACAAATCAAAAGGCTGGAACAAGAACTGAAAACGCTGAGAACAGTGAAGCCGGGCAATGCCTGACTTTTTTCGCGCCGCTGATTATCTAGGTTACCTGCTGCATGCACGAGGTAAACACGGGGTTCATTCGCCTTTTGTTTATCGTTTCGTTACCGACATTCTTGAACAGAAACAACAACATCCTGCATACCACAGGATAGAACTGATTCGCGCTGCCATGTTGGAATCCAAAGCACAGATACGCATGCAGGATTTTGGTGCCGGCAAAAAAAAAGACATCCGCAGCCTCCGGGAAATTGCACTACACACGGCCAAATCCGCAAAATACGGACGACTGTTGCACCGGATTATTGCTGCTTTTCGTCCGGAGTTTGCCCTGGAACTGGGCACCTGTACCGGCATTTCTACCATGTATCAAAGCATCGGTATGGAATCAAGCCGTTTGCTCAGCATTGAAGGTGATCCTACCCTTACCGCCCTGGCACAAAGCAATTTGGAAGAGGCCGGCCTACAGGACCGGGCACAACTGATCAATGGCAACTTTGACAGCGTTTTGCCCGCTGTACTGGAGCAATTACCCCGACTGGATTACCTCTTTGCCGACGGAAACCACCGGCTTGAACCTACGCTTCATTACTTCCAGCTGGCTCTGGAAAAGGCACATGAAGGCAGTTTGTTTATTTTTGATGACATCCACTGGAATGAAGAAATGTTCAGGGCATGGAACATCATCAAAAACCACAAAGAGGTGCGGGTGAGCATCGACCTTTTTGCCATGGGACTGGTATTTTTCAGAACAGAACAGGAAAAAGAACATTTCATATTGAGGTATTAATTTGATGGTATTATTTACACATACAGTGCGTGTGCGTTACGGCGAAACCGACCGAATGGGGTTGGTTTACCACGGTGATTACGCAGAATACCTGGACGAAGCACGCACGGAAATGCTCCGGAGCAGAGGCCTCAGTTACCGGGAAGTTGAAGCACAGGGTATCCTGATGCCAGTTCGTGAACTGCGCATCCGCTACCAAAAAGGCAGCACCTATGATTCTCTGATCTATATCCACCTGAGCATTCAGGAAAAACCGCATACCCGCATGCAGGTGCATTACCGTTGCGTGAATGAACAGGGAGAACCGGTTTGTACAGCGTTCACCGAGTTGATTTTTGTTCAGGCCGACAAAGGAAAACCCATCGCCTGTCCGGAATGGATTTACCAACATTTCCCAGAATGGTGCTGAGGAAGGCCAGCAAAGCACCCAGGCGGGAAAATCGTCCGCGCCCGCAGGAACCATCCTGGAATGAATTCTGGGTGGTTCGCAAGCTGAAACAGTACACCATCAGCGGGTTTCAGGGGCACAGCATTTATGATGTGGGAAGACACTTTTCCAAGGCATTGTTTCGGGAAGAATTCACACTGCGGGCAACATCACTTGCCTTCAACCTCTTTCTTGCCCTCTTCCCGGCCTTGCTGTTCCTTTTCACCTTGATTGCATACATACCTGTGAAGGGCTTGAGATCCAGATTGATCCGTGAACTCGACTTTTTCCTTCCCGACAGCTCCTTTCAGGCCATTTCCACCACCATCAACGACATCATAGCCAACCAAAATGGAAGCTTGCTTTCCTTTGGTTTCCTGCTGGCCATCTGGTTTTCCAGCAATGGATTCCATACGCTCATCAACACCTTCAACCGCCGCCTGCCCCGAAAAAGAAAACGGAACTGGTTTCAAAACCGGGCCATTGCCATGGGGCTGACGGTGTTGATTTCGATGATGCTGATTGCCGCAGTGCTGATTATTGTATATGCCGGCTACCTGCAAACCTGGATTTACAAACACAAGATTGTAAACCGAAGTACATTGCGTTTTCTAATTTCATCAACGGAATATCTGGTACTTACAGGATTGGTTTTTCTGGTTATTTCCAGCTTGTACCGCTTTGGACCGGCCACGGTGATTAAATGGCGTTTTGCATCTGCCGGCAGCATCACCGCTACCCTGCTGTGCATGGTTTCTACCGCATTGTTCTCCGTGTACGTGAACAACTTCGGCTCGTACAACAAAATTTACGGATCCATTGGAGCCATCATGGCATTGATGGTTTTGCTTTACATCAATGTGCTGGCCATCATTGCAGGCTTTGAACTCAACTCGAGTATTGAACGCGCTTCGCTGGCCGGCGAACCAATGGAACAGAAGGAAGCCTGA
The DNA here is from genome assembly GCA_044360435.1 of Bacteroidia bacterium. Classification (GTDB taxonomy): domain Bacteria; phylum Bacteroidota; class Bacteroidia; order NS11-12g; family UBA955; genus REEB481. The sequence continues at coordinate 15,751 of JBIKKI010000003.1, forward strand.
GTTTACTCGTCCAGCTTCAATACGGCCATGAAAGCACTCTGCGGAATTTCCACATTTCCTACCTGACGCATACGTTTTTTGCCTGCCTTTTGCTTTTCGAGCAGCTTCCGTTTCCGGCTGATGTCGCCACCATAACACTTGGCTGTTACGTCTTTACGCAGTGCTGAAAGGGTTTCACGCGCAATGATTTTAGCGCCAATGGCCGCCTGAATGGCGATTTCAAATTGTTGTCTTGGAATCAGTTCACGCAACTTCTTGCAAATCTTCTTGCCCAGATCAAAGGCATTGTCGCGGTGAATGATGGCACTTAAGGCATCCACCGGCTTCCCGTTCAGCATGATATCCATTTTCACCAGCGTGCTTTCGCGGTAACCGATGGGATGGTAATCAAACGATGCATAACCCCTGCTGATGCTTTTCAGTTTGTCGTAGAAATCAAATACAATTTCCGCCAAAGGCATTTCAAAAGTCAGCTCCACACGATCGGATGTGAGGTAAACCTGATTCTTCAACACACCTCGTTTTTCCATACATAGCGACATGATGCTGCCCACATATTCGCCCTTGGTAATTACCGATGCCTGGATGAATGGTTCTTCCACATAATCGGTTTTTTCAACCGGAGGAAGGTCGCTGGGATTATTCACCATCACCACTTCACCCTTTGAAGTGTAAGCAATGTAGCTTACGTTGGGCACCGTTGTAATTACAGTCATATTGAATTCCCGCTCCAGACGTTCCTGGATGATTTCCATGTGCAACATACCCAGAAATCCACAGCGGAAACCAAAGCCCAGTGCCGCCGAACTTTCGGGCTCAAACACCAGACTGGCATCATTCAATTGCAGCTTCAGCATGGCTTCGCGAAGCTCTTCAAAATCTTCCGTATCAACAGGATAAATACCGGCGAACACCATGGGTTTCACGTGTTCAAACCCTTTGATGGCCTCTGGTGTGGGGTTCTCATGGTCGGTAATGGTATCGCCCACTTCCACTTCCTTGGCTTCCTTGATTCCGCTGATGATGTAGCCAACATCGCCTGCTTTAACCTCTTGACGCGGGGTCATATCCAACTTCAGGATACCCACTTCATCGGCAAGGTAATCACGACCTGTATTCATGAAGCGCACGTGTTGCCCTTTACGGATACTGCCATCCAACACGCGGTAATACGCAATGATGCCCCTGAAGGAATTAAACACGCTGTCAAAAATCAGTGCCTTGGTCGGCGCATTAATGTCACCTTTGGGTGAAGGAACGCGCTCTACTATCGCCCTGAGGATGTCATGCACGCCCATACCTGTTTTCCCGCTGGCCGCCAGGATTTCTTCACGCTTGCAACCCAGCAGATCCACAATCTGATCACTTACTTCTTCGGGCATGGCGCTGGGTAAATCAATTTTGTTGAGCACGGGAATGATGGTCAGGCCGTGTTCTATCGCCATAAACAAGTTGCTGATGGTTTGTGCTTCAATACCCTGACTTGCGTCAACAATGAGCAGTGCACCTTCACAGGCAGCAATACTGCGACTCACTTCGTAGCTAAAATCTACGTGGCCCGGTGTATCAATCAGATTCAGCACATAATCCTGACCATCCAATTTGTAATTCATCTGAATGGCGTGGCTTTTAATGGTGATGCCACGTTCCCGCTCCAGATCCATATCGTCAAGGACCTGAGCCTGAAGCTGCCGTTTATCTACCGTATGGGTATATTCCAATAGACGGTCGGCAAGGGTACTTTTCCCGTGGTCAATATGGGCTATAATGCAAAAGTTGCGGATGTGCTGCATGAAAGGTCACAAATATACGGCAGTCATTACCTCTGTGCCGCACAGTTGTTGAATTTACAGAATCAAAGAGCGGCTTCCTTTAAAACAAAAAAGGCCACCCGAAGGCAGCCTTTTTATTTGATACTTGAAAAATTTATTCCTGCACCACATGAACCTCGATATCGGCATTCACGCCTTTAAAGAGGTTGATGGTGGCCTGGTAAGAACCCAGGTTCTTGATGTCTTCAGAGATAGAAACACTCTTTCTGTCCACATCGAATCCTTGGTCTTTCAGCGCATTGGCAATCTGTAATGCTGTTACAGAACCGAAGATTTTTCCACTGGCACCTGCTTTGGTGCGGATGGTTACACTGCCGCCGGCAAGCTTTTCAGCCAGAGAAGCTGCATCTTTCTGCAATTTCTCCATTTTGAATGCACGCTGACGCTCTTCTTCGTTCCGCATCTTACGCTCACTTTCGGTGGCGGCTACTGCAATCCCTTTGGGAATAAGGTAGTTTCGGGCATAACCGGGTTTTACGGTAACGATTTCGTTACGTTCGCCCAAACCCTTCACGAATTTTTTCAGGATGATTTCCATGTTGATTTCCTCCCTGTCTTATTTCAAACCATCGGCAACGAATGGCAAGAGGGCCAGATGCCTGGCACGCTTGATGGCCGTTCCCATTTTACGTTGATACTTCAGTGAAGTTCCGGTGATGCGGCGGGGCAGAATTTTGCCCTGGTCATTCAGGAACTTCAGGAGAAACTCATGATCCTTGTAATCAATGTACTTGATGCCATGCTTCTTGAAGCGGCAGTACTTCTTCTTCTGAACGACCTGAGGCGTTTGGTTGAAGATGAAATTTTGATCGTTCTTTCTCATTGTGCTGCTGCCTCCTCGCTTTTTTCTTCTTTGCGGCGGATTTCACCTTTGCGGCGACGGTCATTGTAGTCAATGCCGTGCTTGTCCAGGTGCACCGTGAGGTAACGCAAAACGCGCTCGTCGCGGCGGAACGCCAGGTCAAGAACCTTGATGAAGGATGTATCTGCCCTGAATTCGAACAGATGATAGAACCCCGTGTTTTTCTTTTGGATGGGATAGGCTAATTTGGTCAGGCCCCAATTTTCTTCATGGACCATCTCCCCACCGTTTGCTGTGATCAACTCTCTGTAGCCTGCAACAGCTTCTTTCATCTGTTGCTCAGAGAGCACGGGTGTCAATATGATCACAGTTTCGTACTGCTGAATATTGCTCATGGTGGCTCTTTAAAAGGGTTGCAAAAATAGGACTTCTATCCGACTCATGCAATCCTCTTGCCTAAGTTCCTGTCTTTTTGCTGCGTGAGTTAAATCCAAGTGAGATACCATAGCGGGAATTACCTCCGGTACCTGGAACGTAAAATACGTTCAGCGGGAAATTCATGCCTCCTGCGCGGAAAGTCTTGCCGGCACTAATAACCAGTTGGGTGCTGAATTCCGGCATACCGCGCGAATCAAGACGCTTGACCAAGGGATTCGGGTTCGGTTGTGCGCCTGTCCACTCCCCCGCCAACTTCCAGATGCCGTTATCGTAATAACCAGTGGCCATCGGTGCCACATGGAAACCCGGTCCGGCCGCAAACTCAATACCCGCGCGGTTTTGACGTACACCATTCATAATCACCAGACTGGGCATGAACAAGTTCTGATCCAGTCCGCTGAGCATGGGAATCACCTCGAACAAACCCTGCACGGAACGCTCGTTGATATAACGCACCTCAAACTGGTAACCAAACTGGTACATAAAAGGCCTGCCTCCAAAACCACCCTGCGATACCGGTGCCCGGAGGATATCGGCATTCGGACCAACTGTATAGGCAAAACCCATGCGCGGACCGGACAGGTTCAATACATCGATGCGGCTCAGCACATAACTGGCTTGCAGTTCATTGGAGGTCAGCAATGTGGCTTCCAGTTGCTTGTTCTGCACGCGGTTAAAGAGGTGTTGCACCGTAACCCGCACCATATTCGGAATTTCTTCAGATAGATACATGAACTCGCGCGCCGAAGCCGCAACAATGTACCCTGTGTTCACGTCCACCAGGCGGAAGGCCACAACGAACGACTTGCCGAGGTCGCTCACATGTCCGAACAGGACCAGATCAGCCTTATTGGCCTCCCCAAAACTCTTCAGGCAAGGGAGTGAATAACAGGCAGTGGCGGCATCCGTTCCGTTGCGCTGCGCATGGTCGTAATGGTCAAGCACCTGAAAAGTATCCATGCGGATCAGTTCGAAGCGCGCGATATCTGCCAGCATGTTGCGGTTGTTGGCCGTTAAGGAGGTTTCAACTCCGGCCACGGCAATGACCGGTTTCTGCGTCTTCGACTGCGCGTGTATGTTCGGCAGGCTGCTCCAAACCAATGCCATCAGGCAGGTCAAGTAAATTCCGGCTTTGAAGTGTCGTTTCATGATGGAACAAAAGTGGTGCTTCGATGGAATGGATTATTGGCACAAAACAAAACCCATAACCAAACATGGTGATAAATGCAATATTTAACATGACATAAGCGCCTAAAGCAACTTGAAAATCCTAATTGACATAAAACACCCAGCCTATAATTGCATTTTATAATAATTTTACTACCGTAGTTTTGCTAAATGAACAAAATACAGGAGTTACCCGACATACAGGAATGGTTGCGCTCGGGCATTCCGTTGAACAGGAACGCGGCACAAACCATTTCAGATGTGCTTGACATCAGCCTGGATGCGGCTTACCGTCGGCTGCGAGGCAAGTCCCCATTCACGCTTCAGGAAGGTATGCAACTGGCAAAAACACTTGGCCTGAGCCTCGATATACTCGCAGCATCCGGGCAAGGGCACATTGTATTTGAAGTGGAAGCAGCGACAGACAGCCACGACAGCCGAACTTCTAATCTGGAACGCTTGCTGCAAATGGGCAAAGCGCTGGCCGACGACCCGGAAGCGCGGATTGTGCATACCCAGGAAGACATCATTCCATTTCGCATGTATGGCTATCCTCAATTGCGTGCTTTCAAGCATTACCACTGGGAAAGGCTATACACTTCAGATACCGGTACCCGTTTCAATCCTGCCGCAGAGGATAAGCAGCGTGACGAAGTCGCTGCCGGAATTTACCGACTTTACATGCGTATTCCTTCGCTCGAAGTGTGGTCAGAATACAGCCTTGACAGTACCCTTCGCCAAATTCGATACGATATGGAAACCGGTCACTTTACCCATGCTGCAGATGCGCTCGCTGTAACGGCAGACATGCATCGGCTGCTTGACGACCTGCAGGAACAGGCAAGAACAGGCCACAAACACCGGGAAAACGATTTTCAGCTTTTTTGGAGCGAAATCGCCGTTTTCAACGGCAGTCTGATGGTTTATGCCCGAGGTTATCAACGCGTGTATACAGGTCACCACACCATGCACTACCTCAGCACCTCCAACCAGGATTATTGCCGGCAAACTACGGCATGGAACGACCTTTTACTGCGCCGCAGCCTCAACCTTACAGGTTATGCTGAAAAGCTGCGTTACCGTTTTTTCAGCCTGCTCCGACAGCGGGTAAAAGCACTGGAACAATGGCTGCACGAGCAGGGATAAGCTGCCTGATGGAACAACTGCAATATGTTTCAACATCCGCACCCCTTCGATTGGGTACATTCCTGTTCATCAGAACGCACCTGAAAAATGTCTTTTGCAACAATTTCCGGCATTGATGGCACGCAATAATCTCAAAATCAATCGTTTTGTTCCCTGGTGGAATTTGTGAACCCTGAAGGGAAGGGTAAATTTGCATTTATGTGGACGCGTTGGGTGACCGGTGTTTTGGTATTGTTGCTGTTGGGCAGCGCAGTATTGCGTTTCGATACTTCATCGGACGCTTCGCATGCATACCTTTCAGAAAAGAGTAAGTATCACGCATTTTCAGCCGCTAGCAAGGATAAAATCAGCAGCTTTTTCCGGAGGATGCATCAGGCTGGTCTGTTCAATGGTACCTATTTGTTTTTCAAAGGCGACAGTTTACTGCAGGGAAAACATGGATTCGCCAACTTCCGCACCGGCGACACACTGCTCATCGACGACTTGTTTCAACTGGCCAGCGTGAGCAAAACCATTACCGGCACGGCAGTGATGTCGCTTTATCAAGATGGCTTGCTGAACCTGGATGACAGCGTGCACCATTACCTGCGGGATTTAAAACGGAAAAACCTCACCATCAGGCAATTGCTCAGCCACACCTCAGGCTTGCCAGATTATTTTGATTTCAGCGACCGCTACTGGCCGGATAAAAGTCGGCACATGAATAACAGCGATGTAATACAGATGCTGAATAAACTACCGGCAACCATGTTCGCACGTCCGGGGGCTTTCTACAATTATTGCAATACCAACTACGTGCTGCTCAGTGCGATTGTAGAACATGTTTCCCATCATTCCTTCCGACATTTTGTAAAACATCGGGTATTTGAACCTTGTGGCATGCCCTATTCCCACATCAACAACTTCGACAGCATACCCTTAAGCGGATACTTCCTTCAGGGCTTTGAACGGAGTCATTACCTGGTTCAGGATGTACCGCAAAATGGAACCTGCGGCGACAAAGGCGTGTACAGCAATACCTGGGAAATGTTTCTTTTTGACCGCGCCCTGCGCAGTCCGTTTTTATTGCACAGGTCTATTTTGGAAGAAATGTACAGGCCTACAGTGCCTACGTCGAACCAAGGACAGTTTTATGCCTTGGGTTGGCGCGTCACCTGGATTAACATGCGCAAATGGGCGTTCCACAACGGGTGGTGGAAAGGATTCAGAACCTATTTCTGGCGTTGCCTAGACGACAACCGCTGTTATGTGGTGCTTACCAATAACGTAAACGGAAGGTTTCTCAGCACCCGAGATATGGTAAGCCTGCTGGATTGAATATCAGCAGCACCACTGCCCCATCATCACCAGGCCTGAATTTGTTTCTTTTCAGCTTCCGTCAGCCCTGTCACCTGCAGCATGAAGCCTTTGATGGTTTGGAATAACGCATGTGCACGCATCGGCGGATGCGCCATGATAAAGGCTTTATCTTCGGAAAGATGCGTAGAAATCCCTACCATGGAAGGCGTATTGTATTCCACGCTATACCGCAAAAAACGAATTTCCGTATGCTGCGGAAACTTCACTACCGCGGCGTTCAGCTGGGCCGAACCAGATTTGACATGAACCACTTTATTGTACGGATTATAGCTGAATTTCGCTTTCAAAGCCAGTGCCGAACCGTAATAGGCCTGCATTACCGCATCAGCCCCAGCCTGACCTTTGGTCAGTTTTTCCAGAGCCAGCGTTTCGGTTTCGCTGTACACCGCTTTCAGATAGGTTTGGCGCACCAAGGCGTAATCTGCAGTGCTTACCAAAAGCGTCAAGGAAGCAAGAAACAGAGACTTCATGTTCAGAATAACAACTCAAAGCCACTTTTTCTTACGGAACAAGTACAAGGTGGTGAACGAAGACAATAGCATCAGGAGGATGGCAAATGGATATCCGTATTTCCATTGAATTTCAGGGAATGCCTGAAAGTTCATACCATAAATACTGGCAATCAGTGTGGGTGGCATGAAAATTACTGACGCCACTGTGAAAATTTTGATGATTTTGTTCTGTTCAATATTGATCAGACCTAAGAATGTATCTTGAAGGTATTCCAGCCTTTCAGAGTTAAAGGTGGTATGATCCAACAGCGAATTAACGTCTTTTATCAAGATGCGCAGCCGTTCCACTTCGGCACCTTCAAAATCTCGAGAACGCAGCATCGCCGTAACTACACGCTGTTTGTCTATGATGTTCTGGCGAAGCATCATAGTGTCGTCGAGCAGCCTGTTGATTTGGAGAATGAGCTTCTCATCTGTGCTGCCGGTAAAGCTCAGTTCCCGTCCCAGCGCTACAATGTTTCGTGAAATCCCTTCAATGATGTCGGCATCGGTATCAATTCCAGTTTCGAATAGACTCACAAGAATTTTTTTTCCGGAACCAAAAGCCCTGCCGGAAGCTTTGATTTTGCGCACACATTCGGCAAAGTTGGAAAGATCTGCTTCCCGGTAGGTGAACAGGGTTTCATTTTGCAAAATGAACGAAACACCATTGCTCACGAAACCTGCCTGCTGGCTGTTGTCTATTTGAAGGAAGTTGGTATTGGCTATAATCTCCTCATCAGTTTCGAAATACCTGGAGGATGATTCAATTTCCGCCTGTTCCTGCTTGCTCTGGAAACGAATTTCGAAGTGTTCCTCTACATCACGTAGTTCTTCAATGGAAGGATTTTGCAGGTCTATCCAAATGATTTCTTCCAAGCTGTCCAATTCGGAGAGCCTCGGCACCTTCAGCACCTTGTTTTGTTTTCTGAAGTAAACCCTCATCATTTGCGCTACTTTCGGATAAATCCATGAATGCAGGCCGCGAAATTAGCCCAAGACACGCGCATTCCTAAATTCCTCAGTGGAATGCAAAAAAACACAGCGTTTAATCCTGCCACTCCGCAACAAAGATATTGGTAGCGCGGGTGCCCCCATTGTTCCTGTTGCTGCTGAATACCAGATACTTCCCATCGGGCGAAAACATCGGAAAAGCATTGAAGATGCTCTCGTAGGTAATCTGCTCCAGCCCGGTTCCATCGGTATTGATCATGTACAACTGAAAATCGTAACCACGCTCGCTTTTATGGTTGCTGCTGAACATGATTTTGTTTCCGGATGGATGATAGTACGGAGCCCAGTTGGCCTTGCCCAATTGGGTAATCTGTTTCAGGTCGCTGCCGTCAATGTTCACGGTGTACAGTTCCATACGTGTTGGTTCAACCTGCCCTTTGGCCAACAACTCTTTGTATCGCGTTACTTCTGCCTCTGTTTTGGGTCTGCTGGAACGAAACACCAGCTTCTTTCCATCGGGTGAAAAGAACGCACCACCGTCATATCCAAGTCCGTTGGTAAGTTGCTTCAGGTTTTGACCCGAAGTGTCCATAATCCAAAGTTCAAGGTCGCCGCTGCGGTCGCTGGTGAACACGATGTGTTTCCCATCAGGTGAAACCGTGGCTTCTGCGTCATAGCCGGGCTCTTTGGTCAGTTGTCGGGTGATGTTCCCTTTCAAATTAGCGATGTAAATGTCATAACTTGAATAAACCGGCCAGACATAAGCACCGGTGCTTCCCGGCGCCGGAGGACAGCTGTGCCCACCTTCATGCGTGCTGGCATACAAAATGTGTTTTCCATCGGGCATGAAATAGGAACAGGTGGTTCGACCCAGTCCGGTGCTTACCATTTCGGGCTGGAAGCTGGAATCAGTAAGCAATTGCCAGGGCGCAGAAAAAATGCGGTCACAAGGAATCCCTTTAGCGGCATCGGCGCGCTGAAAAGTAAGTTGCTTCCCATCCGGACTCCAGTATGCTTCGGCATTATCGCCGCCGTAAGACAGCTGGTAAAGCGCCTTGAAATGACGTTCCCCGGGAGCAGGTGTTCTTTTCGCATACGCTGGAATCCTTGTATTCAAATCCTGAACAGCAGGTGCTGAAAAGTCAGGTGCCTGTGCTGATTTCCTGGAAAAGCAGGAAGCAAACAACAGCATCAACAATGGAAATACGATTGCTCGGGTCTTCATTTCGAGCGCGAAATTGCAGTTAAAGTTGCTCGAATTCAAATTTCGGGTATCCTCTTTGACCCAAATCATTGTAATAGTCTGTAAACCTCAATTTGAACAGCGCATTTCCGTTGGTACGGATTACGAAAATACGGTTATAGCTCACCGTATATTTCCCTGACAGGCGATCAAACAGCTTCCAGTCGTAGCCTATGGCGTCCAACTTGTTGCTGAAATTCAGTGACAATGCCAGGGTGCGGTCCACTTTTTCGAACGGCACATTGCCCAAAACCTCTGCGCAGCTGGTTTGCCAAGGATTCAGCAAACAACCAACTGCTACATAGTCAAAGGGCTTTCCGGTTCCTGTTTCGATGATGCTGGTTTTATACTTCCGGAATACCAGATCCCAGGCATCCTGATTTAAAGGCTCTGCCTGCAGCGTATCTTTTTTGACGAAACTGAAATAGACATAGTTCTTCCCCTGCATGCGCGGAATCCTTGCTTTCCGGAAGTTGCTGTCCTTCAATCCGCCGTAAAGCAGTTGGTAAGCGCTATTATCGGCCCCTTCTACCTTAAACTTTACGTAGCGTTCGACAGCCGGCTGATTCATTCCGCGATCGAGGATATACCAATAGCCAAAACTATTTACTCCATCCGGAGACCATCTACCAATGCCGGTTTCATCGGGATTACCACTGGGATGATCATACCTCCAGCCTTCAAGCGGTACATTGACGTTTTTTGGAATCGCACCAGTATCACCCTGATAAACCCATGCATCGTTGCCGTTGTTCAAAATGATTTCCCAACGTGCATTTGCACATGCAAAACCTAAATCCCAAAGAGAACCTGTGGTTTGAACATCTGTATTGGAACCAAGGTGCACAAAAACATCACGGTCTCTATCCTCGCCCAGCTCCAACATTTTCGTTTGCACGCCTTCCAATTTCGTGGGCGGGGGATACAAGGCCTCTTCCGGTTCACATGAACTAAGGAACATCAGCAGGAGCCAAAAGACCAAGGTGGAGCGCATGTGTTGCAAATATCAGGGTTCTTGGGGTTTATCTTGAATCTGCAAGATGAGTCGTATGAAGAATTGCCTGCCTGGTGAAATCAGCTGATCGCCATTATTCGTGGCATGAATGCCGCCGGAAATCCTGTTGGATTGAATGCTGGTAACACCCAATGCATTTCTGCACCCGGCGCTCAGACGAATTTGTTGTTGCCGGAAATGTCTGGAAACAATGATGTCGCTGATCCAAAAATCCTGAATGGTGTAGGCTGTTCTGTCTGCATTGTAGCCTCTGGTCTTCCCGCTGTATTTCTGGAAGAGATGCACGCGCCAGGGGGAATGTTCAGGAGTCCATCCCAGATTCAACCTAAACTGTGTGAAATAGAAGAAGCGTTTATCCCCGAGTCCGGTGCCATCCAGATCATCCCTTAAACCGATGGTTGACCAGCCGGCAGTGAGGTTAAACGCCCTGTGTATGTAGCTGGCGTTCATACTCATCCCCTGAGTATTGTAGCTGCCTACGTTGATGTATGTATATAAATTAGTCAAGGGGTCAACCAGGGCCAAACTGATTCGATTCCTGATGTAGTTCTGGAATATGGCATAGTCGAATCTGAAGGCCTGTTTCTGGGGCAGTGGCCTGCGGTAATCCAGACCCACACTGTAATTTAGAGACTGCTCGGCCTGGAGATTCTCATTACCGCGAACGTTGTGTTGGTTATCTACGAAGAGGAGATTCAGCTCTTTGAGTCCTGGCGCGCGGTAACCCACGGCCAAAGAGCCTCTGAACAACATCTGCTTCGACAAATCCCATTTCCATTGCAACGAAGGAATAACGGGCGCCAGTTTCAATCCCGACAGAAGACCCTGAGCGACCAATGGCTTGCCAAACCGATCATTGTAAATGAACCTGATGCCCGGCCTCAGCAGCAAACGCTGCACCGGACGGTAATCTACAACACCAAACAACGCCACATCGTGAATTCCGGGTGAACCGGCGGGAATATTATCGCCTCTGCCCCGTTCAATATTCACTTCATACCCGGCCATCCACTGAACTTGCGACCAGGGTCGGGACTGTGCAGCAAAACCACGCGACATCCACTGTGTGAAGCGACTTTGGTCGCCCAGAAAGGCTGTTAAATCGCGTTCAGTTCCGTTTACCAGATCACGTTTGAACACGTCCTTGTTCCGGCCAAAGAATTGCCAGGACTGAAGCAGCTCCAGGCGAACCTGTCGCTTCAGCGGAATGCTAATCTGCCATTGCTGATTCAGGCGGTTCGTCAGATAAATGTGGTTGAAACCGCTGATACCCGTATTGCTGTATTCTGCAGCCTGCCTGTCGGTAAGCCGTTCCTGGAACTTTTGAACCTGAAATCGATGCATCCAGGTTCCTGTTTTCAGGAAAAGATTGGATTCGCCAAAAGTTCTGGTTTTGGGTTTCCAGTCGAAAGGGCGGTCCTTCTTATTGAAATCAATACCGCCAAAGAAGTACCTGCCACCATTGATACTCAATGCCAACTTTTTGTTGAAGCGGTGGTTGATGGTAACATCCTGATTGAAATTGCGCAGGCCATCAGCGTACACGTTTGCATCAGCCTGCGTTCCTTTTTGTTCCGCCTGCCGCGTGATGATGTTGATGACACCACCTAAAGCATCCGAGCCAAATACTGAAGACATAGGCCCTTCAATAATTTCCACCCGGGCCACATTGCTCAGGTTGATTTGAGACACATCCACATTTCCGTTCAGACGCCCAATCACGGGAACGCCATTGACCATCACCTTGATATTCTGCCCGGAGATTCCCTGCATGATGGCGCTTGTGCCCATTACGGCATCCTGCCCCATGCTGAAATTCACTTCGTTGGCCAGCAGTTCAGACAGATTCTGCGCAGCCAGCTGTTCCATTTGCTGCCTTCCAATGACCCTGATATTGTTGGCCGAACGCGATACCGCATTTGGGGAAGCCATAGCGGTAACTACTACCGGATCAAGCCTGGCATCCAAAGGCATCATGCTCATTTTTAGGGTATCCTGACCTGCGCTGAAGGATTGCTTTTCATCGCGGTAACCCGGCATGAAACAGCGCACATCCACCAGAAACTTAGGCTCTATCAGCACGACGCCCTGTGCATTGGTACGTTGCTGGAATTCAGCTCCATCGGTTGCCCGGGCGAACACAACGGCACCTTCCAAAGACTGTCCGTTCAGGCGGTCCAACACCTGAAGTACTTGCTGCGCCCGTATGGGTGAAGCAAGCAACAGAACAAGTAAGCAAAGGACCGCGCCGCGCAACACGCCTGGGGAATTACGGAATAATTACCGGCAAAGACCCTTTCTTGCCATCGGCAATCAGGGTAACGAAATAGGTTCCGGCAGACAAGCCTGCAGTAGGCAACACATGTTGTTGCAGTCCTATCATCATTCTTTGATCGCTAAACAATACCCTTCCGGAGGCATCTGTCAGTTGAATCAGGGCTTCATGTGCGGCTGAATAATCGGTAGCCAAAACAATGTTCTTGCCGGAGATCGCAGGATTAGGGAACACATTTAAGCGCAACGCATCACCAAAACTGGGCACGCTGGCAAGATTCGTCTGCTGTTTGTGCATCACAATTTTTCCGGTGGCGCTGCCGTCAAAACGAGAGAAATAAAGCAGCCAATACTGTCCATCGGTGGCTTTGATCAGATAGCTGAGGCTATCCCTGCACACGAATTTATTGGTAGTTCTGCTGAAGGATTTCCAGTTGGAGCCAATTCCGGTCAAATCATCGGCAATCTGCGTTTTCCAATCTGCAGGACTGATGGCATTTCTATCTACACCAACAATGGCCGCAACCATCACACCGGAATTACTTTCCACACCCATCACCGGATAAGGAATGGTTCTGCCGCTCATAGGATCAAAAGTTGGCGCGAAATATTGGGTGAACACCAAATCCCATGCAGCAGCAGGTTCGCGCAAAGGCTGGTCTTTTTTCTGCAGATGGAGGTATTTAAACTTACGGTTGCCTGCTGTGGCACTCAACACATTCATGGTGGTATCACCGGAGCCATCCAGTGCGGCAATGCGAATTTGCAGGTTTCCCTTGTCGTCTTGTTTTACAGGATAGAACTTGCGAAAAAGCTGGTTGGGCGTTCCGGCATTCAAAATCAGGAGGTACAGAGAATCACCAACTACCTCGTGCGTTGTGGTGTTGTACACACCCCAACTAAAATCCCACATACCAGGACCTTTCTGCTGATTGAAGGCACCCAGTTCCCTTTTCTTCAGGTCGTTGAATACCATACGCCATTGTTGCCAACCTGTGGTATCGAATGAATTCCATGCATCAAGCGCCCCTTTAGGATAAGGCACCACCCGCACACCTGCTACGTGGTTTGCCCTGATACAGTTGTCCATTTTCACCTGAGTATGAGCCAATTCCCAGTCGGTCAAGGGAGAAGTTCCCTGAATGCCGGATCCAAGTGCGTAAAACACTTCATTACGGTACCCTGGCCCCATTTGCACAGAATCAGTGACCCACTGCGCTGAAAGCGAAAAAGATTGGAATGCCGCGAAGCATACCGCCAGATATGTTGTTTTTCTTGAGAACATCGTTGTGCTTTTTAAAATTTGGGCGAATTTAGAATCCTTCTACAGAAGCAACCAAACAGAAGTTAGGTTTATGACTTCTATCACCTTGATTTCGACCAGTTTAAACTGAACGATTTTTGCAAACAAAATTAACCGTTATCTGTATGATGAAAGGGTAATTTTGCCAGGACCACATGACAAAAATCAGCATAGATCTGAAGAAAGCAGAAATCGTTGCCAGTGAAACCATCATTGGAATTGACCTGGGAACTACGAACAGCCTGGTAGCGATTTGCGCAGGAGATGCACGCAATCCGGTTTGCTTGGAACAAAACGGTGCCGTGATTGTGCCGTCTGTTGTGCATTTGGCTCCGGATGGCAACATTCTGGTGGGCAACGATGCCCGTGCCATGCTGGTTCAGGATCCGGCCAATACCATTTACAGCGTAAAGCGTTTGTTGGGCCGTTCCTACAAGGATGTACGTGAACATGACCGATATTTCGGTTACCGCATTGTGGAAGATGAAGCGCAGGAACAAATCAACGTGTTTGCGCATGGTAAATATTACAGTCCGATAGAACTCAGCGCGATGATCCTTAAAGAGATTCGGCAACGTGCTGAAGCAGCCATTGGCAGCAAAGTCCAGAAAGCGGTGATTACCGTTCCTGCCTATTTCGACGATACGCAGCGCCAGGCCACACGGGAAGCCGGGAAGCTTGCCGGCCTTGATGTGCTGCGCATCCTGAACGAGCCAACGGCGGCAAGTCTGGCCTACGGCCTTGGACAATCCACAGCACAAAAGAGAACCATTGCTGTATATGATTTCGGCGGAGGAACTTTTGACGTGTCGATTTTGCAGCTGGAAGCCGGCGTGTTTGAGGTGCTGGCCACACGCGGCGATACCTGGCTGGGCGGCGATGATATCGATAAAGCCATTGTAGACTTCTGGCTGAATAACAACCCGGCGCTGAATGCACATACCGGGCAACGCGAGGTCATGCAACTCTTGAGGCTGATGGCTGAAGAAGCGAAGATTGTATTGTCAGAAGGAACGGTACAACTGTATCAAAGGGAAGACACTATTGCTGCAGTTGATTTGGTGCTTAAGCTCAGCGCGGCTGAGTTTCGGGAATTGTGTGCGCCACTGCTCCAAAAAAACATAGACATTGCCCAGCTGGCCCTGGAAGATGCCAAACTCAAACCCACGGAAATCCAGGAACTCGTTCTGGTGGGCGGATCTACACGCCTGAACCTGGTAAAAGAAAAAGTTCGCGAACATTTCAAAGGTGTGCACATCAACGACAGCCTGAATCCTGATGAAGTAGTAGCCTTGGGTGCCGCCGTAGAAGCAGACATCCTGGCCGGAAACCGAAGGGACATCTTACTGTTGGATGTAACGCCGTTGAGCCTGGGTATAGAAACGCTCGGCGGACTGATGGACGTTTTGGTTCCACGCAACAGCCGCATTCCATGCAGCGCGGCAAGACAATACACCACATCTGTAGACGGTCAGGTGAACATGGAAATTTCTGTGTATCAGGGTGAACGGGAACTGTGCGCGCAAAACCGAAAACTCGCCTCTTTTCAACTGAAAGGAATTCCGGCCATGCCCGCAGGATTGCCTAAAGTTGAAGTACGCTTTCTGATTGATGCCGATGGAATCCTCAGGGTATCAGCCAAGGAACTGAGAAGCGGCATCAGCCAGCAAATTGAAGTACAATATCAGAAAGACCTGAGCGACAAATCCGTTGAAGACATGCTGATGGACAGCCTTGCCAACGCGCAAACAGATGTTGCCACGCGATTGCTCGTGGAAGCGCAAACGGAAGGAAAACAGCTGGTGTACACGGCAAAACGTTTCATAGAAAAGAACCAAACCCTGCTTTCTGCGGCCGAACAAAGCCATACCCTATCCCTGTGTGATGCCGTGGAATCCGTTTGTTCCGGAAATGATAAAGACGCAATTCTTGCGGCCATTGAACGTTTAAACGACTATACCCGCCCCTTTGCGGAACGGCTCATGGATCAGGCCGTCGGGGCTGCCCTAAAAGGAAAAACCGTCTAATGATGAGACAGCGTGCATACTGGTTATTGGGATTTGGAATCCTTTGTTTCGCAGCCGAAGCAAGGGCACAGGTTCGTTCTGATGGCGGCCTCGCAGATCAGGAACTAGTTGAGGATTTCAAACGACAAAACTATGGACTGCGCATGGGCGCTGGCGTTTATACGATGCTCGGCAGTGAGTTGAAAAATCCACGTCCGCTGTTTGGCTATGCCGGAGGTTTCTTCGCCCAAAAAAAAATATCGCGTACCGCACCCCATTGGATCTATACAGAACTTTCTGCCCGTTTTGCAGGAGCAAATTTTGCCAACTTCGAACTTGAATCCGATTACACCAAGATTTCTCAGATTTTCCTGGATGTACCGGTGCTTTGGAAATTCAACCTGAATCCCAAAGCCACCAAAGATCTGGGGCAAAACATCCTTCTTGGCATCCAGGGAAGCCACCTCTTACGCTCAGCCATTTACCTTGGCCCGGAGCGGATTCCCAAAAACAAGCTCATTTGGTGGAAACGCTGGGAACCTCTTCCCTTAAAACCATTCGACCTGAATGCCATGGCGGGTTGGGAATTTGCAGGTGAGCAATCCTCGTTCATGGTGAGCCTGCGTGTTGGACTCATCAATGCCAATAAAGGGTTTTTCATCCCTGATGTGACACCGGCAACCGGCAACAACGGAACAATTCGCAATTGCTCGCTGGAATTCAGTATGCTCTTCTAAATCAGAAACTGCTTCTTACAGAAAAGGCAGCTTCACCACTTTGGCAAGCAACTTCTTGCCCCGCACATCGATGAAGATTTCACTGCCCGGAGTACTGAACCCTGCAGCAACGTAACCCATACCGATGGCTTTATTCAGCGATGGCGCCATGGTACCACTGGTCACTTCGCCAATATTATTGCCTTCGGCATCTTTAATTTCATAATGCTGACGTGCAATGCCTTTATCGAGTACTTCAAAACCAACCAGTTTCTTGGTCGGGCCCTGCTCCTTCAGCTGTTTGTGAAAAGCAGCGTGGGTAAAGTCCTTGTTAAACTTGGTGATCCAACCCAAACCGGCTTCAATGGGAGAAGTCGTGTCGTTGATGTCGTTTCCATAAAGACAAAAGCCTTTTTCCAACCTTAGGGTATCACGGGCACCCAAACCTGCGGGTTTGATTCCAAATTCCGCACCTGCTTCAAACAGGGCATCCCAAAGTTTCCGTGCATCTTCGTTTTTCACATACAATTCAAAACCTCCTGCTCCGGTATATCCTGTATTGGAAAGAACCACACCCTGAATATCGGCGCAGCTTCCAAAAGCAAAATGGTAATATGGTATGGCAGACAAATCAACGGAAGTCAGTTTTTGCACGGTCTCAGCGGCTTTGGGGCCCTGAACCGCCAGCAAAGACCAGGCATCACTTACGTTGTATAGTTCACAGCCAAAAGTGTTGTGTTGGGTGATCCAGTTCCAGTCCTTTTCAATGTTGGAAGCATTCACCACCAGCATGAATTCTGTTTCGGTGAACTGGTATACCAGCAAATCATCCACAATTCCACCTTCATTATTGGTCATGCAGCTATACTGAACCCTGCCCGGATGAAGCTGCTTTACATCGTTGGTAGTGAGTGCATTAATGAGGTCGGCTGCCTGAGTGCCACGAACGATAAACTCGCCCATGTGACTAACATCAAAAACGCCAACGGCCTGACGCACGGCCAAATGTTCCTGAATCAGGTTGTCGTAAAGAACCGGCATGTTGTACCCGGCAAATGCAACCATTTTCGCGCCGAGCTCCTGATGAAGGGCTGTGAGCGCAGTATTCCTGAGTTGAGAAGCTTCTGACATGAGGCGCAAAGGTAGGCTACCGATGCCCATTTTGTTCACAGTTGATGCGGTTTCCACAATGGACACAGCGGTAAAAATGGTGGATAATACAGCGAATCCTACATGTTAGCTTTGCGGCATGAGCAGAAAGAAGATTGTTGCTGGGAATTGGAAAATGCACAAAACCCTGGAAGAGTCCATGGCACTCACCACAGAAATCAGAGGTATGGTACGCGATGAACTCAGGGGAGAAACTCAGGTTATTTTGTTTCCACCTTTCATCAGCATGGCCGGAATGTCCAGACTTTTGGAAGGTTCTGCCATCGGCTTGGGTGCACAAAACTGCCATTGGGAAGACCAAGGCGCCTTTACCGGTGAAATTTCTGCCGGAATGGTAAAAAGCACAGGAGCTACACATGTTTTGGTTGGACATTCTGAACGCAGGCTTTATTTCGGAGAAACCAATGAACAACTGGCCAAGAAAGCCAAAACTGCCATACGACACGGATTGAAAGTGGTATTCTGCGTGGGTGAAAGCCAGCAGGAACGCGAAGACAAAACCTATTTCAAGGTCATTGAAAAGCAAATCTCAGAAGGTTTGTTTCACCTGGACCGCAAAGAGTTCGCATCGGTAGTGATTGCCTATGAACCTGTTTGGGCCATCGGTACCGGCCTGACCGCTTCCCCAGATGATGCCCAGGAAATCCACCACCTGATTCGCAAACTGGTGGCCAACTACTACAACGAAGAAATTGCCAACGGCCTGAGCATCCTTTACGGAGGTTCGGTAAAACCTGAAAACGCAGCACAACTGTTCGCCATGAACGATATTGACGGCGGATTGATTGGCGGAGCCGCGCTTAAAGCCCGCGATTTTATCGAAATCTGTAAGGCTTTTCGCTGAGCCTGAAATACTGCTTTTCACTAAATTGGCGTTTTGGGGTACGGCATTTGCAGTGTACCCTTCACGGAAATGATTCACCTGATGTTCAGAGTAATACTCTTCACCTTATTTGGCATTGCACTTTGTTCGAAAGCAAGCGCTCAGATCAAAAGTTTTAGTCCGGATCCAGCGATTTACATCAAGGAATTCGAACAATTCATCAGGAGCGCTGAAGACAAGGCTCTGGATGCAGACCTTG
Source organism: Bacteroidia bacterium (assembly GCA_044360435.1). GTDB lineage: Bacteria > Bacteroidota > Bacteroidia > NS11-12g > UBA955 > REEB481. The sequence goes on from JBIKKI010000003.1 coordinate 34,749, forward strand.
AAATCTTCCTCAGCAACTGGAAAGGTGCCAAGTTTGATGCTGTGCAGCAGAAGAACATATCCAAACTGTGTAACAGTATGATTCAGCGCGGGCTGAACATCAAGCCCTACTTCAGCTTGGTACTCAGTTCCTTGAATGCCTTTGCAAGCCGCAAACTTCCCGCCAAAAATTTGCAGCAATGGCAACAAATTGCAGACAATCTGCTGGGCAGAAACCCCGCTGAATACCTCAGCTTCCTGCAATTGGCAAACAACCTGTTCCGCGACAATACCATTTTCCGCGATCCTGCAAAACGCTGGTACGCGAAGTCCATGGATTTCGACATCCTGTTTACCACGCAAATTGAAGTTCGTTTTAAAAAAACCGACCTGATATGCCGCACCTTGTTCGACAGTCTGATCATCTCCAACACGGAAGGAACCTACATACCCGGCAAGAACCTGTGGAAAGGAAATGGCGGTCTGACCGGCTGGGAACGAACCATGCCCGGAGAACAGATGAAAGTACAGCTGTTCCGCTATGAAACAGATGTGCTGACCAGCGGCTATCTTGCAGATTCTGCCTGGCTTTCCTATCCAAAATTCTTTTCCAAACAAGTACTTGGACGTTTTGAAGACCGTGCTTCCTATGCCAGTAATCCGGATGAAGTAAAAACCAGTTCATACCCTAAATTCAGCACCTTCCGAAGCGATCTGGAAATTAGAAACCTGCTTGGACCAAGGGCCACCTATACCGGCGGATTGACCATCAACGGAGCAGAAATCACAACAGTGAATGCCCAGGGAAAGGAATCGGTCATCACCATTTATTTCAAGGGGAAGAAAAAGATCATTGCCAAATCGGCCTCGTTCAAAATAGCAGATGGAACCGCTTCGAGCCTTGAAAGTTCATTCCTGCTCATTGCCGATAGCGCCAAGGGGAATATCTACCACCAAAAAGTGCAGTTTAACTTCAATTTTAAGGAAGGCAAACTGGTGGTAACCAAAGGTGTTACCGGATTGATGCGTGCACCCTTCAGCGATGATTTCCACAAGCTTGATATCGATGTGCAGCAGCTTCGTTGGAACATTGAAGAGCCGTTTATTGATTTCGATATGGTCAATAAAAACCAGGATGCCAAGATTGAGTCGGCCGGTTTCTTCAAAGAATTTCGATACGAAAAACTCCAGGGTGCCTTGCGCTACAACCCGCTGGAGAAAATGACGGACTATTACAGAACCAATCTTTCCAAAGACCGGCGCATCAAGTTCGCCGTGAAAGATTATGCCACATACCTGAAAAATTCAGTGGAACATATTGAGGCGCAGCTCATTGACCTGGCGGATGGAGGTTACATTGTGTATAACCCGTTTGAAGACTCTATCACCATCCGGGCTAAACTGTTCAACTACGTTCAAAGCCATCATAAACTGCGCGACTACGACGTCATTCGATTCTCTTCGCTGATTGCGGCCAGACCCAATGGAACCTTGAACCTGCTTACCAACGAACTCAAGCTTGAAGGCGTGCAGCGCTTCTACTTCAGCGATTCTCAAAATGTGGTTGCCTTGCCAACCGAACAAATCATCACCGTTCTGGAAAACCGTCGCCTGAAGTTCAGCGGAATGATTCGCGCGGGCAGGTTTGACTTCTTCGGAAAGAATTTCGAATTCGACTACGATAAGTTCCAGATTCTGTACACCAACATTGACAGCATGAGGCTGTATTTCCCCGACAGCAGCGGGAAAGCCATTGTTCCCATTAAATCTGTGCTGCGCAATATTTACGGAACGCTGTATATCGACAAGCCCAACAACAAGTCGGGGTTAAAGAGCTTTCCGGAATACCCCATCTTCAGGAGCGACAAGGGCAGCGTTATCACGTATGAAAAATCGTATATCCACGGCGGCGCCTATAAACCGGATAAATTTTACTTCGAAGTAGATCCATTTACCATCGACAGTTTGGACAATTTTACTATTTCCGGACTGGCATTCGACGGCACATTCAGGTCGGACGGCATTTTTCCTGATTTCCGAGAGAAAGCCCGAATTCAAAAAGATTATTCTCTTGGATTCATCTCACATACCCCACCTGGTGGTTTCCCCATGTACCGTGGTAAAGGAAAAGGAGATATGGCCATCTCCCTCAGCGAACAAGGTTTATACGGAAGTGGAACCATCGAATACAGCGGAAGCAAAACCAAATCGAACAGTTTTCTGCTGCTGCCAGATAAAATGAAGGCACAAGTGGAAAGTTATGAACTTCCGCAAAGCGCGAAATATCCTGAGGTTTATGCAGCCAATGCCGGCGCAGAATGGAAGCCAGGGGAAGATAAATTCACCATCACCAACGGTGAAGCGCCCATTCGCATGTTTAAAATGGGCTACAGTTTTTATGGAAGCATAACCCAAAGCCCGGCGCAGTTGAAAGGCGACGGTGTACTGAAATGGTCTGAAGCGAATTTCTCCAGCAAGGATATGACCTTCGGTTCGAACAAAACCTCCGCGCAGGAAGCAGCACTGCAAATTTTCTCACTCGACAGCACCCGCGTTGCCTTCAGAACAGATCATGTTCGGGGAACACTTGACTTTGATAAGGGCGCAGGTGATTTCACCAACAACATTCCAGGCAGCCCTACCCTGTTCCCCTGGAATAAATATGCCACCAACATGAGTGATTACCGCTGGGACATCCGCAACAAGGCCATCGAAGTGAAAACAGGCGCTTCCATGGCCGGAATCACGCCCATGTTTGTGAGCACACACCCCAATCAGGATTCACTTCGGTTTGAAGCCAAAAAAGGAATTTATGATTTGCGCAATGAACTGCTCCGTGTAGAAGGAATTCCGCACATCGACATCGCAGATTCCCGGATGGTGCTGAAGAATGGTAAAGTCACCGTGCGCAAAGACGCCGATATGGACCCTGTAGACAGTGCAAGAATCACGGCTAACAGGAAAGACAAGTTTCATGAAATTTACCGCAGTGATGCTAAAATCTACGGCCGCAATAAGATGCGCGCCAAAGGATATTATGTGTACGTGAACAAGGTCAACTACAAGCAGGAACTGTTCCTTGACAGCATACTGGTGAACAGGGAAAAGCTCGTAGAGGCCTGGGGAAAGGTTGAAGAAGCCAAGAACTTCACCCTGGATACCAAAATTGCCTATAAAGGGTTGATTAAAGTGCTGAGTAATGAGAAATATCCTTTGTTCACCGGATACTTCAAACCCCTGCATACCTTTAAGAATGTATTGCCTTCGGCTTGGATTCGCTACAGCGATTATGTAGATCCCAAAAAGGTGATTCTGAAAGCAGACGACCCACGAGATAAAGACAATAAACGGCAATACGTTGGACTTTACATCGCCAACGATTCCAGCCACGTTTATCCACTTTTCTACAGCTGGAAGAAAAGGTACAGCGATCCTGAAATTACCGGCGATACCGGAATCCTCTACTATGATGACTTGCAATCCAGCTTCTTCGCAGGCAACAAGGATAAGTTGTTGCAAGGTGGCCTGAAGGGGAATTTCATCCAGTTCAATGAAAAGACACATGCCATCCACGCTGAAGGGCGCATGGATTTCGGATTTGACAATTCCACCATCAAATGCATCAGCGCAGGTACCGCAGACCTGCCGGAAGGCGACAGCAGTTTCAATTTCCAACTGGCGATGTTCCTGGATTTCCCACTGCCTAAATCCTTCAATGAACGACTTTATACGCTTTTGACTGAAGAAGGGGCCGGCAAAGGCAGCTTCAGCAATAATGACCTGTTTGTAAAGAAAGCCGTAGGAGAATTGATTTCTGACGACAAAACCGCACGTACCGTGATGAAAAACATGGAACGCACCGGCATTTTGGAAGGTCGTGATGAAGCTGCATGGAAGTTTTGCTTTACCAAGGCCGATTTCCGCTGGAACAGCAAACAAAGGGGCATGGCCTGCACCGAAGAATTGTCACTGGCCAACTTTGACGGCAAAACAGTAAACCGCGACTTTGAAGCGAAAATGCTGGTTGAACACCGGCGCAGCGGTGAAAACATGTTCCTTTATATGGAAATCTCTGCAGGAAACTGGATATACATCAACACCCAGCGAAATGTGACTTATGTATGGACCAGCGATGAACTGCTTAACCAAAGCATCATCAACGAAGGACCGAAAGTGAGCACCGATACCTATACACTGCGCACAGCAGCGCCATCAATGGTAGATCGGTTTTTAAGGAAGATGGAGTGACGGATGATTAAATAGTTGGTAGTTGGTATCCAAAAGTAATAATCCTCGCCAACTACCAACTACCAACTACCAACTACCAACTACCAACTACCAACTACCAACTACAACCAACTACTCCCCCCCGGCAAACAATTCCATCGCATCCTGGGAAATTCCTGTGAACGAAAATCCTCCGTCATGGAACAGATTCTGCATGGTAACCATGCGGGTGTAATCACTGAACAGCGACACGCAATATTCAGCACAGGCTTGAGCAGAGGCATTGCCTAATGGGCTCATTTTATCTGCGTAGTTATAGAAAGCGTCAAAGCCTCCTACCCCGCTGCCGGCTGTAGTTTTGGTTGGCGACTGCGAAATGGTGTTTACACGAACTTTCTTCGCCTTACCATAGTGATAACCATAGCTGCGGGCAAATGATTCAAGCAGAGCTTTGGCTTCCGCCATTTCATTATAATCCGGGAATACACGTTGAGCAGCGATGTATGTCAGTCCAACGATGCTGCCCCACTCATTCATGGCGTCATGCTTCATGAGCACTTGCATCAGTCTATGAAAGGAAATGGCACTGATGTCAAAGGTTTTGTGCATGAATTCATAGTTCAGGTCCGTATAAGCATTCTTCTTACGAACATTCAGACTCATACCTACACTGTGCAACACGAAGTCAATTTTTCCACCTAATACTTCCATGCTCTCCTGAATCAAACGATTCATATCCTCTTCGCTGCTCACATCGGCGGGAATCACTTTTGCATTTCCGCAAGCTGCAGCCAATTCATTTATTGTACCCATACGCAATGCAATGGGCGCATTGGTTAGGGTAAATACTGCGCCTTCAGCATGGCAAGCCAGTGCTGTTTTCCACGCGATGGATTTTTCATCCAAAGCACCAAAGATGATGCCTCGTTTTCCTTTTAAAATTTGATTGCTCATATTTCTTTGACCTTGCAAACGTACAATCTTATGTTAAAACCAAAAACTATTTCGGCCGGCACTGTTCAGGGTGCCAATCGCTTACAGACCCAATGCTCGCCATCACGCTCGTAATGCAAGCGGTCGTGAAGCCTGTTGCTGCGGCCTTGCCAAAACTCAATGCTTTCGGGTAATAAGTGAAATCCACCCCAGTACGGAGGCCTGGGAACCGAACCTTCTGGATAGGCTTCCTCCAGCGCTTTCAGCTTTTGTTCCATCTCTGCCCTGTCGGCAATAACCTGACTTTGCATGCTTGCCCATGCACCCAACTGACTGCCATGAGGACGGCTGAAGAAATAGGCATCATTTTGTTCCGGCGTCAGCCTGCTGAGCATACCTTCTACGCGAACCTGCCTTTCCAGAGCTTCCCAATAAAACACCAATGCGGCATGTGGATTCTCATCGATTTGCCGTCCCTTCCTGCTCAGGTAATTTGTAAAAAAAATGAAGCCGCCTGTATCTAATCCTTTAAGTAAAACCATTCTTGCCGATGGACGCCCCTGTGCATCTGCTGTTGCCAAAGTCATGGCATTCGGTTCGACACAAGCCTGACGGGCTTCCTCAAACCAATACTCAAAGGCCCGCAATGGGTCTTCGGGTAAATGCTCGGGTTCCAAAACTCCTTTTTTGTAGTCAAGCCGCAGATGATCAATCTTCTCCATATCGCATTTGGGGTCGTAAAGATAACTATGAGGTTAAAGCAAGCTGTATGTCCAGAAACCAATCAACAAAAAAGGGGCGCTTTCAGCGCCCCTTTTTTGTTGATGATTTAAAGGAATATTAACGACCTACTACTACGCGGGTGGTAGAAGATTTGCCGTCAACTGTTACTACAACCTGATACAAACCAGCGGGTAATTGATTCACGTTGAGTTTGTTTTGGGCTGCACCTAATTTTTCTGAAAGCACCAGCCTTCCGGTTGCATCCAACAGGCTCACAGTTGTATTGGCTGCAGCAGCAGGCAAATCAACATTCAGAACGCCGCTTGCAGGGTTCGGATATACGCGGATTCCTGCAGCAGCTACGTCAGACACACCCAAGTTAAGTACATTGAGGATGCGTGTTGACTGACACTCGCAGCCGGCAGAATTACGTGCAGTCAGTGTTACAGTGAACGGACCGTCGTAAGTGTACTGGTATTCAGTTGAAGCCTGGTTGCTGTTTCCACCGTCACCAAATGTCCAGCGATAGAAGCTGTAGTTGGTAACACCCGGAGTGAAGCTGAATGCGCGATGGCCATTCTTGTAGATGTCAGAGATGGTAAAGTCGCATTTGGGCAATTCGAAGATGGTTACAGTTTTCACCAGAGAATCAAGACATCCACCGAGTACCTGAGCCTTCAGGGTTACGTTGAACGTACGTGAAGTAGTGATGTTGTACACGGGTTTGGGAACACGCTCTGTAGAGGTATTACCGTTTCCGAAGTCCCATGCATACACGATATCACCCTGAGGAGCATCCGACAAGTTGGCGATGTTGATTTCTTTACCGGCACAGTTGTTCTCGATAGTGAAGTTCACATTTGGCAGAATACCTGGTTCAACCATAGCGCTGATGCTGTCCACACAACTGTTGAACGGAGTAACAATCAGGGTAACCTTTCTGGGTCCTGGGGTAGCCCAGGTGCGGCTGGCATCTTTGGTTGCGCTGGTTTGACCATCGCTGAAGCGCCAGAAATACTGAGGATTCAAACCTGCAGAATGCTGTGAAGTATTGCTGAAGGTAACTACTTTATTCAGACAAACCTGTCCGTTTACGAATGACGCCTTAGGTTTTTCTTTGATTACCAGCACTTTGGTCATGGTATCGGCACATCCAAACTCGCTGATGGCAATGAGGCGAACGTTGTAGTTTCCTTCGCTTGCATATGCGTGCACTGGATTGATTACGGTTCCGAGGTCGCCATCACCGAAATCCCACAGGCTGCCAACGTTTCCGGCACCGATGGTAGATTTATTGATGAAGCTGCCATCTTCACGGGCACAGTTCTTGCCTGAAGGAAGATCAAAGGAAGCCTTAGGTCTGTGGAACAAGTAAGTGTTTTTGGTAATTGAAGAAGCACAACCGTTTACTGAAGCCGTAAGGGTAACTGCATAGCCACCCGGGCTGGAATATTTGTAGGAAGGATTGCGCAGGGTGCTGGTTCCCTTGCCGTCACCAAAATCCCAGGAATAAATTACGGTTCCAGTGCCTCCGTAGGTAGTGGTATTCTGGAAGTTGGTTGAAGAACCTTCACAGGAGTTGTTCTTTGTGAAGTTCACTTTTGGAATTTCAGTAACAACCACATTGATGGTGGTGTCAGTCACGTAGCCATAAGGAATAGTACTAACAATCAATTTCACTTTCCAAGTACCGGATGATTTGAAGCGGTGCACGGGATTCTTCGCATCGCTGCTGTCTCCATCACCGAAGTACCATTTGTACTCCATTCCACCTGAAGAAACGGTAGAGGTATTTTCGAAAGCTACGTCCTGACCATCACAAGTAGGTGATGTGAAGGTGAAATTAGGCTTTGCCTTTGGTGCAACGCGAATCCAGCGTTCTACTGTGCTGTCGCAATTGTAAGGACCCAAATCCTGGAAGGTAATACGAACATTTACCAAGCTGTCGATGATGCCACTGCTTGGATGGAACCACAGTTTAGCGTTGGCAGTTGTACCCGGATTGGAAATAGTGTAATTAGCTGCCGGAATGGTATAACCGTTGTTGGTTTTAGCCGTGAACGAAGTGATGCTCCAGGTTTTACCATGATCTGCGTTGGTGTAGCCTGTTGGAGGCATCAGCTCAAAAGAGATGGTATCCTTGTGTGCCACGATGTCCGGTGTGCCGCGGAAACCAGGAGTGCCCATGCGGGTTGACTTATAAGGCGTAGAAGCCACAGACTCAGCGCCGATGGGGCGAGGATTTACTGTGATATTCTGTGTAGCAGCGGTTGATGAAGCGCAACCTGGTTCAATGTGCAAACGCACTTCCGGACGGAAGCCACGGGTATAGGTGAAAGAGAACAAACCTGTAGCAGAGAGCGCACCGGGCAGAAGGTCAACATAGGTATTGCTGACAGCCATTGTTGTTTGTTCGCAATGCGTGCGGAGGGACTGCGTTGCGTCCAACACAACCATGTAGAAGCCATAGGTTTGACCACTCAACAGGAACATATCGTTGATGTCGATAAGTACGGTAGGCTGCTTTACACCGAAAGAGTTGAACGTATTGGTGATGGATGTTTTACCACAGCTTACCCAGCCGGCTGAAGATGACTCATAACCGGTAGCGGTACCATTTCTATAGTAAACCTCAACCTGATACTGTGCCTGAGAAGCGTCACTGATTACCGCATCAAATCCGGTAAACAACATATCAGCCTTAGTTCTGATGTCGAAGAAATAACCCTTCGCCTGTGGGCTCGTACCACCAGCATAAGACCAGGTTCCCAACAAACTTGTAGATAAAGTATCAGAGATACCATTCAGGGTGATTGCATCAAACTTGTAATAATTGGGAAGCGTTCCGTTGGGGTACAGTTTGGTTTTACCGTACACCGAATCTCCTGCGGCAAGCACAAATGGGTTGTAGTATTTGTCGAACCAAAGGGTCCTTCCAGTTTGCTTTTGGGCTTTGTGCAATGGATAGCCTGAACCGCATTGCACCTGATCAATCACTTTAGCTGTGGCTGGCTGCTGGAACACCCTTGAAACAAGCGTAAAGGTATCGTTGGCAACGCCTGTATCGGTTTTGTTATTTGGCAGACTGGTGAATGCCTTCAGGGTATATGCCCCTGTACCTGTGAAGTTATAGGTAAAGTTCACGTTCACAGAAGAACCTGAATTAATGCGCTGACGCAACCATGTATTTGATTGCACGGTACCATCAACGGAGAAACCTACACGAACACTATCCCATGCGGAACGACCACTGTTGGTAACAGTTGCTGTAATGGTCCGGCTTCCACCGCAAACACCGGGCATACTCAGGTTGGTTACCGCGGCATCCCAAGTGCGGTTGGGTCCATACACTTCAATTTCCCTAATAGAAGGATTCGACGCCTGAGAACCGGAAGTTACGTGGTTGGTAATTCTGATTATAGTTGTTGTTTGTGGACTTGGAAGAGTAATGTCAAACATCAACTGCGGCGAAACAGAAAAAGTCATGACGTTGGTAAACGAAGATCCGTTCCAAACCTGAACCGTTCCACCTGTAAGTGTTCTCGTGGTTGTATTATCCGTATAGAAACGGATACGCTGGATGGTTTGGGGAGATGACCAGGAATACTCATGCCAACTGCTTGTGCTGGGATTTCCTGCTGTTGATACCCAGCCAAAAACGCCGGCAGTAATCACCTTGTCGTTGTAGTTGGAAGGACCATAGCCGGTGGCGTTCACCCCCCCGCCTGAATGGTTAGGTGTGCCCGTGAGGGCCAGGTTTACCTGAGCCCGCAGACCGCCTGCCGACATGAGCAGCAGCGCCAATAACCATGTGGTTTTTTTACGTATTGCTTTATTCATAAGTCTGTGTTTTTCAATCGTTCAAACGCCAAATATACCCGATTTCCAAAATCAGGGCAACAAAAATTCACAAACAAGTATCTGTGAACCAAAAATAATTACCGACCAAAGCGAAACGGCATGCCTGAAGCTTTCATTTTGTTCATGGTTTTCATCATCTGCTTCATTTGTGCAAACTGTGTAAGAAGCTTATTCAATTCCTGAATATTCCGGCCGCTGCCGCGCACAATACGCTGTTTTCTGCTGTTGTTCAACAATTCCGGATTGCGCCTTTCCGCTGGAGTCATGCTCTGAATCAAAGCCTCAATTCCTTTGAAAGCAGAATCATCGATGTCCAGGTCCTTGATTTTACTTCCAACGCCGGGCAACATTGCCATGATGTCTTTCAGGTTGCCCATCTTTTTGATTTGCTGGAGCTGCGTCAGGAAATCGTCAAAATCAAAACTGTTCTTGTTGATCTTCTTCTGAAGACGTTCTGCTTCATCCTTATCGAAGGCATCCTGGGCTTTTTCTACCAGCGATACAATGTCGCCCATGCCCAAAATCCTGCCGGCCATCCGCTCCGGGTAAAATGCGTCCAGGGCATCGAGTTTTTCGCCCTGACTGATGAATTTTATGGGCTTCTGAACAACACTTTTAATGGATAAAGCGGCTCCACCACGGGTATCACCATCCATCTTTGAAAGTACCACTCCGGTAAAATCAAGACGTTCATTGAATATTCTGGCGGTATTTACGGCATCCTGACCGGTCATGGCATCAACAACAAAGAGGATTTCAGAAGGCCCAAGCGCTTTTTTCAACTGTTCTACCTCCTGCATCATCGTTTCATCCACAGCCATACGCCCCGCAGTATCTACAATTAAAACGTTGTGGTTGTTGTTCTTGGCAAACTTTACCGCCTGTGAAGCAATGTCCACAGGGTTTTTATTCTCTGCCTGTATGAATACCGGAACTTCAGCCTGAACCCCGAGCAAACGAAGCTGTTCCATAGCGGCGGGCCTGTACACGTCGCAAGCCGCCAACATGGGGTTTTTCCCTTTTGACTTCAGGTATTTTGCCAGCTTTGCAGAAAAAGTAGTTTTACCAGAACCCTGCAAACCGGCTATCAGAATCACCGCCGGATTGCCCTGAAACCGTACCTCACTGCGCTCGCCACCGAACAGATCCACCAATTCATCGTGAACCACCTTTACCATCAACTGCCCTGGAGATACCGCCTGCAGCACCTTCTGCCCGATGGCCTTATCCTTTACTTTATCCGTAAACTCCTTGGCTACTTTATAATTGACGTCGGCATCTACCAACGCCCTTCTGATTTCCTTAACGGTTTCGGCAACATTAATCTCCGTAATTCTTCCCTGGCCCTTGAGTTTTTTAAAGGCGCCTTCCAATCTGGATGACAGATTCTCGAACATAACCTTGCAAAAATAGGGAATGAATCAGCGCAAGAGCGACAGGTTGCCATTGATTACAAACAGCTTCCCATCATAACCCACTCCTTTTATCTGGAATGCATACACGCCCTGTGCACATGAACGTCCTTCATAGGTTCCATCCCATGCCGCATCAGGGTTGTTTGTTTCAAAAACTTTACCGCCCCAACGGTTGAAAATACGCATTTCAAATTGACGGGCCGGATCAAATTGTTCTTTTACAATATACAAGGAACGCGCAGTAAAAACATCATTTTGACCATCACCATTTGGTGTAAATGCGTTGGGTGCAAATAGCCTGGAGGCCGGCACCAGGTAGACATGATTGCTCACAGAAGTATCGATACGTCCGGAAGCCCTGAGTGCAAGCACCCTGTAGCGCAGTGTATCGTTGGAAATGCTCAGCGCATTTGGATCATTCCAATTTAGTGTTTGCGGCGAAAGGCTTATCATGGTTTTAAAAACACCTTGCTGATCCAACCGTTGAACCTGGTATTCCTTAATCCCTTCAGGCCATTCCTTATATGGTGTCCATTCAATGGAAGCGATGTCGCCGTTCATCTTGCCTGCAGCAAAGATGGTTGTTCCCGGAATGCCCCAACCGGATGCTCCACCGCAATGATCCATATAGCTGATGGCATAGGTTTCTGCATTTCGATTCACTTTCGCTGTAAAATCACTGAATCGGTTTGTCTTGGTGCGGCCAACTTCATTCCAGCCACTCCCCTGAGCCTTTCCAACCAAGTATGTAATGCCAGAATAGTAATCGGGGGCATGTTCCCAGGCCACGGAGGCAAAGGCAGAATTCACCACAGAGACCAATTGCATGGGTATTAAATTCCGTGGAACATCATACAAGGGCTTTCCGCAGGTTGTATTGCTTCTGGATGTCCAGCCATTTTTGTGATGCGCCACGACATAATAACAATAATCATGACTGCACAACAAGGTGTCCAAAAGGTTCAACTGCCAGGGCTTCACCTGACGGTACGGGGTAAATGTACTTCCATCTTTGGAACGAAATACCTCGTAATACTGAACCTCCTGCCAACCTTTGTAAGGGGTCCATTTCAACTCCAATGCATACGGCATTCCAGGCGGGAGTTCCACTTCGGCAAGGATGGTACAGTGGGAAACGCCAAAACCACTGCGCATGCCGCAGCTGTCGGCCACCTGAATGGCGTAACATACACTTTGCGCAGCAAGCGAATTCCCATGAATGTAAGAATAAGTGGTATCTCTGAAATTGCTGAATGTTCTTTTCAGGAAATAAGCCGCACTGTCCTGATGCAACAGGTATTTTTCAAAATCTTTCTTTTGGTACGGATTCCATGACACGTACACCGACTTGTTATCAGGTGCAACGGTTACGAATTTCAGTTCGGGATTTTCCGGTGGAACGGTATCCTTAACAAACACAGACCTTGATGCCTGAACAAAACAGAGGTTACTGTCCATAATGGTAAGGCTCACTGTTTTCTGGAAGGGCGTTTTATAGGTCCATGATGCGCGCTCTTTATTGCTGAAATCCATTAAAGAAGTTTCATCGCCAAAGTCCCACTGACGTCTTTGGATTCCGGTTTTTCCCTGAACCAGCGCTGTGAAGTGTATAGGATCTCCAAAGCATACTGAATCACCTGAAATGCCGATGTTCACAACCGGACTAGGAAATACGGTAATAGGTTGTGGCCAGGTAAAGGTATCTCTGCAACCATTGTCATTTTCAGCAATCAACGTTGGCTTCCACATACCAGGAGTGTATTGCCATTGGGGATCGGGTAAAGTGAGGTCCACCACACCGTCGCTCTCGAAATCCCAGTACAATTGCTTCCAGAACATGGATTTATTCGTGAAACGCGCCAGTTCCGGAATACACAATTGCTGGTCTTCTACGGTGAAGGAAGCTTCAGCACCTGATATCACCACAACAGAATCGCGGCTCTTCGCATACACAAAACAACCCAGTGAATCAACCAAGGCTATGGATGGATAGTATGCCTGATAAGGAAGGGATTTGTTCCCGACTAAATAGGTATGCGTTCCCAAACCTGTGGAATCTTTCACAATTCCGTTTCCATAATCCATGTAGTAGCGGCTGTAGGAGGTGCTATTGTTTCGAAAATAAACCGTCAACGGTTCACAGCCTTTATTCTGTTCCAGTTGCAAATTAGCTACCGGTCCAATCACTTTGATGTATTTGAATCGGGTGAGCGAATCCCTGCATCCATATTTGGATTCTGCAACCAGCTTCACGTCAATACCGGTAGGATTGTTGAAGTTGAAGACCTTCTGTGCTGCTTTATTGTTCAGTGAAATGGTAATGGATGGATCGTTGCCAAACGTCCAGTAGCTCTTGGCCGCCATCCAGCTGGTATTGTTGAGTTCCACCATTTTCGGTGCGCAATAGGCTACCGTATCCTGAGTGAAAAAACCAGCTTTGATAGAATCGATTTGTATCGGAAGATTGAAGGTGTCTGAGCATTCAGATGCCTTAAACACAATAAGGCTCATGAGGTAATTTCCTGCCTTGGGAAATATAAACCTCGGGGTTCTTGAAGTATCTGTGGGCAGGATTTTAACCCCCTGATGCGCGCCAACCCACTTAAAATGCGTGGCTACTTTACTTGAATAATTGATGACTTGGTAGGTGTCGCGGGGACAACGTTTAGATCCACCCAGGGCAAAGCCACTGGAAATCCCGCCATAGGCAGTGATATATATGGATGAATCCAGGCAACCGCTTTTCCCGCGATAGCGAAGATTGAAAAACTGTTTCCCTTTGTAAACAACGGCCCTTGTGCTGAGCAGTAATGGAGAATCAATCAGCGACTGCCGGGGAAGGTATCCACTCCAACTGTGGGTGGGTTTGACGTTGTTCTTTTCATAGTCC
>JBIKKI010000042.1:0-17105 GCA_044360435.1 Bacteroidia bacterium
TGCAATAAAAAGCCTCACTTCGGTGATACAGCTGCAACCGGTTCCAACTGTGTTTTATCTGAATGATGTAGTGACCGATGTGCGTAAAGTGGACAGCCTGAGCAGCAGTTCCGGCTTTAGGGTAAGTTGGCTTCCCGGTGCTGATACTGCCATTCTGGTAGCCGACAGCAGTGCTCCGGCTATGGGTACTTTGCATATTTGGATGGGCGGCTATGCCTACACCGCGCCGTTGCGGAAGAGCCGTAAATCCTGGCAAACTTTTTCCTTCGCCGATCCTGAACGGCGCCGCGCTTCCATGGCGGTCAAGGGTAGTTTCAACGGCTGGAATCCCAAGGCGGGTTCCATGGAATGGAAACAGGGAAGCTGGACGTATTCCTGCTGGCTGGGTCCGGGAAACCACCAATACGTGCTGGTGGCTGATGGACAGCGCGAATTACGTGATCCTGCCAACGGCGACAGCATCAGTAATGGCATGGGCGGCTGGAATTCAATGCGCCGCACCGGCGCCGAAGGAACCGTACCCGCCATTGCCACCAAAGCCTTCACCGGCACGCAGGTACGTTTGAGCATGACTGCCGGCGCAAGCATCCTGGCATTGTGGGAAAATCATGAACTGCCCTGGGATAGTGCTCAGGGTTTTGTCACTTTTGAAATTCCCAAGCAGGCACGTAAAAAAGAACGCAGCCACCTGCGCATCTGGGTATACAATCAAAACCGCAGCGGCAACGATGTGCTCATCCCGCTGGAACGGGGAAAGGTGCTGGTGGATTCCGCTTCACTCAAGCGCAGCGACCTCCACGCCACGGTCATCTACAATCCAATGATCGACCGCTTTTTCAATGGAAATACAGACAATGATCGCCCGTTGAAACGCGCAGATGTGCATCCTCGTGTTGACTTCCATGGCGGCGATGTGGTGGGCATCACCCGCAAAATCCGCGATGGGTATTTTTCCAGATTGGGCATAAACACTTTGTGGATTTCACCGGTGATTTTAAACCCGGAAGGTCCTTATGGTCAATGGTCAAATCCCTCCACGAAATTCAGTGCCTATCACGGCTACTGGCCCATCAGCAGCACCCGCACGGATCCGCGTTTTTGCACTGCCGAAGAACTGAAAGAACTCATCAGCGTAGCCCACAGCCACGGCATCAACGTATTGCTCGATTACGTGGCGCATCACGTGCATCAGGAACACCATTTGTTTCGTGAACATCCGGAATGGTTCACCAGCCTCATGCTTCCTGATGGAACAAAAAATACCGAACGCTGGGATGAATACCGCCTCAGCACCTGGTTTGACGATTTCCTGCCTACCTTCAACTTCAGCAATCCTGAAGTGGTGGCGCGCTTGTCTGACAGCGCCGTTTGGTGGCTGGAACAGTTTCCTGCAGATGGCTTTCGCCATGACGCCACCAAACATATTCCGGAAGCATTCTGGCGGGCGCTTACCCGCAAGCTGAAGCAGCGCATCAGCGAATCCGATTCAGGACGCGCATTGTTTCAGATCGGTGAAACTTATGGCAGCCCGGAGCTGATCGGCGGATACCTGGGCAGCGGTATGCTTGATGCCCAATTTGATTTCAACCTGTACGATGCTGCTGTGGCCGCATTCAGCAAACCGTCCGGTATGAAGAACCTGGAAGAAGTGCTGCGCGAAAGCATGGAATGGTATGGCAGCCACCACCTGATGGGCAACATCACCGGAAATCAGGATCGGCCCAGATTTGTGTCGCTGGCCGATGGCAGCATTCCTGAAAGCGGCAGCACCAAACAGGCCGGATGGGATCGGTCTATTGTCAACAGCAATGAAGCATCTTTTCATCAGCTGCAGGCATTGTTTGCGTTTATGTGCGCGGTACCCGGCATTCCCGTGCTGTATTACGGCGACGAGATTGGCATGCCCGGTGCGAATGACCCGGACAGCCGCAGGATGATGCGCTTTGATTCACTGAACCCCATGCAGCTGGCGCAGCGCGAAATGTTTGCCAAGCTGGCACGGATGCGCCGCAATCATCTGGCGCTCAGTTACGGCGATGTACGCATCATCAGCGCCGATCAGGAGAGTCTGGTGCTGGAACGCAACTACTTTGGCAAGAAGATTGTTTGTGTATTCCACAGTGGGAAATCACCAAGAACCTTTAGCTTGTCTGCTGCGCCATCACGCTCCCTGTGCGGAAACAAAGTGCAGCGTGCGGGCAACGAAGTACGGGTAACCCTTGCCCCAAACCGATTTGACTATCTTTACTGAAATGAAACCCTATAAATTCCTCCTTACCGCAGCAGCACTGCTCTTCACCGGAATAATCATGGCGCAGGACACCATGACATTACTCAACCGGGAAGTGATTTTATGTAAGGTAAAAACCATCAACCGAAGCGATGTGGATTATGTGCTTTGGACTTCACGTTCCGGTCCGGTATACGGTGTGTCTAAAACCATGATCCACAAGATCCAATACGAAACAGGTGGTGATTTGATATTGAATCCAATGCCTGTTGACGAGCCAAAAGCCATGGTCCGCGACTCTGCGGTGCAGGGAACCTACATGCAGGGTGTGGAAGATGCACGCAAGCATTATTTTGGCTATGGCCCGGCACGCACGGTTTCCGTGGGCATGGGTTTCCTTGCCCTGTTTACCAGCGGACTCAGCGCATTGCCTTCAGCACTGATGTCGGTGAAAACGCCCGACAAACAACGACTCGGTTTGCCTGATGAGGCTTTGTTTGACAACAACAAATCTTACCGCGACGGCTACCTTTACGAAGCGAAGAAGATCAAGAGCAAGAAAATCTGGACTTCTTATGGTGTCGGCGTTGGATTGTTTGTAGTTACGGTGGTCGGATTGGTGATTCTGCTGTAACAGTAATTGGACAAAGTTTCCCTGCTTTCCCTTCCTCCGTTAGTGCCGGCTGTTCCAAACGCCGCTGAAGTGCAGCGATGCCGGATCGCATAAATCAGCGGAGCCCATACATATATCCATGCAACCTAAACGCCTGTTGTTCACCATCAAGAGGATACCACAACAGCTTGTTGCACCATTCCGGGAAGGGCAGGATACGGATGAATCCTGTTGCGATTTAAAGTTTGCCTATTTGCGCAGGATGTCCAACAGGTCTGCTTCCAGACTCTTTTTAGGGATTTCAGTGATGCGGCCAATTTCTGCGCCATTTCTGTACACTGCAATCAGCGGAACCAGTGTTAAGCCCGGCTTGGCGGCAAAGCCATTGGCATTGAGCGGCTTCTTCGCTCGGTTTACCCCGCTGTAGTGAAAGTTGTCGGGAGGGAAATTGCATTGATCCAATATGGAAGCAAGCTTGGGTAGTTCTCTGCGTGTATCGTCGCACCAGGCGCCGCCCGCAACAAAAATCTCGCTTCCCTGAAGTGCATTCCGAAGTTGCTCCTGCATTCTGGGTTCGAGGTTGAAGTTGGGGTATTGAGCTGCCAGGATTTCAATGAATTGGTCTCGGTTGCTGGGAGACGTTGCATCTTCTGCATCCCATTCCAGGTTCAGGTCGTTGAGGAGTTTGTTATATACAGCCATGCTCTTGGAATTGGCAGCAACTGAGGGGAAGGTATCGGGCTTGATTTTGCGTGCAGCGGCAGTGTCCGGCATGATGGGACGATGCATGCTGTCGCGAACCATGGAATCTCCGGCGGAAGGCATCAGCACATAACCGCTGGCTGGAGCTACGGATACAGTGTCTTTTTCAGGAACAACTTTACGGCTCTTGCAGGATGCCGCGGCAATAAGGATTAGAAGCAGGAATATCCGGTTCACCCCACAAAAATAGCGAGGCTGAAGAGGAATTGTTCTATTAGTTTTGCCACACATGGCCATCACCCTTAAAGAACTGCAGGCGCCTATTGCGCAGGACCTTGCTGCTTTTGAACAGCTTTTTGCCATGAGCATGAAGAGCAGGGTGCCGCTGCTCAATACCATCATGAACTACATCATCAAACGCAAAGGGAAGCAAATCAGGCCATTGTTTGTGATGTACAGCGCGCAGCTTTGTGGTGGCATTCATGAGCGTACGTACCGGGCAGCTGCTCTGGTGGAACTCTTGCATACTGCTACGCTGGTTCATGATGATGTGGTGGATGAAAGCTATGCACGTCGTGGATTCTTCAGCATCAATGCTTTATGGAAGAATAAAATTGCGGTGCTGGTGGGAGATTATTTATTAAGCCGCGGTTTGTTGCTCAGCGTGGAGCATGACGATTTTGACCTCCTCAAAATCACCAGCAGGGCGGTTCGCGATATGAGTGAAGGCGAGTTGATGCAGTTGGAACGCAGCCGCTTCCTGGACATTACCGAAGACATCTATTTTGAGATCATCCGACAAAAAACAGCATCACTCATCGCCTCCTGTTGTGCCATCGGCGCTGCCTCAGCAGGTGCAGATGCAGGTCAGGTAGAGCAGTTTCGCTTATTCGGGGAACGCATCGGACTGGCGTTCCAGATCCGCGATGATTTGTTTGATTTCGGCGATAACGAAAGCGGAAAACCAACCGGAATCGACATCCGCGAAAAGAAACTCACCTTGCCGCTGATTCATGCGCTGAAACAGGTTCCGTCTGCTGAGGCTAAATCCATGCTGCGCCTCATTAAAGGGAATAAGCCGGACCGCGAAAAACTCAAACAGGTAACCGCATTTGTTGCCGCGCACGGTGGCATGGAGTACGCTCGGGAGATGATGCATCAACTGAAAGCCGAAGCCTTTGCTGCCATAGCACCGTTACTGGCGAAGGGCGAAAGCCGCGTGGACATGCCCAAGCTGGTTGATTTTGTGATTGACCGCCGACATTAAAGGGCTGCGCGTGCCCGCTGTTCATTTTCCTTAATTTCGCAACCATGCTGACGGCAAAACTCCACGGAAAAGAAATAGCGCTTGGCGAAGCAGGTGGCCATTGGGTGGCAGAAGGTATGGATTCACTGGACATTCATCCCATCTCTGAACGAAGGTTTCACCTGATTGCCGGACACCGCAGCTATGATGTGGAAGTGTTGTCCATTCATACGGCTGAAAAAAAAGTGGTTTTGCGCATGAACAACCGCTTGCATGAAGTGGTTCTGTCAGACGCGTTTGACCGTCTGCTGCACGACCTTGGAATGGATAAAGCCACCACGCACAAGGTGAACAATATCAAAGCGCCAATGCCCGGTTTGGTGTTGCGTCTGGAAGTAGCGGAAGGCGACACTTTGAATGCCGGCGACAAGGTACTGGTGCTGGAAGCCATGAAGATGGAAAATGTTATCAAATCTCCTGGTTCTGGAAAGGTGAAGCAGATTCTGGTAAAGCCGGGTACTCCGGTTGAAAAGAACCAGGTGCTCATCGAGTTGGAATAATGTGTGGCGGCAATTTGTCGCCTGACTTCACATGATGAACCTTCGCCGGCAAAACATATTGCCCTTTTTACTGCTTATTGCTTTCGCCCTGCCGGTGTTGATCAACCTTGCACAGGTTCCGGTGGCCTGGCTTGATGAAACCATGAACCTGGACCCCGCGGTTCAGTGGCATCTGAAAGGAACTTTTTCGAGCGCATTGTGGCCAAATCAGGGTGCGGAACAGAAGTTTATGTGTTACCTGCCCCTGGTGGAGTGGTTCCACATGCTCAATTTGCAGTTTTTACCCTGGGAACTTTTTTGGGTTCGCTTGCCATTTCTGATTTTGTTTTTGATTGCATCCGTTTGTTTTTATCAGCTTATAGTGAGGGTTTGGAAACTGCATCTAGCCTGGTCTTTACTGCTGCTGGCCATGCTGCTGTTCGACAAAGCAGTTTTTGAAATCCTGCGCAGTGTGCGCAGCGAAACGCTGGAATTGTCTTTGTTGTCGTTATGGCTGTTCCTGAATTTTAAACATCCGAGGCATCTGGCAGTGCCGCTCATTGCCGGATTGCTGTTCATGGCCCATCCAAAACTGTGGCCGGCCATTGGTGTAGGCATGCTATTTCAGTTGCCGCAGTGGTGGGGAACACCTCGACTGTGGTCTGCGCCCATGCTGTTTGCAGCGCCTGCCCTGGGGTATTTCCTTTGGCTTCATGCGCCAATGGGCGATTGGTGGCATCAGCTTCAGGGACAGGCTGCCATGCATGGTGCTTCCACGCACAAACTATATGATCACGTTGTAGCGCGGTACTGGCCTTACTTCAAAGAACAACCGTGGATGCCCTTGCTCCACGTTTGTACCTGGATTCCTGCCATCAGACTGGCGCGTGTTCACGGACGAGCACTTCAGGCCATGCCTGCCTGGATGTGGATGGTGCAGGATCTGACATGGTTCCTGATTTTGGCGCCACACCATCGTTATCTGCCTCCGCACCACTTGCTGATGTATGTGGTTTGGGCACAGTGGCTGGTACTGAAAGATCTTTCCTGGAAACAACATTACCGTTGGGTTTTGTTGCCCCTGATCTTGGTGCTTGTGTTGCCGTATTCCGGCAGGATGGCGCTGGGGATTTTACAACGGGAGGAGCGCGATCCGGAGCGTGTGCTTCAATGGCTGGAGCAGGAATTACCGGCCGGAAAGCCCGGAAGAACACTCGTCATTGGCCACAGCATCGCACATTACTACCTGCTGCGGCACAAGGATACCAGCATGCATTTTGCCCTGGAGATTTATCCGCAGAAATTTCGTTTCCGGGATTACCAACGGGTGTATTACCTGGGGCATCAAGGGCTTTCAGCTCCTGGTAAAGCATATCCGCTGCCAGCGTCTAAATACGGAATCCCTGCAACGTGGAGCGCAACCTATCGGGGATTAATCCTGACGCCGCTGCGTTCCGAAGCCGAGATGGAAGCCTTGGTAGGAGCTTACCGAATTCCGTATCCCTGACCAACACGCATCAGTCAGGGTTGTTGCTGTAGAAGGAGTTTTTCTTCAACACGGGTGCACCGGTGCCTTCTTCTTCCGCCAAAACCATTTTCGAAATGAACTGCTTGTCGCTTTCAGGAACCACTTCCAGCTTCACACCCATGCGAAGGTATGCCGGTGTGTTGAGTTGGTCATCGGCAACGGGCTGCTGATAGGGAAGGTTGAGTGATTGTTGTTTCGGGTAATTCACCACCTGCTTGAGCTGTGGTGCAAATGGCGGCGCGGGTGCCTGATCTTCGCTTGCTTCCTCGAGGTCAATCGGGATATGCACCAAATCTTCGGGTTCAGGTGCTTCTTCTACAGAAGCCACTCCGGAGAACTTATCCTGGAAGCTGGTGGCAATCACCGTGACGCACAGTTCTTCACTGAGGTCGGGGTTGTGTGTGAGACCCCACTTCAGTTTTGCGGTTTGTCCGGCCTGGTCCTGAAGGTAACTGGTGATGGTTTTGATTTCCTTCATGGTGGGCTCGCTGTTGCCGTACACGATATTCACCAACAGGTGGCGTGCACCAATCAGCCGGATGTTGTCGAGCAAGGGAGAGTCGAGGGCATTGCTTACGGCCAACGCTGCGCGACGTTCGCCTGCGCCCGTGCCCATGCCCATTACCGCCCTGCCGCTGTTGCGCATGGCAGTTTCAACGTCCTTAAAATCCACGTTCATGTATCCGGTACGTGTAATGATTTCCGCGATGCCTTTGGCGGCGGTGCACAATACATTGTCTGCGCTGGCGAAGGCCTTGCTGATGGGCAGGTCTTCGTACATTTCCAGGATACGGTCGTTGATGATGACCAGCAGCGCATCTACATGTGGGCGCAGTTTTTCAAGACCTTGTTCGGCCTGGTGTCTGCGTTCCGGCCCTTCATCTTCAAAGGGAATGGTAACAATGCCCACGGTGAGGATACCCATCTGCTTGGCTATTTCCGCAATGACGGGTGCAGCGCCGGTTCCGGTACCGCCGCCCATTCCGGCAGTGATGAATACCATTTTGGTTTGCTGGCGCAGTACTTCCGCTATTTTATCGGCACTTTCAAGGGCGGCTTTCTGGCCTTGTTCCGGCTCTGAGCCTGCGCCCAAGCCTTCGGTGAGTTGTGCACCAAGCTGGATCTTGTTGGGTACCGGACTGCTGCGCAGCGCCTGTGCATCGGTATTGCAAACGTAGAACTGTACACCTTCAATGCCTTGATTGAACATGTGGTTCACGGCATTGCTTCCACCGCCACCCACACCAATAACTTTGATGATGGCCGGGCTGAGGGCAGGAATATCGGGGATGATGTTGTTTAGTGGCATGGGTTTAACTTATTTGAAATCGTCAATACTGCGGTCGTCTAAGAGTCCTTTAACGCGACCAAAGAAGCCGGAGAACAAGCCGGATGTCTTTGTTTCTTTTTCAGGTTCAGTGATGGTTTGAACCGGATCGTAGTTCATGCGGCTGGCATCGTACCCTTTCAATACCAGGCCAACGCCGGTAGCGTACATAGGGCTTTTTACTTCATCTACCATGCCCATGCCCAGATGTTGGTTTGGAATTCCCATTTGGGTATCCAGCCCGGTGATGCTCTCCATCAACAGGTTGATGTATTGCAGGTTGGCACCACCGCCGGTAAGTACGATTCCGGCAGCCAGTTTATTGGCATAACCCGACATCCGTATCTGATCGTAAATCAGGTTGATGATTTCCGTAGCCCGTGCATGAATCACCAGCGACAGGTTATACACGGAAATCTCCTTGGGTTTGCGTCCCGGGAAATCCTGGATGCTTTGGATTTGGTTCTTTTTTGATTCTTCAGGGTAGGCGCTTCCGCACTTTACCTTCAGTGCTTCAGCCTGTTCTCTTCCCAGTTGAAATGCTTCCCGGATGTCGGCAGTGATGATGTCGCCGCCGTAGGGAATTACGGCAGTATGCCGGATGAGGCCATTGTGGAAGATGGCGATGTCGGAAGTGCCTCCGCCAATGTCAACAAGTGCCACGCCTCCTTCCATTTCTTCCGGACTGAGCACGGCCCTTGCAGAAGCAACAGGTTCTACAAACAATCCATCAACTTCAAGGCCCGCACGTTGAACGGCTTGGGTGATGTTGCGTGCTGCGGTGGTTTGTCCGGTAATCACATGATAACTGGCTTCCAGTCGCATGCCGGTCATGCCAATCGGGTCGATGATGTCAGGCTCCCCGTCCACCTTGTACTCCTGGGGCATGATGTGGATGACTTCAAGATCATTTCCGAGGTAAATGTTCTGCATTTCCTCTTCCATACGCTTCAGCTCTTCGGCGCTGATTTCCTCATGGCTGTTGGTGCGGATTTTTGTTTTGGGGAATTGTTTGCTGTTGATATGGTGTCCGGCAATGCCTACATGCACCCTGGCAATGTCGATGTTGCTTTGTTTGCTGGCGATGGCTACAGCCGCCTTGATGGCATCTACGGTTTTCCCGATGTTGCATACCATACCGCGGGCAACACCACCCATGCTGGGAGATTTTCCAATACCCAATACATTGATTTTGCCGTGTTCGTTCATCTGCCCGACAATCGCACAAATCTTGGTTGTGCCTATGTCCAGTCCCACAATAATTTTCTCTGATTTTTCCTTGCGCATGGGTATTTATTTATTGTCCAGTATTTTGTTCGTTGCTCTGACCATCGTTCTGGTCGCCAGATGTTAAGGCCGCATTGCGGCGTGTGGCTACTACCTGCCCGCGGTAGCTCAGGTTGATTTTGCTGTAGCTGTCCCAGCCCACGCTGGGCAAGGCTTTCGTGTAGAAAATCCTGAGTTTTTCCATTTTTTCCTCCAGTTGTTCACAGGTGCCCAAAGCAATGCTATGGTTTCCCACCCGTGGTATCAAAAGAAACTCAGAGAAATTATCTACATACACCTGTTCAATCTGGGCCGCCCACATGGGATGCTTGTTCAGGAACACCGCAAGTTGCTGCAGTTGCTGCAGCACGGGTGTTTTGGGGTATGCACTGTCTTGAAGCTGCTCTTCGATAAATCCACTGGCCACGGGTACATTGGGGGTGAACTTGTTGCTGAAGGGCAACTTTTGTCCGTTTTCATCCAGATAGTAACTCTGGCCTGTTTTGTTGATGATGCGCAGCAGTACATTTTTTTGGCGGATGCGCACCTGTATATTCCCACTTAAGTCGGCATGAACCTCACACGCCGCTACGAAAGGGTGTTCCTGCATTTTGGCTTCAAGCCTGTCGAGGTGCAGCGACGCTACGGTCTTGCCCTTGTATGCACTTCCATCGGGAGCCAGTGCCTGAACTACGTCTTGTGGCGTTATAAAGTACATGCCGGTGTCTGGAGTGATGCGTATATCCAGATTTTTAACCAATTGCCTGCCTTCGGCACCGGAAGCCATCACCAAGCCAGAAACCACAGCCAGCAGCAGAATGCCGGCAGTTGCCAGCTGTATCCATTTTTGGTTTTTAGTTCCGCTCAGCAGTTTCATAAAGAGTTTTAACAGGTGAGGCCAAACGGTCTATGTCGCCGGCTCCGAGGAGCAGCAGTAATTCAGGCAGCGTATTGTGCACATGAGCAAGGATGGCATCGTGGTTCATCAGCTTTTTATCCTTGTGGTTAATTTGCGCCAGCAGCCATTCGCTGTTGATTCCGGGGATGGGCAATTCTCTGGCAGGGTAGATGTCCATTAAAATCAGTTCGTCGGCGGTAGCCAGGGCCTGTGCAAAACCCTCGGCAAAATCACGGGTTCGTGTGAACAGGTGTGGCTGGAACACTGCGGTGAGTTTCGAATTCGGATACAAGGCTCTTACCGACTGAAGGATGGCCCGCAGTTCTTCCGGATGGTGCGCGTAGTCATCAATCACAATATGCCCGGGCTGCCGAACGAGGTATTCAAACCTGCGCTTCACACCGGCAAAGGAATTTAGTCCTCTGCGTACGTCTGATGCGTCCAGTTTCAGAATGTTCAGCACCAGTGCAAGTGCTGCCGTGGCATTTTCAATATTGTGGAAGCCGGGCAGGCCGCAGTATAGGTTTTGTTCTGTGTGCGTCTGGTTTTGGTAGCTTCCGGAATAATCGAAATAGAAATGTCCTGCTTCAATGAGGGTAGGCGAAGCAACACAATCAGGGCCTTTTCCGTCGGCTTTTAATCCGTAGCGAATCACGCCTACATGGTCGGGCCAGGATTGCTGCAAGGATTGCTGCACAATCAGGGTTCCGCCCGGTTTGATTTTATTGCTGAAGGTTATAAAGGCTTCGGTAAATGCCTCTTTGGTTTCGTATATATCGAGGTGGTCCGGGTCGATGGCCGTGATGATGGCGTAATCGGGATTGAGCCGGTGGAAGCTGCGGTCGAATTCATCGGCTTCAAGCACCACGATGGGACGGTCCGGAAACAAATCGCGGCCATCGGTTTTATGGATGTAGTTGTTGTTGAAGTTGGCTGAAATGCCGCCGAGGAACGCCGTGAAGTTGATGCCACAGGCGTCGAGCAAACAAGCGATGAGGCTGCTGGTGGTGGTTTTACCATGTGTACCAGCAACTGCGATGCAGCAGGCGTGCCGGCTGATGAGGCCAAGCACTTCGCTGCGCTTGTATAATTGAAAACTACCTTGCTTCAGGTATTGCAGTTGCGGATGTTCCGCCGGAATCGCCGGGGTATAAACAAACAGCGTTTCTGTTGGATGTTCGTAAACAAAGGCGGGAAGAGATTCCAGGGTATCATCAAATTGAACAGAAATGCCTTCAGCCTGCAGGGCCTTGGTGAGCGCGGTCGGTGTTTTGTCGTAGCCCTGCACATGCACACCCTGGGCGTGGAAATAGCGAGCGAGTGCGCTCATGCCAATGCCGCCGATGCCCAGGAAATAAGCGTATTGATATCCGGTATTGTTCATTTTTTGATGATGCTTAATACCTGGTTTGCGATGCGGTTGGCTGCATCTGGTATGGAACACTGTTTTACGGCTGCCTCCATGCGTGCGCGTTCTTCGGGTGCGGCCATAAGTTTGATGATTTCTGTGCACAGCGCATCGCCTGCGGCGGCGTCGGGCAAAAGGATGGCTGCGCCCTTCTCGCTTAGTTTCCGGGCGTTGCGGGTTTGATGGTCGTCGGTTACATTGGGGCTGGGTACCAGGATGGACGCTTTTCCGCAAACAGCAATTTCAGCTACGGAAAGAGCCCCTGCTCTGGAAACTACCAGATCGGCAGCAGCATAAGCCTGTTCCATGTGTTGAATGAATACCGATTGGGAAACTCCGCTTCCGGGCGTGTGCAACCACGACGGTTCTTTGGCAGGGCTGTAATTTTTGCCTGTTTGCCAAATCACCTGAATGCCTGCTTCGCGCAGCCTGTGCAGTCCTGATTCTATGCTTTGATTCAAGGTTCTTGCACCCAGACTTCCGCCAATCACCAGACAGACAGGCTGGTTTATGTTGAGGCCAAAACTGTTCCGGGCGCTTTGCTGGTCGGGCAGTTGCAGCATTTCCCTGCGCACGGGGTTGCCGGTATAAACGATTTTTTCTTTGGGGAAGTAAGCCTCCATTCCTTCAAAGCCCGTACAAATACAATCCACTTTTTTACCCAGCCAGCGGTTGGTTAATCCGGCGTAGCCGTTTCCTTCCCAAATCAGGGTTGGTATGCGCTGAACGTAAGCGGCATAGAGGATGGCCGCGCTGGCATAGCCACCTGTGCCAATCACTGCATCGGGTTTATAGCTGCGCAACAGCTGATGTGCCATGCGCAAACTTTTCAGAAATGCGAAGGGAACGCCCAGGTTAGACAGGCTGAGTGTTCTTTGCAGGCCGCGAATGGGCAGGCCGGTAATCGGATAGCCAGCGGCAGGAACTTTTTCCATTTCCATGCGTCCCAGGGCGCCTACAAAATGAAATTCGGCATCGCCCAAAGTCCCGCGCAGTGCGTCGGCAATGGCCAAGGCCGGGAAGATGTGGCCGCCGGTGCCACCTCCTGAAAGAATGAATTTATGAGGCATGAGCGGCTCCTTCCATCTTTTGTCCTTGAGGTTCTTTTGGGGATGGTTCCTGTTCATCTTCCAGTCCGCGGCTCACGCTCAGGATTACGCCGAAGGCGATGCTGGTGAACACCAAACTGGTTCCGCCCATGCTTACCAGCGGCAGCGTGAGGCCGGTTACCGGGAGCAGCCCAACGGCTACGCCCATATTGATGAATGCCTGAATGACCATGCTGATGCACAGCCCAAATGCAAGGAAGGCTCCATAAGCGCGCGGCGTTTTTACCACAATCAGGAGGCAGCGGTATAACAGTGTGAGGAAGAGCAGGATCACAAAGAGCCCGCCCATCAGGCCATATTCTTCAACGATGATGGCGAAAATGAAATCGGAATACGGGTGGGGAAGGAAGTTTCGCTGTGTGCTTCCGCCAGGGCCTTTGCCTGTGAACCCTCCGGTGGCAATGGCGATTTTTGATTGTATGGCCTGGTCGCTTTCCTGGCTGTTTCCAATAAATGATTCAATCCTTTTTTTCCATGTGGGAATACGTCCGGCCGATGTCCATCCATCGGTATCTACATTCAGCAGCACGGCGCCGGCCAGTGTGAGCAGCAATACGCCGCTGCCCATCACCATCACCAGGTATTTGATGTGGATACGTCCGATAAACAGCAGCAACATGCAGGTGCTGAACAGTACCAATGCGGTACTGAGGTTTTCCGGGGCAATCAGCAGCACCACAATGCTGATGATTCCGGTGATGCGCCAAAAGGCTTTCGGCGATTCGATATCGTCCTGGTTTCGTGCCAGGTAACGGGCAATGTACATGATGAGCACCAGCTTCGCCATGTCTGACGTCTGGAAGGTAATGCCCAAACCGGGAATCGGCAGAACGCGGGTTGCGCTGTTTACTTCACTGCCAATGGCGAGGGTAACGCACAGCAATCCGATGGACACCCAAAGCATCCATTGACTCAGACGGGCATAATACCGGTAATTCACCAAATGCGTGAGGTACATGAAGAACAAGCCAATCACCAGGAAGCCTGTATGTCTGAAGAAGTAAAATTCAGTATTGCCCCCTTTTTTGTTCATGGCCAGGGAGCTGCTCG
The DNA here is from genome assembly GCA_044360435.1 of Bacteroidia bacterium. Taxonomy (GTDB): domain Bacteria; phylum Bacteroidota; class Bacteroidia; order NS11-12g; family UBA955; genus REEB481. The sequence goes on from JBIKKI010000042.1 coordinate 13,917, forward strand.
CCGAATAAACAGCAAGGATGCCCAGCAGCGAAAGGGCTGCCACAACCATCCATATATATTTATCCCCGCGAAAAATTCGGGCAGGCTGCTGCATGGCTGAAACGTGATTAGAGGTTTCTTACCGCTTCCTTGAACAGGCGACCGCGTTCTTCGTAGTTGTGGAACAGGTCGAAAGAGGCGCAGGCGGGCGAAAGCAGTACAACATCGCCGCGATTTGCCAGTCCTGAAGCCACGTGCACGGCTTCTTCCATGCTGCCGGTATTCACAATCATGTCCACGTCTTTTTGGAAGGCTTCGTGGATTTTGCGGTTGTCAACGCCTAATGCCACGATCACACGCACCTTTTCGCGCACCAGGGCACGCAGCGCATTGTAGTCGTTGCCTTTGTCCACACCACCGGCAATCCAAATCACAGGGCGTTCCATGCTTTCCAGCGCATACCAGGCTGAATTGACATTGGTGGCCTTGCTGTCGTTGATGTATTCTACACCCTTGATTCTGCCGGCAAATTCAAGTCGGTGTTCGATGTTTTGGAAGTTGGCCAGGCTTTCGCGGATTTTCTCTTTCCTGATGTCCAGCAATCCTGCAACCACAGCCGATGCCATGCTGTTGTAGGAATTGTGGATGCCACGCAGTGACATTTCGTGTATGGTCATGGTAAATGGGGGATTTTCGTTGGTTTTTACGTAGATGGAGCCCTCTGAAATCCAGGCTCCGTAATCGAAGGTTTGCTGATTGCTGAAGGGCAGCAATCTGCTGTTGATCGGGTGCTGCGGCATATACTCCCGGGTGAGCGGGTCGTCGGCACAGTAGATGAAGTAATCCTGTTCCGTTTGGTTGTTGGCCAGCCGGAACTTTGATGCGGCGTATTTGGCCACATCGTATTCGTAGCGATCCAGGTGGTCCGGGGTAATATTGGTCAGCACGCTGATGTGCGCGTGGAAATTGTACATGCCATCCAGCTGAAAGCTGCTCACTTCAAGTACATAGTAGTCGTGTTGTTTGGTGGCCACCATACGGGCGAAGCTGTCACCGATGTTACCTGCGCAGCCCACGTTTAATCCGGCCTCTTTCAGGATGTGGTAGGTAAGTGCGGTGGTGGTGGTTTTTCCATTGGTGCCGGAAATAATGATTTTCACGGCATCGGTAAAACGCCCGGCGAATTCTATCTCTGAGATCACCGGAATACCTGCCTTGCGCGCGGCAACGATGATGGGGGCGGTATCCGGAATGCCCGGGCTTTTGATGATTTCGCCTGCAGCAAGAATGCGCGCCGTGCTGTGGGTTCCAGTTTCATAAGGGACACCCATCGCTTCCAGTTCCAGGCGGTATTGCTCTTTGATGTTTCCGGCGTCGCTGACAAACACGTCATACCCCTGCTGAACCCCGAGGAGGGCAGCACCACAGCCGCTTTCGCCGGCACCGAGTATCACGAGTTTATCTTTCATTTAACGCAGTTTGAGCAGGGCAATGGTGAAAATGACCAGGATGAGGGTTACGATCCAGAAACGCACCGTGATTTTGCTTTCGGGGATGTTCTTCTTCTGAAAATGATGATGCAGAGGTGACATCAGGAAGATGCGCCGTCCTTCTCCGTAGCGTATGCGTGTGAATTTGAACCAGCCTACCTGCAGCACCACACTCAGGCTTTCGGCGAAATACACACCACATAAAATGGGAATAAGTAATTCCATTTTGATGATGATGGCCACGGCCGCCACTGCGCCGCCCAGCGCCATGCTGCCGGTATCGCCCATGAATACCTGGGCAGGAAATCCATTAAACCAAAGAAACCCGATGCATGCGCCAATGAACGCTGCCAGAAATACCACCACTTCGCCACTTTCAGGCACGTACAGGATGTTCAGGTATTCGCTCATCCGGGTATTGCCCGCGGCATAGGCAAGGATGCCAAGTCCGCCGCCCACAATGGCTGTGGTTCCTGCTGCCAGTCCGTCGATGCCGTCGGTCAGGTTCACCGCATTGGTCACCGCGATCACAATGAACACAATGATGGGAACAAACAGGAACCAGGCGTTTCCGGCGCCAAAGGCGCTGCTGTAATCGAAAGGCTCTTTGATGAAGGGCACATTCGTTTCCAGCGGCAGCTGATGGAAATGGTGGTTGATGTCGATGGTGATGGCGATGATGGCACCCAAAACCAGCTGGCCCAACACTTTGAACCAACCTTTCAGGCCTTCTTTATCCTTTTTGAATACTTTGATATAATCGTCAATCAGACCAATGCCACCCATCCACAGGGTGCTGAGCATCATCAGCAGCACATATGGATTGCTCAGTTTGGCGAAGAGCAGCGTTGGCAGCAGGATGGCGATGATGATGATGATGCCGCCCATGGTTGGCGTTCCTTTCTTTTGCATCTGACCTTCCAGGCCCAGATCGCGGATGGTTTCTCCAATCTGTTTTTTCTGCAGCCAGTTGATGATTTTCTTTCCAACCAGAAGCGTTATGAGCAAGCTGAGGATGGCGGCCATGGAAGCCCGGAAAGAGATGTACTGGAACACACCCGCCCCGGGGAAGCCCAGCTTATGTAGATATTGGTAGAAGAGCCAGTACAGCATCAGAAGTGGTCGTTAAAAAGTTCGGTGATGATTTGCCGGTCGTCGAAGGGGTGTTTCACGCCCTGGATTTCCTGGTATGTTTCGTGTCCTTTGCCGGCAATCAGGATTACATCGCCTTTTCCGGCCAGTGCCAACGCTGTTTTGATGGCTTCTTTCCGGTCGGTGATGCTCAGTATTTTTTTGTAATCCTGCGGTTCAACACCGGCTTTAATTTCTTCGATGATGGCGGCAGGATCTTCCATCCTTGGATTGTCGGATGTGAGGATGACCCGGTCGCTGAGCCTGCCTGCTATTCGGCCCATCTCCGGACGTTTGGCGCGGTCCCGGTTTCCGCCACATCCCATGACGGTAATAAGCTGTTCGTTGCGGCTGCGGATCTGGTTGATGGTTTCCAGCACATTTTGCAACGCGTCCGGCGTATGCGCATAGTCAATGATGGCCGTAATGCGGTTGGGTCCGGAAACGGGTTCAAAACGTCCATGCACCCTTCCCACTTTGCTCAGCGCAACCGTAAGGTCTTCGCTGCCTTCGGTAAGCAGAAACGCGGCTGCGTAAACAGCCATCAGGTTGTATGCGTTGAATGCACCGATCAGGGAGAACCAGGCCT
>JBIKKI010000158.1:0-5046 GCA_044360435.1 Bacteroidia bacterium
GCCTGTAAAGCGCATGCCTGCGCTGTTTATCGGACACGGAAGTCCGATGAATGCCGTCGAACAGAATGTATTCCATCAGGAATGGCAGCGCCTGGGGCGCGAACTTCCGAAGCCTAAAGCCATTCTGTGCGTTTCTGCGCATTGGATGACGCCGGGAACGCGTGTTACCGCCATGGAAATGCCGAAAACGATTTATGATTTCTACGGCTTCCCGCAGGCGCTGTACGATGCCAAATATCCCGCGCCGGGTGCGCCAAAACTCGCACAGCAAACAGCGGAACTGGTGACCAGCGCCAAGGTGATGCAGGATTTGGACTGGGGCCTCGACCACGGCACCTGGAGTGTATTGCTGCCCATGTTTCCCATGGCCGATATCCCGGTGTATCAGCTGAGCCTCGACATGAACGCCGCACCGGCGCGCCATTTCGAAATAGGCAAAGAACTGTCGGCCCTGCGCAACCAGGGTGTGCTCATCATCGGAAGCGGAAATATGGTGCACAACCTGGGCCGCATGCAGTGGTCAGATGGCGCCTACGACTGGGCTCAGGAGTTCGACCTGTGGTGCAAAGACCAGATTCAGAAAGGCGATATGCAAGCTCTGGTTGATTACCACAAAAAAGGACTGATGGCCGAGCTTTCCATTCCTACCGCCGAACATTACCTGCCGCTGCTCTATATTCTGGGATTGAAGGAAGAATCGGAACCCCTGTGCTGGTTCAATGAACAGGTAACCATGGGCAGCATCAGCATGCGCAGTCTGATGATTGGCTGAAGAAGCCGCTGACAGCACCAACCATCAACAATACACATGGTTTTGGCCGGTTTGTGCAGTTCGTGCAAACATTGTACGTTTACGGCCGTTCTTCACATTATACGAAACATGGGAGTCAATGCAGGTAAAACCAAGGCAGGCATCGCACTGATCACCGGCGCGTCCGGTGGGCTGGGGCTGGAATTTGCAAAGTTGTTCGCAGAAGATGGCCACAACCTGATTCTGGCTGCGCGTTCCGGCGATAAACTGGATCAGATATGCGCGGAGTTGCGCGGCCGGTATGGAGTGGAGGCCACATCTTATGTTGTGGACTTGTCTGTTCCGGAACAACTGGAGCGCTTCGTTCAGCATATCGCCCCGATTCATATTGGCTATTTGGTGAACAATGCCGGTTTCGGCGACACCGGATACTTCCACGAGCGCCCCTGGCAGGTGCAGCAGGAAATGATCAACGTGAACATCCTCGCCTTGAGCCGTCTTACCCATGCCTGTGCTGAAGGTATGGTTCAGCGTGGATTTGGCCGGATTTTAAATATTGCTTCAACTGCCGCCTTTCAGCCTTCCCCCCATTTCAATGTATATGCAGCTTGTAAGTCATATGTATTAAACTTTACCGAAGCCTTGCGCGAAGAATTGCGCGGCAGCGGAGTTAGCGCCACCGTTTCTTGTCCCGGTCCCACAGAAACAGGATTTCATAAACGTGCCGGATCCAATAAAAGTCGTATTCTAAGTTTAGGACTTATGTCCGGCGAAAAGGTAGCACGGAAGGCTTACCAAGGGATGATGAATGGCAAAGCCACCGTGATGCACGGCTTCACAAACACACTCATGACTTTCAGCCTGCGTTTTACACCGCGCAGCCTGGCTCCGAAGGTGGCGTACTACTTGATGAAATACAATGATGAGTCTGTTTGAGCTGATTTTTTCCCTCTCAGGCCTTTTGGCCATGTGTGGTTGGGTGCCCGCCCTTTTTTTTCCGGCAGCGCCGTTCACACGAACTTTGGTACATAAAGGGCTCGTGCCGGCCTTGCTGGCGCTGGCCTATGGCTACCTCATCAGCCGCTTCAGCAGTGAAGCCTCCGGCGGGTTTGGCTCTTTGGAAGAAGTAAAACAACTCTTCTCCAATGAAGCCCTGCTGCTTGCCGGCTGGCTGCATTACCTCTGCTTTGACCTGCTGATTGGTGCCCGCATCGGACTGGAAGCACATCATAAAGGATATGCCAAGCTGTGGGTGGTTCCGGTTCAAATTCTGGTGTTGATGGCAGGTCCTATTGGATGGCTGACCTATACAGCTGCCGATCGCCTGCAAACCGCACGCGCACTCAATAAAGGGTGAATATCATTTTGTGTGCGCAGTGCCGTGCGCCAATATCTTTGTATCTGCACATGAAAAAGTCTTTGTACCTCATCTCTGCACTGCTGTTGGGCAATGTGCTTGCACAAACGCCTGAGTCTGTGATCCTGAACAACCTGAAACCCAGAAACATTGGGCCCTCGGGCATGAGTGGCCGTGTGACTTCCATTGACGTGGAGCACGCGCATCCCGAGCGCATCGTTATTGGCACGGCAAGCGGTGGCGTGTGGCGCAGCGATGATGGCGGACTGGAATGGCAGCCATTGTTCGACAAACAACATGTGGGCAGCATTGGCGCCGTGGCCATCCAACAGAATAATCCTGCGGTGATTTGGGCCGGCACCGGCGAAGGAAATCCGCGCAACTCCCACAACAGTGGCAACGGCATCTATAAAAGCATCGACGGCGGCCGAAGCTGGACACGCATGGGGCTGGAACTTACACGCACCATCCACCGCATCATCATCCACCGCGACAATCCCGACATCCTGTATGTTGCCGCCCATGGCACAGCCTGGGGAAACAGCGAAGAACGCGGCGTATATAAAACCACCGACGGCGGTAAAACCTGGTCGCGCATCCTGTTCACCAACAACAGCAGCGGCTGCGCTGAACTCATCGCAGATCCTTCCAATCCCGATAAACTGTTCGCCGCCATGTGGGATTACCGCCGCCAGCCCTGGACCTTCCGCAGTGGTGGACCGGGCAGTGGATTGTTCGTTACCCTGGACGGCGGTAAAACGTGGACGAAAAGAACAGATAAAGACGGACTGCCGAAAGGCGAACTCGGCCGCATTGGCCTGGCCATCTCCAAAAGCAAACCGAACATCGTTTATGCGATCGTGGAAAGTAAAAATCTGGAATTCTTCCGCAGTACCGATGGCGGTTACCAATGGCAGAAAGTGTCTTCCTCAGAAACCATGGGAAACAGACCCTTTTACTACAACGAAATTTATTGCGATCCACAAAATGAAAACCGCATCTACAGCTTGTGGAGTCAGATTTCCAAGAGTGAAGACGGTGGCAAAACATGGCAGGTGATGGTGAACTGGAATGATGTGCATCCCGACCACCATGCCTTCTTCATCCACCCCAACAACCCGAATCACCTGATCAATGGAAACGACGGTGGGTTGAATTTCTCTTACGACGGCGGCAAAACCTGGCGCTTTGTGGAGAATCTGCCTATAGGCCAGTTTTACCATGTTTCCATCGACAACGATACGCCTTACAACATCTACGGCGGCCTGCAGGACAACGGCAGCTGGCGCGGTCCGGCTTACGTGTGGAAATACGGAGGCATCCGCAACAGCTACTGGCAGGAACTGTTCTTCGGCGACGGCTTCGATGTAGCACCTTATCCCGGCGACGGCACCAAAGGCTACGCCATGGCGCAGGGCGGTGAGCTGGCCTTCTATAACATGAAGACCCACGAAACCTTTGGCATCAAACCCGTTCATCCCGAAGGCAAAAAGCTCCGCTTCAACTGGAATGCAGGTTTGGCGCTGGATCCGTTTAATCCCGATGGCGTGTTTTATGGAAGTCAATTCCTGCACTACAGCAGCAACCGCGGGGCCGGCTGGTCCATCATTTCCCCTGACCTTACCACCAACGATACGTCTAAACAGCATCAGGCACAAAGCGGCGGACTTACCGTTGATGCCACCAATGCCGAAAACCACTGTACCATTTTGGCCATCGAACCCAGCAAACTGGAAAAAGGCCTCATCTGGGTTGCTACCGACGATGGAAACCTGCAACTCACCCGCGATGGCGGAAAAACCTGGAACAACCTGAGCAGCAAACTACCCGGCCTTCCCGCCGGTTCATGGATTCCATACGTGCAATCAGGTCATACCAAACCCGGCGTTGCCTGGGTGGTGGCCAACAACTACCGCCACAACGACTGGGATCCTTACCTGTATTACACTGCCGATTACGGCAATACCTGGAAGCGCATGGCCGACCCGAAAAAAGTACAAGGACATTGCCTCAGTGTTTGGCAAGATGCCGTCGAACCCAAACTTGTATTTCTGGGCACCGAACAAGGGCTTTGGATCAGTACCGATGAAGGCAATACCTGGAACCGATTCAACCAGCATTTCCCTGCTGTTCCGGTAAGCGACCTGAAGGTTCACCCCCGCGAACATGACCTCGTGATTGGCACCTTCGGAAGGGCCATCTGGGTGTTGGACGACATCACACCACTGCGTGCAGTTGTTTCAGGAACGAAGAAACCACAGGAGCAAGCACTGACACTCTTCCCCGTGCAGCCCGCCGTGCGTGCCGCATACAACCAGCCTGAGGGCATCCGCTTCCCCGCCAATGGATTCTGGGAGGGCGCCAACAAGAAAGCAGGTGCGCAGCTTTCCTTCTTCGTGAAGAAGACAAGCGCCGATCAGGAAGAAAAAATCAAAATCACCGGCACCGTGTTCAACGAACAAGGACAGAAAATCAGAACACATCGCTTTACCGTGGACAGCAGTGGTTTTTACCGCATCCAGTGGCGCTTTGTCAGCGATGGCGTGCGTTTCCCTTCAGAAGGAAAAACAGATCCGGATGCCGACCTGCCTGAAGGCCCCAGGGTAGCTCCGGGCAAATACAAGTTGGTGCTCCAGTATGGAAAACATCGGGATTCGTCATGGTGCACGGTTCTGGAGGATCCGCGCAAACCTTTCCAGCGCCAGGCGTATGATTCGAGCATGGCCCTGTACCGCCGGTTTGCAGGAGTTGCCACCAGGGCTTTTGAAGCATACGAAGCCATCAAAAGTGCCGAGAAATCGCTGTCTCTTACACGCGAAGCGATGAATTTCGCCAGCGACAGCCTGAAGAGTCAACTCCAAAAAGAAAGCAAAAAGCTCCAGGACAGTTTACAACAATTTAAAGCCCTGTTCATGCTTCCTGCTGATATTCGCGGCTA
>JBIKKI010000043.1:0-17014 GCA_044360435.1 Bacteroidia bacterium
GCTGAATCAGCCATGCCCATCCAAATAGCCAGTGAAGGTGAAGCCTGCATGGCCGTGCTTACATCCTTGTAAAACTCAACAGACCGAATGGTGTCACCGTGTTTCAGGTTTCCCAATAGAGACTGAGGCCAGATATAAGCATATTTACACCATGCATTGCTGAGTGTGGTGGAATTCATCGGCCCGCCTGCATTGGAACCGGAAAAACCGCCTTCCCCTACCTGAACGTATTGTGCAGCAAGGTTGGAAGACAAACAAAGACTCCATCCGAAAAGAATCAGCGATTTCCTCAGCATGCCTGCAAGTTAGGAAATGAAGCCGCGAAAGGCAAAAAGGGCGACCGCGTTCCTTGGCTTTCATACCCTTCTGCGGTGGATGAACACGAGTTGATGTATGTTGGGGCGAAGAAACTCAAGCAAATGGAAAAGAAACCGAACTATCTCCAGGCATGTATAAAGAGTACTTATTGATGCATGGGAAGGGTTAAACCATGCAGTCGAAAATTCCGCTCAAATGGGGTTCAACGGCCGAATTGTCAACTTTACGGGCAAGCGTTCTTCAGGATAAGTACAGTTAGAAACAAAGAACAACCCGACCCCAAACCTAGCGATACTTGGCAATGAAGTGCTCCAGATCTTTCGTATTGAGGTTTTTTAATTTTCGCTCCAAAATCACCGCTTCTGATCTTGTTGGTTTTTCCAGGCTCAATAAAAGCCTCCACGGTGCGTAAGGTGCGGTGGATTTTTCATAACCTGAATTGTGTCTTTGCAAGCGGACCGCAACGTTTGAGGTCTGACCGATGTAATAACGATTTGAAACAGACGAAAAAAGAATATAAACGTAAAACATAAACCATAAAAAAGCCCCTGCTTGTGCAGAGGCTTTTGCGGACCCGTAGGGATTCGAACCCCAAACCTTCTGATCCGTAGTCAGATGCTCTATCCAATTGAGCTACGGGTCCAAACTGTTTGTCTTCGTAAACAGGGCTGCAAATATAGTTGTTTCCTGATTCTGTACAAACGATCTCGAAGTCTTTGTAGGGTTACTGGGAACGAATGAAAGGCCAATATGAACCGAAAGGGCAGGCTGTCCGATAAACCGCGCATTACATGAGCAAGAGAACCCATGTACGCATTTCGACAAAGCACCTCCGGGCCCTAAGGTCTTTAATCACCAATCAAAATTCTTTGAATAGTGGGCGTTTCAAGGTATTCGGTTTTGAGCAGATAACCGCCTGAAGGAATATGCTCCGGGATTTTCACACGGCCTTCTTCGGCTGCGCCAGTGTACATAATTCTTCCACAGAAATCGCACAGCACAAAGGGAGTATGGGCGGAAACCGGAAGGAAAAGATAGGTTCCCTGCTTCACAGGCAAAGGGTAGATTTTCAGGTCTGCCGTATGAGTCTGTTCCACTGCGGTTCTTTTTCCGCAATTTCCCACATACACCCTGAAACCCTTATAATGTTCCGCATTGAGGTTGCAGTTGTTATCTCTGGCGTAGATGCTGAAGGTGTATGGCTGCTGTCGGGCACTGCCCTTGGGTGCAATCCAATGCAAGGTACCTGTTGGGTTCTTCCCGGTATTTACAGTAAAAACCGCACCCTTAATACCTCCATTCCAGCTAATGCTTACTGAGTCGCCACGAGTTTGGACACCTTTCACCAGGGTGTCTTTAGTTCTGATATTTAAGATAAGGGTATCTCCTTCCTGAATACAGGTATCAACCGTGCCTGTAATTTCGGGTATCATATTGGCAACGCAATCCGTCACCAGAACCTGCATGTCACGACGTGTAGAACCCACTTCCAGCCAATTGCCTCCAATTTTTCTGTATTCCTTTGCCACCACGGCTATAAGTGCAACCTCGTCGCATTTTGTGGGGGTATAAATCATATCTGCGCCGAGACTGTCAAAGTAAAAACCAACAGGGTTTGAAGCCTTAGGATCAGGCAAACAAAGAACGCCACCGGAGCCAGGGCAATAAGGTGTAACAGGGTATCTGTAAGAAAAAGGAGCGGTATAAAATGTTGCCTGATCAGGCCCAGCCGTAATAAGCGGCGTAGTAAGGATAAATACCACAGAGTCCTGATCAACAGTATCTATCAATCCGTGGTTGTAACGGTACGGCTGATTACAGCAGGTAAAGAAAATCGGAGGATTCGAAAAGGCAGGGCTGTTGTTACCATTTAGGGAAACCGCGCATAAATTCAGCGTGCAATAGGTTATGAAGTTCATGCTTGAAGCACCTGTAGTTATAGCCCCGTTCCTGCAGCACTGTTCCATATAAAAGGTTACGTTGCAGCAGGATGCTCCACTGATAAGGTTTTTATAGGGTGTTGAATCAAAGTCAACTACCGTTTCATAAATATGAAGCTCTACACCCATTCCCCTTGCGAATGTATTTACTGGACTACAAGGCTTTGAAACCGCGTTGCAAGTGGGCGTGATATCGGTAATGGAGGTCCGTTTGAATGTAAGCTTAAACTGCCCGCAACTTCTGGTATTGGGGTTGCCGGAATACATGCCGAATATTACATCATTAACACCCAATGGAATTCCACGACAATCTCTGTAAACAGAGGCCACAACTTTATATTTCATGGCACCGAGGTGGATATACTGCATGTCTGCACCCATCAAATGGGTTGCTTTTGCAACATCGGATGTTACAAAGGCCAGGAGGAAAAATACAAAGGCTTTGCGATACGATCTTACGAACATATTTTTTTCGTTTCTATTTTTAGAAGTATGAAATAATTCCATTATTGAAAACAAACATAACACGCAACAACGAAGGAACATCATGCAAATCAACACAGATTTAGGAACGGTTATTCCCTCAAGGCCATGTCTGACATCGTTGACCAATTAAAGGTATCCGTGATGTGGCAATCGAACGAATCCGTTTGCTTATCGGCCATTTCTCTCCGTATTTTGTATCATCATTCAAGCAATTATGAACATTGAAAAAAACCGGGTGGTGAGTCTCACGTACACGCTGACCCTCAGCAATGGCGACATCGCAGACGCCACCACGGAACAAGACCCCTTTACCTTTATTCACGGCATCGGTCAGACGCTTGAAGCATTTGACCGCAACCTGGAAGGCTTAAAGGTTGGCGATGCATTCAACTTCACCCTTACTGCTGAAGAAGGTTATGGAGTTTCTGACCCCGGCGCAGTGGTTCAGGTTCCGGCTTCTGTTTTCCAGGGCGCAGATGTACCTGAAGGCATTTTGAAGGTGGGTAACATCATCCCCATGCAGGACCAGATGGGCAATCCGCTGCAAGGCAAAATTGTAGATTTCAACAGTGAACTGGTGACCATGGATTTCAACCATCCACTGGCCGATCAGGTGCTGCAATTTTCTGGTGCCATTGTATCAGTTCGCGACGCCTCGGCTGAAGAACTGGATCACGGCCATGTGCATGGTCCTGGTGGACATCACCATTAATCCAGGAGCGTCATTTCAACAAAAAAACCCGGCTGATGGCCGGGTTTTTTGTTTTGCTCTAAAGCGTTATTCCGCCACAATCAGGTAATAGTTCTTCTTGCCGCGCTGGGCGAGCAGGAATTTACCGTGCAGCAGATATGTGCTGTCAATCAAAGCCTGTTCGTCGGCATGTTTTTCTTTATTGATGCTGAAACCTCCGGCCTGAATCATTTTGCGGGCTTCGCCTTTACTGGGGAAGATCTGGGTTTCTACAGCGGTGAGTTCCATGATGTTGACACCTGCATCCAGCTTTGCTCTTGAAACCTGAAACATCGGAACCCCTTCCATTATCTGACGCAATAAATCAGGATCAATGGTTCTAAGCGCATCGCTGCTGCTGTTGCCGAATAAAATTTCCGTGGCTTTCAGCGCTTGTTCCAGTTCCTCTGCGCCGTGCACCATCGTGGTTACATGGGCGGCGAGTTCCTTCTGTAAAATTCTGAGGTGCGGTGCTGCCTGATGCTCTGCTTCCAGGGCCAAAATAGAATCCTGGTCCAGCAATGTATAAATCCGGATGTAACGCGAAGCATCTTCATCGCTTTGGTTCAACCAGAATTGATAAAATTTATAAGGCGATGTGCGCGCCGGATCAAGCCATACATTCCCGCCTTCGCTTTTCCCAAACTTAGATCCATCACTTTTCGTAATCAGGGGCGCTGTAATGGCATAGGCTTCTCCACCGGCCATGCGGCGAATTAGCTCTGTACCTGTGGTAATGTTGCCCCATTGGTCGCTGCCGCCCATTTGCAACTTACAATTGTGGTTTTGGTATAAATGATAAAAATCATAACCCTGTACCAGCTGGTAGCTGAACTCAGTGAAGGACATCCCTGTATTTTCCAGACGATTGCGCACGCTGTCCTTTCCCATCATGTAACTGATGGTAATGTGTTTGCCTACTTCCCTGATGAAACCGAGGAAGCTGAATTCCTTAAACCAATCGTAATTATTCACCACAGATGCCGCATTGTCGCCACTGAATTGGAGGAAGCGTTCCAGTTGCCTTCGTTGACAATTCAGGTTGTGGTTGATGGTTTCTTCCTGCATTAATTTACGCTCTTCGCTTTTTCCGGAAGGATCTCCCACCATTCCGGTAGCTCCGCCCACCAGGGCAACAGGCTTGTGTCCGGCCCTTTGCAGATGCACCAGCAACATGATGGGCACCAGATTTCCAATGTGTAAACTATCTGCCGTTGGATCAAATCCGATATAACCGGAAACCTGCTCGCGCATCAGCAGCTCTTCCACACCTGGGATGAGGTCGTGCAGCAAGCCACGCCAGCGCAATTCTTCCACAAGATTAAAGCGAGGTTGAAAACTCATAGAGCGGCAAAAATAACTACGTAAATGGCGCTTTGCCTTTCCCAATGGTAAATCGGATATTTGCCAGCTCAAATTTTTGTTATGGGTGCAACCATAGAACACAAACACAATCCACTGCATTCAATGATGCAGCGATTCGACGAGGCAGCACGGCTGATGGGTTTGGAAGAATCCATTATGAACGTGCTGAAGGTTCCGGCCAAGGCAGTAGCTGTAAATCTGCCCATCACCATGGATGATGGCAGCATTCGCGTTTTTGAAGGTTTCAGGGTAGTGCACAGCACCTTGTTGGGCCCCAGCAAAGGCGGAGTGCGCTATTCAATGGATGTAAACGAAGACGAAGTACGCGCCCTGGCTGCCTGGATGACCTGGAAATGCGCCGTAGTGAACATTCCCTACGGTGGTGCAAAAGGTGGCATCAAATGCGACCCGCGCAGCATGAGCAAAGGCGAATTGGAGCGTTTGACGCGCGCCTACACGCTTTCCATGAGCGAAATTTTTGGCCCCGATACCGACATCCCCGCACCCGATATGGGCACCGGTCAACAGGAAATGGCCTGGATTGTCGATGAATACAGTAAAATAAAAGACCAGAACTCTTGGGCGGTAGTAACAGGAAAGCCGCTGATCCTTGGTGGTTCATTGGGTCGTGTGGAAGCTACCGGCAGAGGCGTCATGGTTTCCTGCCGCAGCGCCATGGCGAAACTGGGTATGAATCCCACAGAAAGTTCCTGTGTTGTTCAGGGCTTCGGCAATGTGGGAAGCATCAGCGCAAAACTCATCAGCATGCTCGGCGTGAAGATCGTAGGCATCAGCGATGTGAGCGGAGGCTACCACAATCCTAATGGCATCAACGTGGAAGAGGCCATCGCATACGTTCAAAACAGCCCCAACCGCAGCCTCGAAGGTTATACAGGTGGTACGAAAATCTCCAACGCTGAACTGCTTACCCTTCCTTGCGATATCCTCGTTCCTGCCGCAATGGAAGATCAGATTACGCTGGAAAATGCAGCCCAAATCAAAGCGCGTTTGATTGTGGAAGGTGCCAATGGTCCTACTACTGCAGAAGCAGATCCGATCCTTCAGGAAAAAGGCATCGTTGTGGTTCCAGACATTCTGGCTAATGCCGGCGGTGTTACCGTTTCATATTTCGAATGGGTACAGAACCGTCTGGGTTACTACTGGACCGAAGAACGCGTAAACCGCCGCGCCGATCGCGTGATGAAGCAAGCCTTTGATACGGTATTTGGAACTGCACAGAAATACAATACCACCATGCGCCTGGCTGCTTACATCGTGGCGCTCGACAAAGTAGCTGCTACTTTTAAAATCAGAGGTAAATTCTGATGCGCATCCATCGCGAAGGCTACCTGATTATCCTCATCACAACCCTGGTACTGGGTTCCATCAACCTGGGTGTTCACTGGCTGGCCGGCGACGGCTTGCTGTTCCAGCTGCTGATGCTTTTGTCCATCGTGCTGTATGTCCTCGTGGTACAATTCTTCAGAAATCCCTTGCGTTATACGCATATTGACCCCAACACCATCATTGCACCTGCCGATGGCAAAGTGGTGGTTATTGAGGAAGTGGATGAACCGGAGTATTTCAAAGACAAACGCCGACAGGTAAGCATTTTTATGTCGCCACTGAACGTACATGTGAACCGAAACCCCATTGGTGGTCAGGTTGCCTATGTGCGTTATTACCCCGGCAAGTACCTGGTAGCCTGGCATCCAAAGAGCAGCACAGAAAATGAGCGGACGACGGTTGTTATTGACCAGGGCGGACGAAAAGTGTTGTTCCGACAGATTGCCGGTGCATTGGCAAGACGCATCATTTACTATGTGAAAGAAGGTCAACAGGTTCAGCAAGGCCGTGAAATGGGCTTCATCCGCTTCGGCTCACGCATTGACTTGTTCTTGCCATTGGATGCCAAAATTTCTGTGAAACTTGGCGAAAAGACGACCGGTGGTGAAACGGTGATTGCCCGTTTTGACTGAATGAAGGAAAAATTTCTAAATTTGTAAAACACCTAACAAACTAAGAACCATGAAAAAACTGTTTTTCATAGCCATGATCTTCGGTGCCGTTGCCACCGCTCATGCGCAGAACGTAGATGCTGCAGGAAATGAAATCAAACCTGCTCAAAGCACAAATCAACCATCTGTAGGTCAGGCACCTGCACAAACTGCTCCAGTAGCTGTTACCGAAGCAGCTGCAACCCCTGCCACTGCCGCCCCCGCGAAGGCTTGCTGCAAAGCAAAAACCGCTCAGGCTGCCTGCGCAGGTCAAAACAGCGCTGCTGCTCCTAAAGCTTGCTGCAAGAGCAAAGAAGGACAGGCCGCAGCCTGCACCGGTCATGCACACAGCGCCAATGCTGCCGAAACCCAAAAGCCGGCTTGCAACAAGCCTTGCCAAGGCCACGGTCAGGCAACTCCTGCTGCCGCACCTTCTGGTACAAACCAGTAATTAAAAAGCACACTTTTGAAAAAACCCTCCTGCAACGGAGGGTTTTTTCGTTTACAGGAAGCGCAACAATTTTTTGTACAGATTAACCGGCGCAGGCATAAAAAAAGCAATGGCAATTGCAGGCGTTCCTGTAAACCTAATCTTTTAATTCCCATACTACCTTTGCAGCATGAGTCCTATTGGACGCATTGCACTTCGCATCGGAATTCCAGTATTGCTGCTGGCCGTTATAGTGGCCGTGTATCTGCGGTATAACTTCAACAGCAGAAGCAAAATCGTGTTGCTCGTTCCGCCCGACGCTGAATGGGTATTCCACATTCAAACACGCACACTCCAAAAAGAAGTTCAACCCGGTAAACTCCCGGCTCTGAACGCTTTTTCCGATAGCCTGAGCAAGCTTCCCATATTCAAGAACGTTAAAGATCCCAGGGATTTGGGAATAGACCTGTACAGCGACCTTTTGCTTTTTCGGATACCACAAGGATTGGTGCTCGCACTTCAAACCTTCGATGAGGCAAAGTTAAGCCGCTTTCTAACTCAGGTCATTCCTGCAGGTTTGGTTTCCGGCATCATTGAGCGTCCCAATTATCGCTACGTGCATGGCCTCAAAAAACCACTGTTTCTGGCATTTCGGAATAAGGCCTTAATGGGATTCCTTCCCTTTCAAACGGATACTGCCAATCCATTGGATTTCAGAAAAGCAGAACTGGTATTTGATTCCTTGTTCTCCGGACGCACCTACAATTGGATGCAACGGGCCGATGTGCAGGAACTGTACAATCCGGAACCTCATCTGGTGTACTGGAAATCGCCACAATACAAAGGACCAATGCCTTCCATGCAGGTACGACTTGATGAACCACTGGCGCAGTTGAAACATCCTAAAGTGTCCAATACAGCCTTGTCTCCACTGTTGCTGTTCCATCATTCCAGTCCATCGTTGTTTGGGCAGAAAAACCCACTGGCCCTGCTGAATAAAGACAATACCATTTCCAGCGAAACATACCTGAACCTATTGTTCGAAATGTTCGGCGAACATTTAAACCTCTTGAAACAATGAAAACCAACATTAAACAGATATTGGACAAGCGCATCATGGTCATTGACGGTGCCATGGGAACCATGATCCAAAAGCATAAACTTGACGAACAGGCATACCGAGGAAATCGGTTCCAGGATTATCCTCACCCACTGAAAGGCAATAACGACCTGCTGGTGCTTACCCAACCGGAAATCATTTCTTCCATCCACCGGGCCTTTCTGGATGCCGGAGCAGATATTCTGGAAACAAACACCTTCAACGCCAACCGCATTTCCATGGCTGATTACCACATGGAATCATTGGTACATGAACTCAATCTGGAAGCTGTACGATTGGCTAAGGAAGTTGCCGACAGCTACACGGCCCAAAACCCCGAAAAACCGCGGTATGTTGCCGGAGCCATCGGGCCTACCAACCGCACAGCCAGCCTAAGTCCCGATGTAAACAATCCGGGCTATCGTGCGGTAAATTTCGATGACCTGGCTGCTGCCTACAGGGAACAGGCTGAAGCACTTGCAGATGCTGGAGTAGATCTTTTTCTTGTTGAAACCGTATTCGACACCCTCAATTGTAAAGCTGCATTGTTTGCAATCAACAGCCTAAAGGAAGAACGTGGTTTGGATATACCGGTGATGGTTTCCGGAACCATTACCGATGCCAGTGGGCGCACCCTGAGTGGCCAAACGGCAGAAGCATTCTGGATCAGCGTGAGCCACGCCAAGCTTTTGAGCATAGGCCTGAACTGTGCCCTGGGCGCAGATCAAATGCGTCCGTATATAGAAGCTTTGAGTAAAAATGCGTGGGTGTACACCACTCTTTACCCAAATGCAGGCCTTCCCAACGAATTCGGTGAATATGACGATACGCCGGAAGGTATGGCGGCAGTGATGGCGTCTTATTGTAAAGATGGCTTCGTGAATGTTGTAGGTGGCTGCTGTGGAACCACACCAGAACATATTGCTGTTATTGCCAGAGAAGCGGCTAAATATGCGCCTCGCAAATTGCCGCTTATGGCTGAGGCTTAATGCTGACTTTTCTCAGCTCCAGATAATTTCTCACACCAACACGTTCCGTAGTGAACAAAGAATCGTTTCGGTAGATGCGCTCCCACGCCTGAGCATCCGTAAGTACCAGCCAACGGATACCGTGTTCCTTGATGATTCCGTGGACTGTTTCTGCGGAATAATCACTGTGAAAGCGCTTTCCCCTGCGCTGAAGGAAATACAGCTGATTGTTCGGCGAAGGGTCAAAGCCGGTAAGCAGGGCCTGTTCGCTTCGGGAAACACCAAGGCTATCCAGCCAGCGATCCGCACCTTCCCAAGTGCTTAACTGGGTGATGGTTTGTTCCCAATAGCTACCCTGGCGATAGCGTGCAGCCAGTAATTCGCTGGCATGACTGTAATGCAAGATCGGGAGAAAATAAAGTAGAAATGTGGCGCAACCCATTGCCCCAGAAAAACGAATGCTGCGCAGGTAGAACTGGATCAGAATGAAGAATACCGGCAGGTAAAAAAAGATAAAATAGTAATCGTGGTACAGAAACTGAGACTGCATCAAAACAAAAAAACCACCTGCAGCCAAAAGATACCAAAGACTCAAATGATAAATCCACGGATCCTGTTTTTTGGGGAATACCGCAGCAATAAGGCCAAGCATCAGCAAGGCAAACACAAACGGGCCCGGATAGAACTGTTCCAGCCAATTTTTGACGATGCTCACGGTGAGTGTGCGCGCCTCGTGTATGTCGGAAGCAGGCTTGGCCTGTAGCAGGAAGTGCACATTCCCGGATGCGGCATTCAACGCTGCTGCATAACGATACCAACCAATAATGGCCAGTAATACAAGCACTATAACCGATGCCGGCAAGATCCACTTTTTCCATCCCTTGGGCGAAGCGCTCAGTGAATGCCCAATCAACAATGCGGCTGGAAACAACCCTGCACTGAAGGTAACCTTCACCAATCCGGCCACGCCTAGTAAGAATAAACCCAAAACCATATCCGCTCTGCGCATTTGAAAGCGCCAACGCATCAGGAAATACCAGGCAATTAATGAACAGGCAAGCGCAGTTGTATCCGGCAAAAAGGCAGGACCGTAAAACAACAGGATGGGAGAAAAAGCCCAGATACCTATCAACAGCAGCCGGTGAAACAAGTAATTGATGAAGTACCCACTGATCAGGAACGCACACCAGGCTCCAAGGGATAGGAACAGCCAGTTGATACCACGAAACCAAAAATGATGAAACCCAAAACCCTGATAACACTTGGAAACCAACCAGGGAACCAATGGAAACTCACCCGCCACGAGGCCATTGCCAAATCTGGTTTCGTGTACATGTGGCTTCAGGATGTTTTCATCTGTATAAGCAAAGTTCCATGCCAACGACGCGCGATCACATTGTGCTCCCTGATGAATGCCTTGTGGTGCTAAATCCAAACGGCTAAAAACCCCCAATAAACCGCTGGCCACAACCCAAAACAACCAGAACCACAGCGACTGTCGTGTGCGTTCATGTAAATGCTTAAGCAAGGTGATTTCCATAATTAAAATTCCATCAACGTTGGCTTTCGTGTGACTTAGGTATGTTTCTAACTGCGAAAGTGCGTTTAAATTTGCAATAATGAACTTTAGAAGAACAGGTTTTTGGTCGTTAGCCGCGAGCGCCGTCCTCGCCATCGCTGCCTGCAACCAGGTACAGGGACAGCAACAGTTGAGCCCTGAAGAATTTCAAAAGAAATTAACCGAGGCAACTTCCTCGAAACAGGCTATACTGGTTGATGTGCGAACGCCCGACGAATTTGTACAAGGCAATATTGAAGGCGCCTTGAACATGGATTTTCGGAATGAACGCTTCGACAGCATGATTGCTACGCTGGACAAGCAGAAAACCATTTTTGTGTATTGCGCATCCGGTGGAAGAAGTGAATCTGCTGCAGAACAATTGCGCCAAAAAGGGTTCTCTAAGGTAGTTGACCTTAAGGGTGGCATTATTGCCTGGGAAGGCGCAGGAAAGCCCCTTGCCAATGCAAAACCCAAAGCCCGGGAGTATTCCGTTGCCGAATTTGATGAAGCGATTAAAGGTGAAAAATTGGTACTCGTGGATTTCTATACCACCTGGTGCGGCCCCTGCAAACTGATGGCTCCGGATATCGAAAGAATCAAACAGGAGATGGCCGATAAAGTTATCGTGATTAAAGTTGATTGTGAAGCTTACCCAGACCTGGCCACCCGCTATCAGGTAAGTGGATACCCCACAGTCAATTTCTACAGAAATGGGCAGGTTGTGCGCTCTTTCCTCGGAAGACAGAGTTACGAGGAACTGGCTATGGCCGTTCGTACACTGTAAACTTCAGAAGAAACAGATAGTTATGAAACAGGGTTAAAGACCCTGTTTTTTTTGTCAAAATCCGGTCGTTTGTTGTAAAGTCCGGCCAGATAGCGGATAGGATCAAGCATGGAAGCAAACTGATCCGGGTACAGCGATTGATCTCCGTCACTAAGCGCTTCTGAAGGTTGGTTGTGCACTTCTACAATCAATCCGTCTGCACCTGCCGCCAAAGCCGCATAACACATCGGTGGCACCAACTCTCTTAAGCCGGTGGCCTGACTCGGATCTACAATCACCGGAAGATGGGTCAGTTCCTTCAAAAGAGGTACAGCGGTGAGGTCCAGTGTATTGCGTGTAGCCGTTTCAAAAGTGCGTATCCCACGTTCACACAAAATCACTTTCTCATTGCCACCGAGCAGGATGTACTCTGCCGCCAACAACCATTCATCAATGGTGCTGCTCATGCCCCTTTTCAATAAAATGGGTTTATTGATTTTCCCCAACGCACGCAGCAATGGGTAATTCTGCATGTTTCTGGTTCCTACCTGAAGCACATCAGCATAAGCACAAAGCTCGTCTATGCGGTCTGTGCTCATCACCTCCGATACTACGGCCATGCTAAACTTATCTGCCGCCCTGCGCAACATTTCCAAGCCTTCTGTTTTTAAGCCTTGGAAAGAATATGGCGAGGTTCTGGGCTTATACGCACCACCGCGCAACATGCGCACACCCAATTTCGAAAGGTATTCGGTGATGGTAAAAATCTGTTCTTCATTCTCAACGGCGCAAGGACCCCCAATAAGCACTACTTCCTCAGGGTCTCCTATACGGCTGCCGTTCACCTCTACCACGGTGTTCTCACTTTTCCAGTCCCGGCTGACCAATTGATAAGGTTTTCTTCGCTCCATAAGGCTCGGTTAAGGGTAACGCCTGAATCAGTTGTTAAGTTTTGTGTATGTGATAAGCAATCTGGTATTCCCCGGGCGCATGTCGAATGCCGCTCTGGAACCACTCACCGGACTATCAGATGGTACAAACAGCAATAGTCCCTGATCGGCACGTCTGCCAAACCGGAAATACTGATTGATCAGATCTTGCACATGCAGCGTGATGTTGAATTTATAGCCATTCAACTCTTTGAGATAAGTGCCTCCGTAAGATGGATTATCGGTAAAGTCTCTTATGGCATTACTCCGCCTCCGTGCGGCACTGATGGGCTGTCCAAGATTCAATCTGGCAGGCGGAGGATAAAATGCATGCGATGTTTGATCACGCAGGGAAACAAAAAGTTCTGCCTTGTTGATGACTACGGTATGGTCCTGAACCAGGTTCAGCAACCAGGGAATGCGTATGAAGGTTTTGCAACCTCCCATCGACTGAGCATAGGTATATGGCCACCAGGTATTGCTGTTCAGTTGCTTGGTGAGTTCTGCGGAAGCAGGCCGGAATTCGAACTGGTTCACCGCAGTTTTCTGATATCCCACTTCATATTCCAGTTGGGAAGTATCGTCGTAATACAGAATGACCCTCGGCTTCACACCTATCAAACCGGAAGGATTTAAATCCATCAGGGCAACGCCTCCTTCTTCAGGCTGAAAATCCCGGTCTTCAGGAACCAGTGCAAGCCCTTTGATATACGCAGAAAACGCCTCTTTAGTTTGTGTCACGGAAGCAGGTGCGTTGAATAAAGTATTCGCAAATGCATCGCTCAAACGGATTCGCAATCCCGGATACATCAGAATTTTACCCGAATTGTAGCGGATAGAATCAAAGCGGGTACTCTTCAAACGTCCGAAATAGCTGCCAATTTTCTCCGAACCGTAGGGGACCTTATCGGTATTGTAGTAGTATTTGTTCTCATCCACGGCCTGCCTCAGCTGATAAACATTAATGGCTTGGGCTGTTCCGGGATTTCCATAGAAATTGTTCCCGGGAGGAAAAGGCAGGAACAGAATAGCCGAATCCATTTTTGCTGTGGCCGGAAAGGTTTTTCCAGGCTGCGTTGGATAAAGGTTTGTTGCAATCGACGCAAAACTCTGACCGGTTTCCGGATCATTCATCGCACCAAGCAGATAGTAGCTCAGATTGCTTACCGGGATGCTGTCTTCTGCCCAACTGTTCGCCAAAATGGTGAACGTATCGGTGCGCATGAGGGTGTAATCGCCTTGATTCTGACTTTCTTGCTCCTGCAGCGAAATACTGTCTTTGTATTTATTGCAAGATGCCAGAAAACTTGCGCCCAGCAGGGCCAGAGCAATCTTAAAGTGGTTCACCGGGATAGAACGGCTGCGTTGTCTTAACGGTTACAGAGCTGATCGTACAGTGAAGCATACTGATCACCTTGCTGATCGTCGCTGTGCTGCATGAACGGTTTATCCGAAATATGCTTGGAAATGGCGGGATCTACCGTGGTTCCTACCTGTACAATGGCATCAGAATGGGTAATGGCACCAATTTGAAGACTGCAGTGGTCACCGTGTGCGAAACACTCCAAATGATTGTCTGGAACAGCATTCAAACTCGCTTTGCGCGTGAAATCCTTGCCCAACTGCTGCTCAAATTCCTTGTCGAAAATGGAATACACTACTTTGGTACCACGATACACGGGCTCATCCTTGTAAATGGTTTTGAGGTACACCGGAATAAGGCTGGTCATCCAGCCCTGGCAGTGAATGATATCCGGAGCCCAACCCAACTTCTTCACAGTTTCCAAAACACCTTTACAGAAGAAGATGGTTCGTTCGTCATTGTCCTCAAAAAACTCGCCTTTGTCGTTGCTGTACACTGCTTTGCGGTGGAAGTAATCCTCATTATCGAGGAAATACACCTGCATCTTGGTCTGGGGAATGGAAGCAACCTTGATGATGAGTGGATTGTCATTGTCATCAATGGTGATGTTGATGCCCGACAAACGCACCACTTCGTGCAAACGGTTCCTGCGCTCATTGATTACTCCGAAGCGCGGCACCAGAATGCGGATTTCATTGTCTTTTTCCTGAATGGCCTGTGGCAACAACCTGGCAATGGTGGCAACAGGTGAGTCTTCCAAAAAGGGAGCCATCTCAGAACTTACGAAAAGGATCTTTTTCTTTTTTTGCACCATATCTTGCAGAACGCAATTACAAAATTAACAAAAAAAATCCGTTAAAAACGCCGTAAAACCCTAGAAAAACCGTCTATTTGAGCAATTATTTAACTTGAAAAATTGAAACTTTTTTTCTATAGAAACAAACTGGTTTCCTGGCTACAGGAACCCGGAAAGACGGCACCGCTTGGCTTCATCCCAACCATGGGCGCGCTGCATGAAGGCCATTTGAGCCTGATATCGGCTGCCAGGCATCAGGGACGCACCACCCTGGCTTCAATTTTCGTGAATCCACGGCAGTTCAATAATCCCGATGACCTGTTGCGCTATCCCCGTACCATCAGCAGCGACATCCAGATGCTGCGGGCTGCCGGCTGTGATGCTGTGTTCATTCCTGAACCTGAACAAGTGTACCGCCCCCATATTCAAATCCCACCTGTAACACTTGGAACTGTTGGTGACAGGTTTGAAGGGAGCTTTCGACCGGGACACTTCCAAGGTGTAATTGATGTTTTGTGGACCCTGTTTCACGATATCAAACCCGATGACGTGTACTTCGGAGCCAAAGATTACCAGCAATGCATGGTGGTGCAGAAGTTGCTCCATGCACATTTCCAAAACATCAGCATGCACATTGTTCCTACCCAACGTGAACCCGACGGCCTGGCCATGAGCTCGCGTAACAAGCGGCTCAGTCCGGAGGCAAGGGCTAAAGCTCCTGCCATTTTTAAGGCCATGCAGCGTATCTGTTCGGAAATACAGGAACAGCCATTGCCCGAACTGCTTGCCACGGCCCGCACTTATCTGTTGCAAAACGACATTCAAACCGAATACCTCGAATTGGCGAATCCAGAGACATTAGAGCCCTTGAACGCCTGGACTTCAGGTCCAAAAGTGCTGCTGTATGCCGGCTATCTGGAAGGCGTTCGGCTCATCGACAACCTGCAGTGCTGATTTAATCCCACTGAGCGCTGTCCATCCAAATGGTAACCGGACCATCGTTGCACAATTCCACGTCCATCATGGCACCGAAGACACCCGTTTGTATGTCGGTATTGGGCGCCAGACTGCGGCAATAAGCTACAAAATAATCAAACAGCGGCCGGGCATGTTCAGGACGGGCCGCATCCACAAACGACGGCCTGTTGCCCTTTTTCGTGTCGGCGAACAAGGTGAATTGACTTACCAGCAACAAACTGCCACCCACCTGCGCGAGGTTAAGGTTCATCTTCCCCGCCTCATCTGCAAAGAGGCGCAACCCTAATAGTTTTTCTGCGAGTTTGCGGGCCTGTTCAGGCGCATCGCCTGAACCAATTCCAACCAGAACCAAATAACCCTTCCTGATGGAAGCAACCTGCCTGCCATCTACCTTTACGGAAGCATGACCCACACGCTGAAGAAGAATCCTCATGGCTCGGCTGAGGCCTTTGGGGACATCAGGCTTGGCGGATGCTGATTTGGAATGATTCCATGATCAGGTTGGCCAGCAATTTACGGCAGGCAACCTCAGCAGATTCATGGGCTGCTGCTTCGCTGTCGGCATCAATCTCCAGCTGGATGTGTTTTCCGATGCGCACATCTCCGATGTTGTTCAGCCCGATGGAGGGCATGCTGTGGCTCACGGCTTTACCCTGAGGATCCAACAATCCTTTCAGTGGCATGATGTTGATGTCCGCAATGAACTTCATGGCGCAAAGGTACACTTAATCAGGAAAAGGTAAGGTTGACAACTCATCGCGTTGGCGGCGCTTGAATTATCTTGCAGGCAAATGCGGATTGTAGTATTCAGCGGAGCAGGAATCAGCGCAGAAAGTGGCATTCGCACCTTTCGCGATGCCGGAGGATTGTGGGAAGGCCACCGTATAGAAGATGTGGCCAGTCCTGAAGGCTGGCGCCGCAATCCGGAGCTGGTACTTGAATTTTACAATCAACGACGACTCAACCTGCTTCAATCACAGCCCAACGCAGCACATCTTGCCATTGCTGCACTGGAACAGCATCACGAAGTGCTGGTGATTACCCAAAACGTGGATGATCTGCACGAACGTGCCGGTTCCACCCGTGTTACCCACCTGCACGGAGAACTGATGTATGCCAAAAGCACTGGAGAAACCGGATTTCGGCAACGGCTGAATGAGGGTGTACTGCTGCCTGATATGCGCTGCCCCGACGGACATCCGCTGCGGCCAGATATCGTTTGGTTTGGCGAAGCAGTTCCGATGATGGATGAAGCCATTTACCTCACCTCCCGCGCCGATGCGATGCTGAT
>JBIKKI010000172.1:0-4129 GCA_044360435.1 Bacteroidia bacterium
TAATATAAACCTTTGCCGGTTGTAGCAAAAAATGGTGTGGTAAATAACAAATAATGATTATCTAAAGTTGGGTGTGGTAAAAAAAGGGCCCCTTGGGTTGATGATTCATTTCCATTCAAACTGTCTCCATTTTGAAATAAGCTGCCATTTTTATCCATTATGGATACCCCATTGGTGTAGCACATTAATTCTCCAGTGCTAGGATTAGATAAAGACGCACATGCCTCAGCGCTCGAAAACATATTAAACTTTGGGGTAATGTTTCCATTATTAAACTCTACTGCAGCTCCACGGCCAAAAACCCAATTATTGTTTTGTCTTTTATTTTGCGCATTAACAGTCGAAACTGTCAACAGTATAATTGTAATAAAAAGTGTTATATTTTTCATATTACTTAAATTCTGTCAGGTTTTTACAATTGGCTATAACTTGCTTATAGGTCTAGTTTTTCTTCTCTTTTTCGCCACCTATATGTTGTATAGGTCTGGTTTTGTCTCTTGTTATTGGTTGGTTCATAGGTCGTCGAAGGGGCTGCGGATTAGCTGCAGGTTGCTGGTGCTGACGTGGGTGTAGATTTCCGTAGTCCGGCTGCTGTTATGTCCCAACAGCTCTTGTATATAGCGCAGGTCGGTTCCATTTTCCAGTAAATGTGTCGCATAACTGTGCCGTAACCAATGTAAAGTAGCTGGTTTATGGATCCCGGCTTTGTCGATTGCCTGTTTGAATACCAGCTGTATGCTCTTTTCGCTGTACTGCCCTCCTTCCTGTCCTTCAAACAAGTACGTTTTCGGACGGTAGCGCGTATAGTATTCTCGCAAAGAAGTCAGCAGCTTCATGCTCAGTGGCACAACCCGGTCTTTCTTGCCCTTGGCCTGGCGGATCAGCAGGAGTCCGCGGTCAGATAGTATGTCAGTAAGCTTCAGGTTCAGCAATTCACCCCGGCGTAGTCCGCAGGCGTAAATGAGGCTGAGCATCGCGCGGTGCTTGAGGTTCTGGGGCGCGTCGAGGATGCGCTTCACTTCTTCCTTGCTCAACACATTGGGTAGTTTCTTTTCCCCGCGCGGCCGCGGCAGGTTTTCCGGCAGGTTCTCCGTTAAGCCGTTCACCTTCAAAAAAAGACGCAACGCGTTCACCACCTGGTTCTGATAAGAAGATGACAGGCCTCTGGCCAGAATGTATTCCTTGTTGTATTTTATTAAATCATCTTGCGTAACCCGGTTCAGCGCTTTTCCCTTGATGTGTATCAGGAAGCTGTTGAGGGCATCGGTATACACACGCACCGTATTTTCGCTGTAGCGCCTGCCCTTCATCCAGTCCAAAAAGCGTTGCCTTTCTGTTGCGTATGTTGCTCTGGCGCGCGCTGCAGCGTCCTTTTGTTCCAGGATGCCTTCCACCTCCCGGTAGTCGAGACTTGCAAAGTGTTCGAGTTGCTGCCTGATCGTCGTCAACTGCGCCAAACCCGCAGGCAAGAGCCATACGCGGTGGGTAACACTCCAGGTGGCTCCGTTTATGGCTTTCACACGTTGAATTAAAGATTCGTGGTAGGGAAATATCAGGGTTATCCAAACCGCATTTCGGTGTTTCAGCAGTCCCAACGTCACCTGCGGGCGTGACAGCGGTGCTTTGTTCTGATGTATGTGTTTCATGGAGAACATAAAAAAGTATACGCAGTATAAAAGTCTTTCCTCAAACATAAATCAAGTTGTCCATGCGCGCAAGAACCAGAGGTTTTTCGCAATGGATTCCCGGATGCGTTTTGTGCCGAAGTGATGCGTGGCAGGCAGGATGATTTTGTTGTCTTTCGAAAGCTACAGCAAAAGGACCGGCCTATAAGGCTGGAAGGTTGGGAGCGCTGCAAGAAGGTGCTAAATGCAAAGGAAGCTCCGAGCCTGAGTGGAGATCACCTGCAGCCCTTCGACGTACCTCCCCCACAGCTCATTGCTGTTGCAATTCGGTGGGGGCAGGCACCATGTCCCTCGGCAGGCTCGGGATGACAGACAAGAAGCCCGGGACTTACAGCACCATATTAGTTCTTGCATCACTTTAAATTTGAGCTCATTCCATCGAGTAATCCACAGCAAAAGGACGGGCCTATAAGGCTGGAAGGTTAGGAGTGCAGCAAGAAGGCGCTAAATGCAGAGGAAGCTCCGAGCCTGAGAGGAGATCACCTGCAGCATTCACCTTCTTGCAAGCGTATGACCTTTCAGACTTATCAGCCTTGATTTTTTGCTTACTTTTTCATCAAGGAAAAAGTAAGAGAGAATAAGAATAGTGCTGTAATAACGTGCTTTTGATAAAATGCATTTAAAACACGGAAAGTCAGTGAACTGGATAAGTTGGGGTGGTTATGTTGGTGAGTGAGTCCAGCCTTTGTCCATCCTTCGGCAGGCTCCCCGGGTCTCCATCCTGTCGCCCGGGACTCCCTACGGTCGCTGGATGACAAAGGGGGCAGGCACCATGGTTCGGCAAGCTTCCCCGAGGCTAAGCTCGGGACTTGCAGCCCGGGACTCGCGGTTTCTCGCCCGGGACTTTCAGCACCTTGACAGGTACTTCATGACAATATGTTCCTTCATCGTCCCACACCAGCCTTTATCCCATCAACTGCTGCATACAACCCCGCACTTTGCCTATTTTCGCGGTTCAACTGCGATTGACACCATGAGTCAACATCCTTCTTACCTCCTCAATGCCGATCCCGCGGCCATTGACAACCTATACCATCAGTATCAGGCCGACCACGAAAGCGTGGACTTCGGCTGGCGCAAGTTCTTCGAAGGTTTTGAACTGGGTGCTGAACGGCAAGGTCTGGGTGAGGATGCCTTGAAGGAAATTCATGTGCTGAACCTCATCAACGCCTACCGCGAACGCGGGCACCTGTTCAGCAAAACCAATCCCCTGCGCGAACGCCGCCAATGGAGCCCCAACCTCGACATCGTGAACTTCGGCCTGGAAGCAGCCGACATGAACAAGGTGTTCAACGCAGGCGCGGAAATTGGCGTGGGCCCCGCAACGCTCAAGGACATCGTGGCCATGCTGGAGGAAACCTACTGCGGATATATCGGTGCGGAAATCATGCACATCCGTGAACCCCGTCGCCTGGAATGGCTGCGTACCCGCATCGAAAAAACCCGCAACCGCCCCGAACTCAGCGTGGACGAAAAACGCCACTTCCTGGAAAAACTGAACCAGGCCACGGTGTTTGAAAACTTCCTCCATACCAAATACATCGGACAGAAGCGCTTTTCGGTGGAAGGTCTGGAATGCCTGATCCCCGCCCTCGACGCGGTAATCCAATACGGTGCCGGACTGGGCGTGGATGAGTTTGTGGTAGGCATGGCCCACCGCGGTCGCCTGAACGTGCTGGCCAACATCTTCAACAAAACCTACACCCAGATTTTCGGGGAGTTCGAAGGAAAAGTATTCCAGAACGATCAGTTCGAAGGCGATGTGAAATACCACCTCGGCTACGACACGGAAGTAGATACCAAAAGCGGTCGCCGCGTGCGCCTGCACCTGGCCGCCAACCCCAGCCACCTCGAAGCGGTGAACCCCGTGGTGAAAGGCATCGTGCGCTCCAAACTCGACCAGAAATACAAAAACGAACCCGATTCCGTTTGTCCCATCCTGATTCATGGCGACGCCGCCATCGCCGGTCAGGGCATCATGTATGAAGTGGTGCAGATGAGCGGACTGGAAGCCTACTACGTGGGCGGAACCATCCACGTGGCCACCAACAACCAGATCGGCTTCACCACCAATTATACCGACGCGCGCACCAGCATCTACTGCACGGACGTGGCCAAGGTGACGCAGTGCCCGGTATTCCACGTGAACGCCGACGATGTGGAAGCTGTAGTGCATGTGGTGAAGCTGGCCATGGCCTACCGCCTGGAGTTCAACAGCGATGTGTTCATCGACCTGCTGGGCTACCGCAAATACGGACACAATGAGGGCGATGAACCCCGCTTCACGCAGCCGCTCATGTACAAGCTGATTGACAAGCACCCGAATCCCCGGGAGATTTATAAAGAAGTGCTGCTGAAACGCGGCGAGGTAGATGCCGAAATCGCGCGGGAAATGGAGCTGAAGTTCAAGCAGTTGCTTCAGGAGAAACTGGAAGAGGCGCGCA
>JBIKKI010000159.1:0-4927 GCA_044360435.1 Bacteroidia bacterium
ATCCTGCGGTTCAACACCGGCTTTAATTTCTTCGATGATGGCGGTAGGATCTTCCATCCTTGGATTGTCGGATGTAAGGATGACCCTGTCGCTGAGCCTGCCGGCAATCCTGCCCATTTCGGGTCGTTTGGCACGGTCCCTGTTTCCGCCACATCCCATGACCGTGATGAGTTGTTCGTTGCGGCTGCGGATTTGGTTGATGGTTTCCAGCACATTTTGCAACGCGTCCGGCGTATGCGCATAGTCAATGATGGCGGTAATGCGGTTGGGTCCGGAAACGGGTTCAAAACGTCCATGAACCCTTCCCACCTTACTAAGTGCTACGGTGAGCGTTTCGTTGCCTTCGGTCAGCAGGAACGCCGCTGCATAAACAGCCATCAGGTTGTATGCGTTGAATGCACCGATCAGGGAGAACCAGGCCTCCTGGCCATTGATCTGCATCAGCATGCCGCTGAAGTCGCGCTCCAGGATTTTTCCGTTGAAGTCGGCATTGCCGTGCATGCCATAGGTATATCGCGAAGCCTTGGTGTTTTGAATCATCACCTGTCCGTTGCGGTCATCGCGGTTGGTGATGGCGAAGGCGTCGCGGTCCAGATGGTCAAAGAAACTTTGTTTGGCTTTCAGGTAATTGGCGAAGGTGCCGTGGTAGTCGAGGTGGTCGTGGGTGATGTTGGTGAAGATTCCTCCGGCGAAATGCAGGCCTGCGATGCGGCGTTGGTCGGCGGCATGTGAACTTACTTCCATGAAGCAGTAGCTGCATCCTTCGGCCACCATGCGTGCCAGCAGCGCGTGCAGGGAAACCACATCGGGCGTGGTATGGGTGCTGGGGAAGCTTTCCGTGCCGATGATGTAACTCACGGTACTGATCAGCCCACATTTGGCGCCCATTCCTGTAAACAGCTGATACAACAGGCTGCTTACGGTGGTTTTGCCGTTGGTTCCGGTTACGCCTACCAGGGTGAGTTTTCGTGAAGGGTCGTCAAAGAAATTGCGGCAGATTCCACCAAGGGCCTCCCGCACATCGGCTACCAGTACATAGCTAACCGTATCATGCAGTTGTGCCGGCAGAGTGCTGCATAAAACAGCCTTACATCCTTGGGAAATGGCAACATCTATAAATTGGTGGCCATCGTGTTGGGTTCCCGGAACGGCCGCAAACAAAACCCCGTCCATGGCTTTTCTGGAATCGAGCGTGATGGAGCCGATTTCCTTGGTTTCAGGACCGTGAATGTCACATGGTCCAATACCGCTCAGGATTGCTTGGAGGCTTTTCATGGTTCGCTGCTCAGGGTTAAAGTGATGGTCATGCCCGGCCTGATGCGTGTTCCAGGGTTCAGGCTTTGGCTGCGCACCGATCCATAGCCACTGGTGCGCACGGTTAATCCTGCGTTTTCCAGGAGAAACAGGGCATCGCGCAGCCCCATGCCTCGGGTATCAGGCACAATTTTGTCTTCAATAGTTACCGGATGCAGCGCCACAGAATGCTGTTTCGGGGTGGCGCGCACCAGCTGGCTGCCCCTGGATCCGGCGCTGTGTGCGCTGATGCCGAGTTCGTTCAGGGTGATTTTTGTCTGGCTCCGGTCTCCGGGTTTGATTTCGGGCATACGCGGATACACTGGCGGCTTCAGGCCCGGATGTAACTTGTAAGAGCTGCTGTACACCCTGTCGGCGATTTCCCTGAATACCGGTCCGGCAACAGATCCGCCATAGTAACCGCTGTCTTTGGGGTCAACCACCACCACGATGCAGGTGAATTGCGGGTTGTTGGCCGGGAAATAGCCTACAAAACTGGCTTTATGTCGGTCTTTGGCGTAAGTGCGGTTGATGACCAGCTGGTTGGTTCCAGTTTTGCCGGCCGTTTGGTAGTTGGGGTTGCGCAGGTTGGTGGCTGTGCCTTCTTCCACCACACCCAGCATCATGGATTGCAGGGCTTTCAGGGTTTCTTCCTTGCAGATCTGTTTTTTCAGCACCTCGGGTGTACGCTGTTCCATGAGTTTACCATCGAGCCTGATTTCTTTCACCAGAAAAGGTTTCACCATGGTTCCGCCATTGGCGATGGCATTATACAGGGTGAGCATCTGCAGCGGGCTGAGGCCGGTTTCGTATCCGATGCTCATCCAGGGCAAGGTGGTTGGATACCAATGGGCACTTCCCGGATTTTTAATGGTGGGGCGACCTTTGGCCTTGATGTCGAAATCCAGCGGCTGATCCAATCCCAGGGCTTTCACGTATTTGATGAAGGCTTTTGGTTTGTTTCCGTAGGCATCCATGATGAATTTGCTGATGCCCACATTGCTTGATTCAATAAAACTTTCCCTCAGGGTCAGGAAGCGTTTGTCGGGCCGCTTGGAGTCTTCCATCTTGGTGCCATTGATAAACGCCTCGCCCCATTGGGCATCTACGCTATCATCAGGAGAGAAGTGTCCTTCATCCAGCAGGGCCATCACGCTCAGCAGCTTGAAGGTGGAACCGGGGTCGCTGAATTCATCTACTGCATAGTTCAGCGATTCGCTGAACGAACCGTTTCCGTTGTTTTTCAAGTTGGCAATGGCTTTGATGGCGCCGGTGGAGGTTTCCATCAACACAGCGCAGCCGTGGTCTGCACGGTGTTTGGCCAATGCTTTACGCAGGGCATATTGTGCCACATCCTGCAGGTTTACATCCAGGGTGGTTACAATGTCCATCCCGTTGATGGCTTCTATCTCATCTTCAGAGCGCACCGGACGCCAGGCGCCGCCATACATTTTCTGTTCGGTGCGCAGGCCATTGCGCCCGCGCAGCAGGCTGTCGAATGCGCCTTCCAGGCCATAGTACACGATTTTTCCGTTGACCATCTTGAACGCACCTACACTGCGCTTGGCCAGGTCGCCCATGAAATACACACGCTGGTTGTATTCGCGTGTCCAAAAGCCTCCTTTGTATTTACCCAGTGCGATGAGCGGCCATTTCTTCATCATCCGGATTTGCTCGAAGCTCAGTCCTTTGGCTACGGTGATACCCCGCATCCGGCGTGCGCGGGCTTCCCGGAAATAGCGGCGCCATTGTTCTTCGCTTTTGGTTGGTACATGCAGGGCAAAGAGCATGGCGAGGGAATCAATTTTGCTGTTGAACACGCCCTTATTCAGCCCATCGGCCAGTGGGTCGAAAATCAGATCGTAGTAGGGGACAGAAGTGGCCAGCAGGTTTCCGTCGGCGGCGAAGATGTTTCCTCGGATGGCTTCTACCTCGTTGGTACGGAATCGCTTTTCCCTGCTCAGGGAATCATAGAGGCTGCGTTCCGACCACTGGAGTTTGGTCACCGAAACAGCAATGGCGCAGGCGAAGCACAATACCAGGGCGAACGCGATGTACACCCTGAGCAAAACCACTTTGCGGATATTTACCTTATTCCCTGCCATCTGCTTTTGGGGTTTGTTCCAGTTTTACCGGTGGCTTATCCAAGGGTTTCAAGCCCGTTTCTTTGAGTTTTTGGGCAACCTCGCTCTGTCTGGAGCGAACCATCATGTCGCTTTCTATACTGATGAACTCGGCCCGGAGTTCCTTGATGCTGGTTTTCAGTTGTTCCTTCCTTTTGAGCGCTTTTCCGGCATGTAGCTGATTGGCCAGGTAGAGCAGCATCAGCAGGAATACCACCAATCCGAAGGGAATCAGCACGGCAGGACGCAGCCAGCCCTTCAGCGACTGCAGCGTTGGCTTGTCCCAGGGTGCGCTGTCTTCAGCAGTAAGCCCCTGATTTCTCGTGTGCAGCAATGATTCGTCTTCTTCTTTCATCGCCTTATCTTTTAATGCCAATGCGCATTTTCGCGCTGCGCGCACGGCGGTTGCGGTTGATTTCTTCATCGGCCGGCATCATGGCCCGGTTTTGTGCCGGGTCAAAGGGACGGCTGATGTTTCCGAATACATCGGTATTGCGTGTTCCCTCCATATTTCCGGTAGCCAGAAAGTGTTTTACCATGCGGTCTTCCAGGGAATGGTAGCTGATGACGACCAGTCGGCCTTCCTGTTTCAGCACTTCGGCACTCTGTTCCAGCATGGCTTCCAGGGCGTGCAGCTCACCGTTTACTTCCATTCTGATGGCCTGAAATACCTGACTGAAGTATTTGTTTCTGGTATGTGCCGAAGTGCAGGTGCTCAGGATGTCGCAGAGCGCACCGGTGCTCTTGATTTCGTGCTGCTTGCGTGCATCCGCGATGCGGGAAGCCAGCTTGCCGGCATTGTTGATTTCGCCGTAGTTTCTGAAGATGCGCACCAGCTCAGCCTCTGTGTATTGATTGATGACTGTTCCGGCGTGTAGTGAGGCTCCACGGTCCATGCGCATGTCGAGTGCCGCATCGTAGCGGTGTGCAAAGCCGCGGGTGGCTTCGTCAATCTGATGGGAAGAAATGCCCAGGTCGGCCAGTATTCCATCCACGGGAATGCAGCCGATGTAACGCAGGAAGCGGTATAAATGCGCGAAGCTGTGCGGAACGAAGTGCAGCCTGGGGTCGTCGATGAGGTTGGCCGCAGCATCTGCGTCGCGGTCAAAGACAATCAGTTTGCCCTCGGGGCCGAGTCTGGAAAGGATTTCCCGGCTGTGGCCGCCTCCGCCAAAGGTGCAGTCCACATAAACACCAGCAGGACGGATGTTCAGGGCATCCACCGATTCTTGCAACATCACCGGCAGGTGATAGGCAAGCGTTGCGGGTTCGTCAGGAGGAAGTTCCATCATGGCTGCGTGTGGCTGAACGGTTGAAAAACTGCTGGGCTAGTCTGCTCAGTTCGTCAGCGTCCACATTGAGTTCGCTGTCGTAAGCCTTCTGACTCCAGATTTCTACTTTGTTGCCATACGCAGTCAATACCACATCGTCCTCAAGGCCTGCGTATTCAAGCAACTTTTTAGGAATAAGGATTCTGTTGGCATTGTCCAACTGCACCGGGGTTGCCCCAT
>JBIKKI010000047.1:0-16389 GCA_044360435.1 Bacteroidia bacterium
CAGCAAACTGGAATACAGGGCGGCATCTTCCAAGGAGCCGACAAAACCGCCCTGGGCATCAACCACCGGAATTTGAGAGATGTCGTATTTCTGCATCAGGGCGAAGGCCTGTTCGCAGGTATCGTCCTGATTTACAGTGATGAGCCTGAGGTTCTTGTGCTTTTCGATGAGATCCTGAGCGCAGGCTTTGGTTACGGGAGGAAGAAAGCCTCTGTCGCGCATCCAGTCATCGTTGAACATCTTCCCCAGGTACCTTGTGCCGTGGTCGTGGAAAATCACCACCACAACATCACCGGGTTTGAATTTGTTCTTCATTTGCAGCAAGCCGGCCATGGCGCTCCCTGCACTGTTTCCTGCGAAGATGCCCTCTTCCCTGGCAATGCGGCGCGTCATGATGGCTGCATCTTTATCGGTGACCTTTTCAAAGTGGTCAATCACGCTGAAATCCACGTTTTCTGGCAAAAAGTCTTCCCCAATACCTTCGGTGATGTAGGGATAGATTTCGTTTTTATCAAAGATTCCTGTTTCCTTGTATTTTTTAAAAACAGAGCCGTAGGTATCAATGCCCAACACCTGAATGTTCGGATTTTTTTCCTTTAGAAATTTGCCGGTTCCACTGATGGTACCACCTGTTCCCACGCCTACAACAAGATGCGTGATTTTACCTTCTGTTTGTTCCCAAATTTCCGGTCCGGTTTGTTCGTAATGGGCCTGGGCGTTGCTAAGATTGTCGTATTGATTGGGTTTCCAGGCGTTCGGAATTTCACTGGCCAGTCGTGAAGAAACGCTGTAATAGCTGCGGGGATCTTCGGGCTCCACATCTGTAGGGCAAACCACCACTTCTGCACCAAAAGCCTTCAGCGCATCCACCTTTTCGCGGCTTTGTTTATCGGTGGTGGTAAAAATGCAGCGATAACCTTTAATCACCGCAGCAATAGCCAATCCCATGCCTGTATTTCCGCTGGTACCTTCAATGATGGTTCCACCTGGTTTCAGCGCTCCACTCCGTTCGGCATCTTCAATCATTTTTAAGGCCATTCGGTCTTTGATGGAATTGCCCGGATTAAAGGTTTCCACTTTAGCCAATACGGTTGCGGGGATTTCGGCTGCAATTTTGTTGATGCGCACCAGCGGCGTATGGCCAATGGTTTGCAGGATGTTTTCGCAAATCTGCATGTACATGCAAAGGTAAGTTCCTTTGCTTCGAAATGTATTTAGTCTTGCCTGCGCAAATGGTTGATGACTTCCGCAGCCATCAACAAACCGAATAAGGGCGGAATGAAGGAAATGGTTCCGTAGAACGATTTCTTGTAGTTGCTGCCGTCGGTAAGTTTTAATGACTCATCCACTACGGGCGCCGTGGAATAAATGGTTTTTACGCCTTTTCGGATGCCCATTTTTCTAAGTCGTTTCCGCAGGTTTCTGGCAAAGGGACAAACCGTTGTTTTGCTGATATCGCCCACCTTCATGTTCCAGGGATTGG
This sequence comes from Bacteroidia bacterium, assembly GCA_044360435.1. Lineage (GTDB taxonomy): Bacteria > Bacteroidota > Bacteroidia > NS11-12g > UBA955 > REEB481. The sequence continues at coordinate 1,484 of JBIKKI010000047.1, forward strand.
TTTTCCCACCAGCACCCATAGAGCTGATGATGGGCACACCGTGTTTCAGTGCAGCCTGTATTAGGAACAGTTTGGGTGAAATGCTGTCAATACAATCCATCACATAATCAAAGTTCCCGTCTTTCACCAATAAATCCGTGTCGTCGGGCTTTTGGAACCTATCGACCACCTTCAGATTCAAATCCGGATTGATGTCCAAGAGCCGTTCTGCCATCAGGGCCGCTTTCCCCTTCCCAACAGTACTGCTCAATGCCGGCAACTGTCGGTTTTTATTGGTCAGGTCAACTACGTCGCCGTCAACGATGGTCATGGAACCCACACCAGCCCTGCAAACAAACTCTGCTGCATAGCTGCCAACTCCTCCCATGCCAACAATCAACACATTGGTTTGAACCAGTCGTTGCAGTTCGGTTTTACCAATGAGTAGTTCTGTGCGTTCCAGCCACTTTAAGTCGGGAATCATGCCGCAATATTAAAGACCAGGGCTTTGCATGAGTCAGGAAAACAAATCAACCGTTGCGCCTGCGCGAAATCCACCTTTTTCATTCCGAGTCACCTCAGTGGCAGGTGTCAAGGGATCATGTTCGTAAAACAAAACCCAGTTTTCTGCCTCTGCCTCGGTTAGGATGGCTTCTTTTTCTTTCATTACTGTTAAAGGTTCAATGTCATAGCCCATGACATAATTCACCGGAATATGACTCGCGGAAGGAATGAGGTCTGCAGCATAAAACACCTTGCGATCCTGACTTTGGATTAATGGACAAATCATGCCTCGTGTATGACCGTTCATTACCCTTATTTCAATGGCGTTCCCAAGTTTTTCGAAGGCCGAAATGAAATGGATGCGGCCATGTTCCATGAGCGGAACAAAATTCTCTTTCAGGAATGAAGCGTGTTCCCGTGCATTGGGATTCAATGCGTGATTCCATTGCGCTTCGGTAACCCAGTAGCGCGCGTTTTTGCAGGAAGGTTCATAACCAGTACCATCGTCGGTTTTCACCACAGCCCCTCCACAATGGTCGAAGTGCAGATGTGTGAGCAACACATCGGTCACGTCATCGAGGTTATATCCGGCCTGAGCAACTGCCTCCGGCAATGATTGGGTTTGACTCAAATGATAAAACCCAAAAAACTTTTCACTTTGTTTATCGCCGATGCCTGTATCAATCAAAATCAGACGGTCTCCATCTTCGACCAATAAACAGCGCATGGCCCAGTTGCATAGATTCAATGCATCTGCAGGATTTAACTTGTTCCAGATTTGCTTCGGAACCACACCATACATGGCACCACCATCCAGCTTGAACAAGCCTGTGTGCACAATACTCAACTTCATGACACAAAACTACTTCGTAACCAAAAACAATGTCTGCACCTTTGTGGCGTTCAATACAAAAAAAGCTATTGAAACGGCTGCAACTATCCATCATGAAGGGCATCGCACGACTTTTGTTGCTGCTGTTGACTCCGACAGTCATACAACTACAGGCGCAAGATTTAAAAAGCTGGGATGCCCGCCTGGGGTTCAAGATTGGCTATACCATTGGAGGCCGTATGCGCTATGGATTCGATGCGGAGTTCTTGCGCAACAAATCCTCGGAGCGCACAACTTCCCAAGCCTGGGGTTTAGGCATTTCCAAGTATTGGTGCGGCATTCGTTATGGTTATCGAAAAGACATCCATCGATTGCACAGCATTTATCTGTTGCGTCAGGAAGGCACGCTGACCCTGAAAGCGGGCCCCGGATTTGTGCGCAATCCATGGGGTTATGGAAATAACGTGTATTGCCGCACGGGCGGATTGTTTATTTCTGCCGAAGGCTGGAAAAAGGAATATAAACCTTTGGTGGCCGGCGCTGACCTTCTTTTATACATGCGCAGCACCTGGCGCTGGTACGATGCGCCGTACGCTTCTGTATATTCCGGTGTGAAAACATCCTTAAGATAAACAGACAGGGCAGCTTAAGACTTTACAAAAGCATCACAGCGATATACGTTCTTTGCCACGATGAAAGTGTTCAGCATGATGTTGGGAATGTGCCTTGCTCAGGTAGTGTGGGCACAACAATTCGTCGGGCCTGTATTGGGACATGTTGATTTCCGTGAAGGACGGATTGTCATTCAGACCCTGAAACAGGAAACCGTTTCCCTGCGCTACCGAGATTCCGGCGCAGCGCAGTCCTATAAATTCACCCCGAAGCAAAGCACTGAGGCCATGCGGGGCTTCACCGCCGAGTTTGCCATTCCCGCAGAGCCAGGTACCACAGTGGAATACCAGGTGCTTGTTGGTGAAAAACCCTCTGTTAAAGAAACATTCTATTTCCGCACACCGGCACTTTGGCGCTGGCGCAATGATCCTCCTGCCCTACGCGTAGCTTTTGGAAGTTGCTATTACGCAAACGAACCACGTTTTGATCGACCGGGTAAACCATATGGAGATACATCAACAGATATTTTTAATCGAATTGCAGACAAAAATCCTGATTTGATGATTTGGGGCGGCGATAATATCTACCTGCGCGAGCCCGACTGGGGCAGCGAAAGTGGTATCTACGCCCGCTACATCCATACGCGCGCGCAGAGCGAATCCGCACGGCTGCTTCGTTCCTGCCCGAACTATGCCATCTGGGACGATCACGATTTTGGTCCAAACGACGCCAACGGTTCTTACATCCATAAAAACATCACCCTGCGCGCCTTTCATGATTTTTGGGCAAACCCTTCGGAAGGACTGCCTTGCCAGCCAGGAATTACTTCGTGGTTCGAACGCAGCGATGTGCAGTTCTTTCTGCTCGACGACCGCTATAACCGTACGCTGCCCGGTGATTCTACCGCCAGCATCCTCGGTAAAAGTCAACGTGAATGGCTGAAGACCGCATTACTCAGTGCTCCGGCCAATGAGTGGAAGGTGGTATGTGTAGGCGGACAATTTCTGAACAGCGCGGACGAAAAAGAGAACTTCGCCAAATACCCAGAGGAGCGTGACGACATCATCAGCCACATCCAGGAGCACGGCATCCGCAATGTCATCTTCCTGAGTGGCGATCGCCATTTTGCGGAACTCAGCGTATTGAAAGAAGACGGCAAGCCTACCATTTGGGATTTTACTTCAAGCCCACTCACCTCCGGCGTTTACACCCGTGGCGAGGAAGAACAGAACCGCTACCGTATGCCCGGAACCGCCTTCACCAAAGACCGCAATTTTGGCACACTCGAGTTTGCCGGTCCGCGCAATGCCCGAACGCTCACCATGCGTCTGTTCGACAAGCAGGGAACCCAAATTTGGGAACAGGTAGTGTTGGCCGAGCAGGCTAAAAGAAAGTAAATCGGTTTGGGAAGTCCTTATTCCGGTTTCCCGGGTATAATTTCCAAGTTTAACCTCGTTGAAGTCTGTTGCGCTGCTTCGGATTCTTGGAGCGCGATGCAGGACGACAGCTTCCAGGTGCTATACAAATCACTGTTCATTCCAAACCCAGCGTACGGCGTAATCTGCCGGGCGATTTCGTTGTACCGCATCCATAAACTGACTCAGTGCAATGCCCATGGGATCGCTCGGATTCAATTGAAGGTAGCGATTGTAGGAAGAAATCATATCGTCGAGCTCATTGCCGTTTAAACCTTTATGGTGCAGCATGCGGCGATAACAACTTCCCGCCCTGAGCCATGCGCTGGAATTCGGATTGTTTTGGTTTTGTGTTTTGCGGATATAGGTTTTGTAGTAAAAAAGCGCTGCACTGTCGTTACGCTGCTTTTCCTGACTCAGGCCCAAATACCAATAAGTACCTACCTGATTGCTGTCGGCTTTTTCAACTTCGCGCAACAATGAATCTGCCTCGCGGTAACGCCTTTGATTCATCACCGTATGCGCCAAAAGATGCATGAGCGTATAATCGGAGGGTGTTCTGCGCAGACCCTGGCGAAAGATGTATTCCGCCCGGCGAAAATCCCCTTCTTTCATAGCTTCAGCACCTTCAGCATAAGCGTCTTGGGCATGAAGTGCCTCAGTGCCTCCCAATAAAAACAACGCCATCAAGGTGCCGGCAATGAAACTGAAGCGGAAATTCATGAACTTTGTATGTGTCATTTCGGATGAATCTTACGCAAAGATTATTCCTATTTCTGTTAATTCTGAGCATCGGTTCCTGCAATCGGGAGCAGTTGGACGACTGTTTCACCGGTTATGGAACGGACACGGCAGAAACCCGCATCCTGGAGCCATTCAGTGGCATTGAAGCCGGGCAGGAATTTGATGTGTTCATTACACAAGATACAAGCCTCCCGGAACAAGTTACGGTGCGCAGCGGTGACAAACTGCTGAGAAGCATCAAAACCGTTGTGAAGAACGGGATGCTCACGTTCAGCGACGAAAACCGTTGCAACTGGGTGCGCAAGATGCATCAAAATCCGCGCTGTACGGTGAATGTGCACAAACTGGAATCCATACACATAAAAGGCGCTGCTGCCCTGATAAGTTTGGATACCATCATTGGTGGTGCCCTGACCATCGACCACAAAAGCGTTTACGACCTGGATTTGAAGCTTCGCTATGGTAATGTCAGTGGCGGAAGCATCAACTGCGGAAAAACCATAATTTCAGGCTATGCCGGCATCTTTGCTTATGAAGTGAATGATGTTGGACAGTTGCTGGCAGAGAACCTGCGTACCGAAGACATTTACCTGTACCATTTTTCTCCACTGGACAGCAAAGTCAGTGCACGCATGTGGCTGGAAATTTCTGTATTTGGAAAAGGAAATGTGCAATACCGAGGCACCCCAAAGCGCGGCACCAAGTTTATTGAAGGCGGACAGGGAAAAATCATTCAGGTACCCTGATGAACACACAAGATTTTCTGGTTTATGGCATCATTGCCGCGAACGTATTATACAGTTTCGCCGGCTTTGAGCGGCCTGCGCTTTTTGAGCAAGGTTATTTCCGCGTCGGAAACCTGAAATATCAAAAAGAATGGTGGCGTTTGCTGAGCAGCGGTTTCCTGCATGTAGATATTACTCATCTGTTGGTGAATATGTACACCTTGTACATGTTTGGCCCATTGCTCTTGCAGTTTATCGGCCCGAGTCAATTCCTGCAGGTGTATTTGGGCGCCCTGATCGGTGGTAATATGCTCAGCCTTTGGGTGAACCGACGACAGGATTCTTACACGGCAGTAGGCGCATCCGGAGCCATCACGGGAATTGTATTTGCCACGGTGGTCATGATTCCACAATTGGAACTCAGTTTGTTGTTTCTTCCAATAGGTATTCCCGGTTGGTTATTCGCAATTATGTACACTTTGTTCAGCATCTGGGGTGTTCGTTCCATGGCAGGCAATGTTGGACATGATGCACATCTGGGCGGTGGGATTTCGGGAACCTTGGTCCTTCTTGGACTGCAGCCCATGCTCTTCTTGTATTCCTGGAAGGTTGTGCTGGGTATTTTACTGCCTTCCATTGCATTCTTCCTGATTCTTTGGTTAAAACCACATTGGTTAAAGAGATAAAGAAAATATTTCTATATTTGCACCCCGTTTCGGAGGCACTTTCAGGCTATCAAAACCTGAACGTACATCCTGAAATGCCCAGGTGGCGAAATTGGTAGACGCACTGTCTTCAGGCGGCAGCGCCCACAAGCGTGCAGGTTCGAATCCTGTCCTGGGCACCAAAACAAACAGAAAGACATCCGGAAGAACACTCTGGATGTCTTTTTGCCCAGTTGGTGAAATTGGTAGACACGCCATCTTGAGGGGGTGGTGCTTCACGGCGTGCTGGTTCGAGTCCAGTACTGGGCACATGAAACCGGACGTTGTTCCGGTTTTTTTATGTATATGAGGGAAGAAGATTATGCGCGTCAGTTGCGGAAGCCCGAAGGCAGCTCAGGTATCGAAGTTGCCCAGAGGATGAACCGACTGAACAACCTTATGTACACGCATTGCTTTCAATGGTTTCCTCAGAAAGCGTTCGAACTGCTCGAAATTGGCCCGGGTAATGCCCTTGCAGCGGCATCTTTACTTCAGGAAAGACCAGAAATCAACTATACAGGCATTGACCACGCACCCGATATGGTTGCTGAAGGGAAACTACAACTCGATAAGTTTGGCGATCGGGCGAGTTATGTTCTTGGAAATGCCGAGCGGCTTCCCTTCCCTGATGCCCGATACGACGTACTTTTGAGCATCAACACTTTGTATTTTGTTACCGAACCTGAAGCCGTACTCAGTGAATGGGCGCGGGTGTTGAAACCTGGCGGTATGATCTGCATCGGACTAAGAAGTAAAGAGAGCATGGAAAGCCTGGGACTGCACCAATACGGGTTTCAACTTTTTAAATCCGAATCACTGTGTGCCCTGCTTGAACAGTCTGGAATTCAATCATGCCAAACCATGGAGATCAGTGAACCGGAACGCGAAATCAACGGACACACAAGACCCATGTTTTCATTCATCTGTGCCGGCATAAAAGCCGAATAATCACCATTCCTCAGCACAACATCTGACTGGCAGCAAACAGCTGCTCCTCCCCTTATTGCCTCAAAAATCCTATGATGGAAAGACTGAATATTTATTTAGAAATGTTGCACGATTACGCGCACACGAGGGATCATTACAGCTTCTGGACCATGGAAGAGTATGCCACCCTGAATGACTTTGACTGGTATTTGAGCCATAGAAACCAGGAACCGGGCGAAGGCTATTACAATAAGTTGGATGCTTCACTTCCCGAATTGGCATTTTTCAACGAACTGCATAATATGTGCTGCCTGCGCGGAAAAATCGATGATGGCGTTGCCGGAATTGAGCACATCAACACACGCATTGGGTTGCTTATGGACGCCATAGAGCTTTTGCTCACAGAATCCGACTCCAGACCGTCCTTCCCTGCTGGTTAATCAGGCGCTGCAGCAAAAAAACGTGTTCCGGTTTCTGCAAATCGGGATCTGTCTGCAAGATATGTGCGGCAGTTTCTCTGGCCTGCATGAGCAAAGGTTCATCCTTGATCAAATCAGAGAGTTTCAGGTCGAGCAGGCCGCTCTGGCGGGTTCCTTCAAGATCACCCGGCCCGCGCAATTCCATATCAACACGGGCAATTTCGAAACCGTCATTGGTAGCACACATGGTTTGCAACCTGCGGCGGGCATTGGCGCTTAATTCTGCCTTGCTGGTGAGGATGCAATACGACTGCTCGCTGCCGCGTCCAACCCTTCCGCGAAGCTGATGCAGTTGAGACAAGCCAAATCGGTCTGCATCTTCAATCACCATTACGGAAGCATTAGGCACGTTTACGCCTACTTCTATCACCGTTGTGGCCACCATGATTTGCGTGATTCCTTTTTTGAAGCGCATCATTTCTGCATCTTTTTCAGCTGCTTTCATGCGCCCGTGCACAATTCCAATCTGATACTGAGGGATGGGGAACCATGAACTTACCATGTCGTGCCCGTCCATCAGGTTTTTCAATTCCAGCTTAGGAGATTCTTCAATCAGCGGAAATACAAAATACACCTGCCGCCCTTTGGCAATTTCATCTTTGATAAATTGCATGAATGCGGGCCTTTCATGGTCGTAGCGATGCACCGTCCGGATGGGCTTCCTTCCTTTCGGAAGTTCATTGATTACCGAATGATCCAGATCGCCATAGGCTGTCATGGCTAAGGTCCTCGGAATGGGTGTGGCGGTCATTACCATCACATGAGGTACAGGGTTTCCTTTTTCCCAGAGTTTGCTGCGCTGAGCCACGCCAAAACGGTGTTGCTCGTCAATAACCACCAGGCCTAATTGCTGAAAACGCACATCCGATTCCAACAAAGCGTGGGTTCCTATCAGGATGTTCACCCTTCCTCCTGCCAAGCCTTCCAGAATTTCCTCCCGGGCTTTTTTTGTGGTAGAACCGGTCAGTAATCGAACTTCTACCTGCATATCGCCGAGCATATCGCTGATGCTTTCAAAGTGCTGGTAAGCCAGAATTTCTGTTGGGGCCATCAGGGCGGCCTGGCAGTTATTGTCCAGCGCCATCAGCATGCTCATCAACGCTACAACGGTCTTTCCGCTTCCCACATCGCCCTGGAGCAAGCGGTTCATTTGACGGCCACTGCCCAAGTCGCTCCTTATTTCACGCAGTACTTTTTTCTGTGCTTCGGTCAGCTGGAAAGGAAGTTTGTGGGCATAGAAATCATTGAAATGATTTCCAATCTGCGGAAACGGTATGCCCCGAACACTGCGCTGCTGCACTCCCCGAATACGGAAAATGCGCAATTGCAAAAGGAACAGTTCCTCAAACTTCATACGTCGGCGCGCTTCTTCCAGCTTCATTAAATCGGAAGGAACATGCAGGTGTCTGAATGCTTCTCCCCGCGGCATCAGCCGCTGCTGTTGCATTACTGCGGGTGGCAGGAATTCAGGGATATTCCGTTCTGCCATCTGCAATACCTGTTTCACAATTCCTGAAATGGCCTTGTGATCCATCCTGCGCCGGCGCATGGCTTCCGTCATGGGGTAAACCGCCATGAGTGGATGCTGCCTGCTGGCGGGGAGCTTTCCGTCCTGAATCTTTTCCAGCTCCGGATGACTGATACTAAACTTCCTGCCAAACTGCTGAGGCTTCCCAAAGATGAGGTATTCACCTCCGGCAGTAAGGCTTTTGCTGATCCAGTTAATGCCCTGGAACCAAACCAGTTCCATGTCACCTGTCTGATCTGAGAATCGGGCTACCAAACGCTGGCTTCTTCCTGCACCAGCCATCCTGACATCGCTGATGAAGCCACGCAGGGTTACTCCGGCCTGGGATTCATGTAATTCGGATACAGAATAAATCCTGCTGCGGTCTTCATATCGGAAGGGATAATACTGCAGCAGGTCGCCGAAGGTAAACACCTCCATCTCTTTCTGAATGAGCTGCACCCGTTCAGGGCTCAGTCCATGCAGGTTATTGATGGGTGTATCCAAAAATCCTTTGGCATCCATGACTTGGCGGAAACACGTATGCGGGTGAACCTGTTTTATTCCGGCTTCCAACGTGGAAATCTGCCCGGCGTAAATGGCGCACCATCCTGTTCCAGGCTGTTTTCCAAATCCAGCAATTCCTTATTCAGCACTTCCAGCTTTTCCAGCCAACGACTGTACAAAGTTCCGGCATAGCTGAAATTATCCTGCCAGGTTTTGGTAGGTGCGCCGGTGATATAAAAGAGTCCGTAAACCACAGAAGTAACCCTGCCGGCAATTCCGGGCAATGTTTCGAATTCCCTGCGGGCAAGGCTGCCATCGCCATTGAGTTCTTCATCCAGTTGCTGCAGTTGGGCTTGCATCTGCTGCAGGCGCGATAATTGGGTTTCCGGTGTACGGTTTGACTGCTGGATGGCTTTGGGGATGAGCCTCATGCGCTCTTTCATGGCAGCGGCAAACTGCTGTCCTGCGGCTACGGCACGTTGGAGCGATGCCACTTTTTCTGAAAAAGCAAGCACAGCTTCCCGGTCCTTAACCGGCATGGTTCCATGATTCAAATGCACCGTATTGAAGGAAACAGGTCCTGCCAACACGCTGCTGATCCCGCGCTGCACCACGGAAAGCGTTACATTGTATGTTCCGGGAGCTACCATCGGACCACCTTCGCCAATTACATCATCGGGGTTATTGCCTGAGGAAGTTCCGGCAGGATTCATGGAAGGAAGTCTGAAATTCCATACAACACTTCCACTTCCTTTAGACGCAGGAGCGCTGAGTTTACGTACCACGTTTCCTTTGGCGTCGCGTATGGTAAACAACAAATAGGGCGCTTCCTCTCGATCTTCCATCCGAATACTATCGGCAGCAGGATAATAGACCGGTTTACCTGCTTTTACCTGTGCTGCTTCCCTGTCTTTGCGCAGTTGTTTCAGGGTTTTGTAGTCGTCGCGTATAAAATAGCGTATCACGCTGCCCACAGGTGGATTTGGCGCGGTAAACAGGTTTTCTCCCTGGTTTGCTTTGCCGTCGCCACCCAATGGCGTTGCTGGTACATACATCAGGGCATCTTTGATGGGGAAAATGGTGGCGGCTTGGGCTGAAAGCGCAACACTTCCATCCAAGGAGCGCAACAAACTGTAGTCATCGAGCACGGCAAAACCACGGCCAAAGGTGGCCAACACCAGGTCGTTTTCGCGGCGCTGGATGCTGATTTCTTTGATGGCTGCGGGCGGTAGTCCGTTTTTAAGTGCCTGCCAGCGTTTGCCGCCATCCACCGTAAAATGGAGGCCGAATTCCGTACCCACGAACAGCAAAGCTGGTTTTACATGATCTTCTGCCAGGTGCCAGGCAACGCCTTCCGCAGGAAGGTTTGCTGTGATGGAAGACCAGGTTTTGCCGCGGTCATCACTGCGCAATACATAAGGTTTGTAATCGCCATTGCGGTGGTTTTGGAAGGTAGCATACACCACAGAAGCCTGATGTCTGGAACAGGTGATGCTGCTCACGTAACTCATGTCAGGAACGCCCGGGAAGCTGCTGATGCGCGACCAGTTGGCGCCGCCGTCGTTGCTTACATGGATCAGGCCATCGTCAGTACCGGCAATCAACAGGTTTGCATCAAGCGGCGATTCGTCAAAGGATACGATGTTGCCGTAGATGCTGGTGCTTTGGTTTTTGGCCACGGCATCCATGCCCCAAACCTTTCCCATTACGGGCAGTTTGTTGCGGTCAATCTGCCGGCTTAAATCCGGACTGATGATGGTCCAACTGTTGCCGCGGTCTTCGCTGCGGAATATTTTATTGGCCGCAAAATACAGGCGTTCCGGTTTGTGGTTGCTGATGAGCAAGGGTGCGTCCCAGTTCCAACGCCAGGCCTTTTCGCCTTCACCTTCAGCCGGTTTGATGTCGGTAGTTTCACCGGTTTTCCGGTCGAAGCGCACCAAACCGCCATATTGCCATTGGCTGTACACGATGTTTGGATTATTCGGATCGACCTGGGTTTTGAAGCCATCGCCGCCAACCGTAACAAACCAATCGCTGTTCATGATTCCATTGGCATTGAGCGTACGCGAAGGGCCTCCAAGGGTATTATTGTCCTGAGTACCGCCGTAGATATTGTAGAACGGCAGTGCGTTGTCCACCGTTGCGCGGTAAAACTGGGTGATGGGTAAATTCTGCTTGAAGTCGTATGTGGCGCACTGGTCAAAGGTTTCATACAAACCGCCATCGCAACCCACGAGCAGGTGTTTGGAATCATTGGGATCAATCCACAAGGCGTGGTTATCCACGTGTTTGCTCTTTTCTCCGGCATTGACAATGGTTTTACCGCCATCGTGGCTGACCTTGAGGTATGTATCCATAAAATAAATCCGATCGGCATTGGCTGGATCGACGAATAATTCCTGGTAGTAATTTCCTGCTGTGGTAAATCCATTCATTTTTGACCAGCTGGCCCCGCGGTCGGTGCTGCGATACACGCCGCCGTTGTCGGTTGCCTCAACGATGGCATAAACCATATCGGGATTGGATGGTGCTATGGCCAGCGCGATGCGGCCAAGATCTCCGGAAGGCAATCCTCCGCCCAGCTTATTCCAGGTAGCGCCACCATCTGTACTCTTGTAAACGGCACTTTCAGGTCCGCCGGAGATGTAGGTCCATTCGTGCCGGCGGCGCTGATGGAAGGCTGCATACAATACATCCGGATTTCTCGGATCCATGAGTACTTCATTGCATCCCGTATGTTCGCTTACGTTCAGCACATTTTTCCATGTTTTACCGCCATCGGTGCTTTTAAACACGCCGCGTTCGCCGCCTGCATTCCACAGCGGGCCATAAGCAGCCACGTAAACCACGTTGCTGTTGCGTGGATCGACCACAATTCTGCCAATATGTTCCGATTTGGAAAGGCCCATGTGCTGAAAGCTCTTACCGCCGTCGTTGCTGCGGTACACGCCGTTGCCATAACCCACGCTGCGCTGGTTGTTGTTTTCACCGGTTCCTACCCAAAGGGTATTTACATTGGATGGATCCAGGCTCAGGCAGCCGATGGAATAAATTCTGTGCTGGTCAAAAATGGGCTGAAATGTGATGCCCCTGTTGCTGGTTTTCCAAACGCCACCGCAGGCTGCGGCCACATAATACTCGGAATGGTACTGAGGATTAACGGCCAGATCTATCACCCTGCCGGAATTTACGGCGGGGCCAATCATGCGAAACTTCAGGGAAGCGTACCAAGAAGGGTTTACGGTATCGTTGACAGTCGTTGCAGGAGCAGGTTTACTTTTTTGTCCTTGCACCATGCATACCGATATGCTCATGGCGAAGCCAAGCAGTATTTTTTTGAACATGCCCCAAAATTCACCATCCTGAAGCAAAAGCACAAACAGCAATTAAAGATTCCGATCCAGTTCTCTTTTGATGTCGCGTTCTTTGATGTCTTCGCGTTTGTCGAACTGCTTTTTCCCTTTTCCAAGGCCAATTTCTACTTTCAGCAAACCACGCTCATTTTCAAACAACCGTAAAGGAAACACCGTCATCCCTTTTTCGCGGATGCGGCTGTGAATCTTCTTTAATTCCTGTTTTTGCAGCAGCAGCTTGCGGTCGCGCAGCGGATCATGCGTGGCATAACCCGCGTTTTTAAACTCGCTGACATGCATGTTTTTGATGAAGAGCTCATTCCCTTCCATAAAGCAATACGCATCGCTGATGTTGACGTTTCCGGCCCGGATGCTTTTCACTTCTGTGCCCTGCAACATAATGCCGGCTTCATAGCGGTACTCCACATGAAAATTAAAACCGGCCTTGCGGTTCAGTATTTCGACTTTCTTCCGGTTTGTCATATCAGGGCCTGATGGCGGCCACCACGCGTTCCAGTTTTTCCTTCTTTAAAATCTTCTGTCCTTGGGTACCTGAAGCAATCAGCCTGTCTCCCACTTTTACCGTAAATGAACAATCAAGCGTGTGTGCTTCGGCAAGAATTACCTCTGCTTCTATGGCAACTTCTTCTCCCAACAGTGCCGGACTGTGGTGCTTGATGTTCAAAAAGGTTCCGATTCCTTCTTCATCGGCATCTTTCATTTCAAGCACAAACTGCCTGCAGGTCCATTCAACATCTCTGCCCAGGGCAAACGTTCCATAAAATTCATGCACCACACCGGTTTCAAAGGCGGCCAGATCTTGTTCACCCACAGTAAACCGCATGCTTTTCTTATCGCCGATGGTGAACAATTGTTTCACCCCACAAAAGTAAGTAAGTACGCGCGTTAACCCACTCCGTGCACGGTTCCATCTTCATCAAGACGCATATTGAGTGCTTGAGGAATCTTGGGAAGACCGGGCATGCGCATGATGTCGCCGGCAATGCAAACCACAAAACCGGCACCGGCATTCAGCACTACTTCACGCACGGGCAATGTGAACCCGGAAACAACTGTTCCTTCTTTGGGGTTGGCGGTGAAGGAATATTGTGTTTTGGCAATGCACACAGGCAAATGACCAAAACCTGCAGCTTCCAGTTCCCTGATGTTCTTTCTAGCAGCTTCAGAAAATACGGCTTCAGCACCACCATACACACGTTGAACGATGCGCTGCACCTTCTGTTCCAGCGCGTCTTCCGGTTCATAAACCCATTTTGGTGCCTGAACTGCTCCCCGAGCCAGAACTTCCAAAACGCTGTGCCCCAATGATTCACTGCCGGCACCTCCTTCTGCAAAGCAGGAAGTTACCGCTACCGAAACTTTGCGCGCATGGCACCACTGCTGTACCCACAGGAGTTCGGCTTCTGTATCCCAGGGGAAACGGTTGATGGCAACAACTACGGGTACACCAAAGCTGTTCAGGTTGGAAAGGTGTCGTTCCAGGTTCAGCATGCCGGCTTCCAGTGCCGCAGTATTCGCTTCTTTCATGGTGCTTTCGCTGGCACCTCCGTGCAATTTGAGCGCCTGAAGGGAACATACCAGTACAGCTGCCGAAGGGTTTAATCTGCCGATGCGGCATTTGATGTCGAAGAACTTCTCTCCGCCCAAATCAGAACCGAATCCGGCTTCGGTAACGACTATTTCTCCAAGCTGAAGCGCCAGCCGGGTAGCCAGCAAAGAATTACAGCCATGGGCAATATTGGCAAATGGACCGCCGTGGATGATGGCCGGCGTTCCTTCCGAAGTTTGCGCCAGATTGGGTTTGATGGCATCTTTAAGCAGGATGGCGATGGCCGGACCAAAGCCCAGATCGGACACCGTCACCATGCGGCCATCCGCATCTTTTCCCAAAACAATACGGTTGATACGTTGGAGTAAATCAGTCGAATTTTCCGCCAGGCAAAGCAAGGCCATGATTTCGGAAGCCGGCGTGATGTCGAAGCCGGTTTCAGCAGGAACCCCGTGGGCGGAACCACCCAAACCGCTCATCATGTGTCGCAGTGAACGGTCGTTCACATCAAGCACACGTTTCCAATACACTTCCTTCCAACGACCCAGGTGACGGTTCTGATACAGGTGGTTGTCCAGCAGCGCGGTAAGCATGTTGTGCGCCGATGTGATGGCGTGGAAATCACCATTGAAATGCAGGTTGATGTCCACAGCGGGTTCAACCTGTGATGCGCCGCCTCCAGCCGCCCCGCCCTTCATGCCAAAACATGGCCCAAGCGAAGGTTCCCGAAGCACGGCAATGGCCTTTTTGCCCAGCTTGTTCAATGCCATGGCAAGGCCGATGGTATTCACCGTTTTGCCGATGCCTGCTTTGTTCGGCGTAATGGCCGTAACCAAAATAAGCTTTCCTGAATTAGTTTTATCGCCAATAAGCGATGGGTTTATTTTCGCTTTATAATGACCATAAGGCTCCAGGGCTGATGCCGGAATTCCTAAATCTGCAGCAATTTCTGAAATGGGACGCAAGTCATGCATATGCAATGTTCAAGCCTAAAACACAAACTGTAAAATCAGGATGAACACATTGTGGGGAAAACCCCCGTATCAGC
>JBIKKI010000044.1:0-16682 GCA_044360435.1 Bacteroidia bacterium
AACAAACACACAAGGGGTTCATGCCACATTCGTTTTTCAGGAACCAGGCCTGATAGGTGCTGTCTTTGCCACCGCTCACCGGCACCAGACAATCCCAGCCGGGCTGACCTTCCGGTTTCCGGTAGTGCTCCACGATGCTGAAAAAATCTTTACGCCGCTGTTCCCAGTCTATTTCGCCGGCCTTTTTGGCGGCACCAATACAGGCGCTGCACACGCCTTGTTCGTCAAAGAACAAATCCGGTTTTGATTCCGGAAATACGCATTTACTGCAGTATCTGAGGTCTATCATGATGGCTGATATTTATTGTTTCTATGGTTGAAGTTATTGAATCAGATCTTCCTGAAGCGGTGTTCCTTTGGGAATGAATCGGGAAGCTGTTTTGCCCAGAATGTCGAAGTATTGCCTTGCCGGAATTCCTTTTGCCGGGCGAATCACCCTGAGGTTCTGCTCGCTGAATGCGGTGCCTGCTTCAATGTCACAAGCTGCATAAATCGAGCGTTTGAAGATAGACGAGCCCAGTTGTCCGGGATGTGTGATCAGCGCCGGAACGCCCATGGCTTTCCAAGCATCGGTGCATTCTTTCACCATGGTGGCAAATTCAGCCGGTTCCAGCGAAAAAGCAGCATCTACACCGCCTTCACTTCGGTCGAGGGTAATGTGCTTCTCAATGATACAGCCGCCCATGGCAATGGAAGCAATGGCCACGCCAATGCCCAGCGTATGGTCTGACAGGCCAATCAGCGTCTGATAGCGGGAAGCCAGCAGCGGCATGGCCCGCAGGTTTGAATCTTTGGGGTCAGAAGGATAGTTGCTGGTACATTTCAGTAAAGCCACCTCATGCGCGCCTTCCCCGCGGATGAAATTCATCGTGTCATCCAGCTCGGGCCAGTCAATCACACCGGTGGACAAGATCATCGGCTTTCCTGTGGCCAGCACCTTTCTGATGAGCGGCGTATGGGTGTTTTCGAAGGAAGCTACTTTGTAGAGCTTGCTGCCCAGCGATTCCAGGAAGTCAACGGCTGTTTCATCGAACGGCGAGCTGAAACAAATCAGGCCTCTGGACGCAGCATGTGCGTACAAAGCCGGATGCCAGTCCCAAGGCGTAAACGCCTCTTCGTAGAGTTCATAAAGATCTCTGCCATACCAAAGCGACTTAGGGTCTTCAATGCGATAAACCCCGGGCATGGTGATGGTATCTGCGGTATAGGTTTGCAGTTTCACGGCTTGCACGCCGGCATCTGCTGCGGCATCAATCAGGCGGAGCGCCCGTTCGAGCTCACCATTGTGGTTTCCGCTTAATTCTGCAATGATGAACGGCCTGTATTCAGGACCAATATGTAGTTCGTTGAAACCAGTGGTACTCATGCGGTTGTAAGGTGTTGAATGGTATTCCGGATGGCCAGCGGCGGATTCCAGGAATCCCTGTGTTGTGGTGCAGGTATTTGATTCAGGTAACGTTCAAAGTCTTGTGCCAGCTGCTTCCATTCCAGCGGGAACGCCATGCCTTCGCTGCACACGCCTTCGAACAAAATACGCTGGTTTTCAGTATAACACAGTGCAGCCGGATACAGTCCGGAAGCCCAGGCTTCCAAAACCACGGTACTTGCCGCGGTAATGGCCCTGCTGCTTTGCAGCATCAGCCGGTGCATCTGTTGTTGTGTCAGGTTGTACTCCAAAGCCACCTGCGGATGCTGTTGGGAAAACTGCTGCAATCCGCTTCTGTGTGCTTCGGAAAAGTTATTCGTACAAACCACCTTCCAGCGAAGTTCCGGATATGCCGGCACCAGTTGCTCCAGCAGTTGCAGGGTCAAATCTTGGGGATCTGCGCCGCCTAGGGTAATCAGCACCTCGTTGTTCCGCTTTGCAGCTGTGGGCGGGGTTTTGTAAAAATCCGGACGGAGCAGGGCAAATGCAAGTCCGCAGCAATAGGTAATCCCTTCCTGTGAATAGCGCGTTCTGCTGTTTGGCGCGTGGTTGATGATGACGTCAGCTGCAAATGGACCGAGGGCAAAATCGTCCACAAGCACCACGGCGAAGCCAAGCTTTTTGGCTTCCTGCTGATAGGTATAGTCGAAATGATAACCGTCAAGCACCAAAATCGACTGTCCGGCCTGCACATCCTGCCATTCTGCGCTGCAGCGTCCACAGGTATTTGCATCCAGCACTTTAATGCGCACACCGGTCGGCAGGTTTTGTCTGAACACAGCGGCTCCGGTTTCACTGCTCACGGCCACAAGCTCCAGCGTTTCAGGAAGCATGGCTGACAGCGCGCACAGGCGGTTCACATGACCCCAACCAATATCGGGGCCGCCATCCGCGCGCAGGTACACCGTGTTTCTCATCCGTTCCTAAAAGCGTGTGCCAGTTGTTCCGCCCGAATCCAATCTGCTTCTTCATCAATATCAACAGCAGCATACCAGGGAATTTCAACGCCTTTTACCCTTCCGCCTATAATCCGGCCGGTTCGGGCAAAGCTGTGTGCGTTCAGCAGGTAGTACTGTCCGCTGTCGTAGAAACCTGCTTCCAGGTCCTGGCTTCGGGTAAGTGCATGTTCCGGGTTCATGAATTCCACGAATCCATCGCTGTTCACTTTCAGCGCGCGCTGCACCGGATACGGGAAACGCAGCACGGGCATCACCACGTCTGCCTCACCGGATTTCAGATCGGCACAGCCTTTTTGAATCAGCTCCGGATCGGCAAAAAAGGAAGTGGCCAGGAAGAGTCCAACCACGTCAAACGTCTGTCCGAGATTGCCATACTGCTGCAGCACTTCCTGAAGCACATCGGCAAGTGTGGCGTGGTCTCCGGCGGTATTGCTTCCCCGCAAAAAGGGAACTTCTGCGCCACAGGCCCGTGCCGTTTCTGCGATGTGTGCATCGTCGGTGCTCACCATCACCGTATCAAAACAGGCGGCAGCTTTTGCAGCCTGAATGGGCCAGCATAAGGCGGGTTTACCCAAAAAAGGGCGTATGTTTTTCCCGGGAATACGCTTACTCCCGCCACGGGCTGCTATGATGGCTAATCGCTTCAAGCGAAGAATGCGCTGATGGTTTGAATCACATATTCCTGTTCCTCGTCGCTCATGGATGGAAACATGGGCAGGCTCAGACAATGACTGTAATAGGCTTCGCTGCGCGGAAAATCTCCCGGAGCATAGCCCAGGCTGTGGTAATAAGGATGTGTATGGCAGGGAATGTAATGCACCTGACTGTAGATGCCGCGTTCCTTCAGGAAATCATACAATTCCTTCCGGCGCTCGGTAAGCACCACATAGAGGTGATACGCATGCTTACCGCCTGTAGTAGTATGCAGGGTTTTTAATGGCATTTCGCGCAATGCCTCGTCGTAGCGCGCCGCAATTTGCCGGCGGCGCTGCAAGCCTTGTTCGGCGCGTTTCAGCTGTGAACTGCCCAGCGCACACTGGAAATCGGTAATGCGGTAGTTGTAGCCAAGTTCCTGCATTTCGTGGTACCAGCCTCCGTGGTTTTCATGCATTTTGGCCGGATCGCGCGTGATGCCATGGGTACGCAGCATCATGATGCGGTCGTACAGTTCTTTATTGTTGGTGGTGATCATCCCGCCTTCGCCGGTGGCAATATGCTTCACCGGATGGAAGGAAAAGATGGCCAGATCTGCATAAGCTCCGTTGCCGCAGCGCTGCTCCACACCTTTGGAATCGGTGAAGGAGGCGCCCGGCGCGTGGCAGGCATCTTCAATGATCCAAAGCCCGTGGGCATTGGCAAGCGCCCTGAAGTCTTCCAGATTTACCGGATTACCTGCAAAGTCCACCGGAATGATGCCGCTGTACGTGCCTTTGGGCGCAGCTTCCAACATCTGCCGAACCGCATTGATATCGAGCAAACCTGTTTCAGGGTCGATGTCGGCAAACACCACTTCTCCGCCACAGTAAAGCACACAGTTGGCGCTGGCTGCAAAGGTGATGGGCGTGGTAATGACTTTACTTCCGGGCTTCACACCCAAAGCAAGCGCCGACAAATGCAATGCGGCGGTGCCGTTGCTCAGGGCGATGGCATAGGTGCTGCCTGTATATTGGGCAAAAGCTGCTTCAAAGGCTGCAATAGCCGGACCTTGGGTCAGGAAATCACTTTGCAGCGCCGTGCGCACCGCCTCGAGGTCTTCTTCGGTGATGTGCTGCCTGCCGTAGGGAATGCTGTATTGATGTGCCTTGAGATCCACAACAAATGTTTTTACATGGGTTGGAAAGAAGCATCTACATGAGCTGTGATTTGCTCACGGATTTCCTGAACCGTCAGGAAGTGCGGGTTGGTGCCGGAGTTGTACTTAAATCCGTATTCCGCCATTTTACCTCCAAATGCAGCCGCAAGGTCTTCTGGTTTCCAGATGGGCATGCTTGGACAAATCACGAAATAATCCTTGAACTCAATGGTGTTCAGGGCATCGGTTTCGGTAATCATCTCTTCGTGCAGCTTTTCACCCGGACGAATACCGACGATTTCATGACGCACACCGGGTGCGATGGCCTCGGCAACATCCATGATGCGGTAAGAAGGAATACGGGGAACGAAAATTTCACCACCCCAGGCATTGCCGAGGGCGTAGAATACCAGCTTCACCCCATCTTCCAAAGAGATGTTGAAGCGGGTCATATCCTGGTGGGTAATGGGTAAAACGCCGTCTTTTCTGCGTGAGAGGAAGAACGGAATCACCGAACCACGGGAACCGATTACGTTGCCGTAGCGCACTACAGAAAAGCTCACATCGCGGTGGCCTTTGAAGTTGTTGGCGGCCACAAACAGTTTATCGGAACACAGCTTTGTTGCACCGTACAGGTTGATGGGCGCTGCCGCTTTATCGGTACTCAGGGCCACAACCTTTTTCACGCCCATATCCAGGGCTGCATCAATCACATTTTCGGCACCGAAGATGTTGGTTTTAATGCACTCCATGGGGTTGTACTCGGCAGCGGGCACTTGCTTCAGCGCGGCGGCGTGGATGATGATGTCAATGCCTTCGCAAGCCCTGCGGAAGCGGTCGCCATCGCGCACATCGCCTATGAAAAAACGGATGAAGGGATAATCTTTCTCCGGATACAGTTGGCTCATTTCAAACTGCTTGAGTTCATCGCGGGAGTAGATTACCAAACGCTTCACACCCGGAAAATGGGTGCTCACCATTTCTACGAATTTTTTGCCGAAGGAACCGGTTCCGCCGGTTACCAGTATGCTTTTCCCATTTAAGTCAGGTAACTGATTCATAGTTCTGTTTTGTAGTTAAGTTGGAAGTATCCTGTTTGTAATGCGCTTTCGTTTTCGGGTACACGAACTACGAGGGGCGCGGTCATATTATCAATAACGTCGTAAGGCATTTCCTGTCTGGAACTGCCCAGCCAGTAATAGGTTTCATACACGCCCGGGCTGAGGTTGAGCTCAGGCAGGGTAAGACGAAACGCGATGTTGCCGGTTTTGCCGTCAACGGGAATGCGGATGCGTTCGGTTGCAGTAACCATTTCACGGCTGAGCGACGAGCGGAGTGCCAGCAGGAAGTACAGTTCGGGAACCGGTTCGTTGACCTGAAAGTTGAAGGTGAACGAAACATCCGAACGGTAGTCAAATTCGTGCTGTTCCTGCTCGGAACCATGGGTATGCATGCTCAATGAGCTGATTCGCACCTGTCCGCTGCCTCTGCGGAACTGCGCATCTTTCAGGCTGTCGTGGCTGGTCAGATCGGCGCGCATGGTGCTGTTTACGTATTCGCGGATCACCGTGTCGGCATTGCCTTCGTGGCTGATGCTGCCTTTTTCAATCATAATGGCGCGGTCGCAGATATCGCTTACAGCGCCCATGTTGTGGCTTACAAACAATACCGTTCTGCCTCCGCCTGCTACCTCTTTGATTTTGCCGAGGCATTTCTTCTGAAATTCGGTATCGCCTACGGCAAGCACCTCATCGATGACCAGGATTTCCGGTTCCAGATGTGCTGCAACGGCAAAAGCCAGGCGCACGTACATCCCTGAAGAGTATCGCTTTACCGGTGTGTCGATATAGCGCGCTACTCCGGAGAACTGAACAATTTCATCAAACTTCCTTTTGATTTCAGATTTGCTCATGCCCAGGATGGCGCCATTCAGAAACACATTTTCGCGTCCGGTGAGTTCCGGGTGAAAACCGGTTCCCACTTCCAAAAGGCTGGCAATTTTTCCCTGTATGCGGATTTCTCCGGTGGTGGGCGTGGTCACGCGCGACAGGATTTTGAGCAAGGTAGATTTACCGGCGCCGTTGCGTCCGATGATGCCCATCACTTCGCCCTGCCTTACTTCAAAGTTGATGTTCTTCAAAGCCCATACGTAACGCTCTGCAGAGGCTACGGTACGGTCGTTTTCTGCTCCAACAAAGGCCAATGGATCGGGTTTCCCGGACAGCCGATACAAAAAGCGCTTGAGGTCGTCGCTCAGGGTTTTACCTGAAAGCAAGCCCAATCGGTATTGCTTGCTGATGTTTTCCGCTTCAATTACAACTGGCTGTATCATATCAAACGGTATCCATAAATGATTTCTCAACCCGGTTGAACAGGAGGGCTGCAAGGAAGAACACAATAACCATAAAGCCGGCGCTGTAGCCTAAGGCGTACAGGTTTATTTCAGCGCCTTTCCCCATCAGCGCAAAGCGGAAGGTTTCAATCACCGAAGTCATCGGGTTGGACCAAATCACCATGCGATAGGTTTCATTCTTGATGAGGAACAAGGGGAATACCAGGGTGCTGGCAAACTTAAGCAGTTCCACACCAAAGGCCACCAGGAAGGATAAATCTCGGTACTTGGTGGTAAGGCTGGAAATCAGAATTCCCATGGAAAGGCCCAAACCAGCCATGATGATGATGACCACCGGCAGCAACAAGATGTATGCAGTGATGTTGAAGTCATAATTTCCTTGGAAATAGTAATAGAGCCAAACGGCCAGCAGCAGCACCATTTGCACGGCGAACTTGGCCAGGTTGGAAATGACCACACTGAGTGGAATAACCAAGCGAGGGAAGTACACCTTTCCATAAATGGAAGCATTTCCGGTAAAGGTGGAAGAGGTTTTCATGAGGCATTCGTTGAAATAGTTCCAGGGAATGATGCCTGCCATGTAAAACAGAACAGCCGGAACATCTTTGGGACCCAGTCCGGCCAAAGAGCCAAACACAAAGGTGAATACCACAGTGGTGAGGATGGGTTGCACCACAAACCACACCGGACCCAAGAGGGTTTGCTTATACACAGCCACAATGTCGCGGCGCACAAACTGCGCTACCAGATCGCGGTAACGCCAAACCTCTTTGAGGTTTAAATCAAGCCAGCGCGTATGGGGCCTGATGATTAAATCCCACTTTTTATGCTTCATGTATCGATAATTTGTTCAAGATAAGCGGCCGGCAAACGCACGCGGATGCCTTGCCTGATTCCCTCCAGGGCAATCTGAAAACCGGAGTCCTTCTCATGATCCAGAACGGTTCCCAAACATCCTTTCAGCGGACCCTGAATCACGCGTACCGCAGTTCCACGGGGCGTTCCGGGTTCCAGTCCGGCAACTTCCAGGTCATAACCGTGGTCGATAAGCTGCCTGATGAGTACAATTTCTTCATCGCGAACCACCGCGGCTTTTCCGTCGAAGCGCACATATGCCACCACGCCCGGAACCTGTAGCACCCGATCCTGCTGATGTGCCAGGGGACGCACCATGACGTAGCCGGTGAACAAAGGGAAATCCACCCATTTGTTGCGGTCGCTCCATCGCTGCAGTCGGCGCATCAGCGGAACATAAGATTCAATCTGCTGTTGCTCCAGCCGCGCCGAAACAGCCTTCTCCTGCCGGGAAGACACATACACTACGTTCCAAGGTGTATTGCCTGCTGTATTCATGGCTTCGCCTCCTCAGTCCCATACGGACCAAGCAGGATGTTGATTGTTTGTTGCAGCAAGTCAGCGGCTCCAGAGCAATAATGGCTCCGCCTGCTTGCTGCGTATCTTTTCTATATCAAAGGTCTCAGGTTCAAAAATGATATACCTGATGCGCCTTTCTATTTTCTGTTCCACCTTCGCCACCAGTTCAAGCAAAAACGACTGGTTGATGCGGCCTACCATCACCAAATCAATGATGCCCGCATCCAGTCCGCGTGCGTAATCGCCCACCACAAAAACCTGCTCCACTTCGCCAAGGTGTTTGATGACATATTCCACAATCTGGTCTATGCCCACGTATTTCAATACTATGCTTCTGATGTCGCCAAACAGCGGATGTGCCGTGTTGGCGCTGAATACCTTCTTGTTTCCTTCACTGGAACTCTTCAGCATTCCGGCCTTCTCAAAGCGATTCAGTTCCAGCCGGATGGCATTGGTGCTTTCCCCAAATTCAGCCTCCAAATTCCGCAAATAGGCTTTGTTCGCGCTGTTCAGGAAGAACTTCAACAGCAGCTTCACCCGCGTTTTGGAAGAGATGAGGGTATCAATCATGAATGAGTAGCAAAATTACTCATTTTGTAAATATGTGGCATATTTTTTATGGGTTGAAGAAGGCTTCCGACCAATACCTTACAAAACCCACACCCCATTGAATCAATTCCTGCCGGCCCGCTACCGGCTCATCCAGCGCCAGACGTAAGGCATCAAGAGGAACATTGATGCCGGCACCCAGGCAGCTGCTTACGGTTCCCTGCAAGCGCGGATTGATTTCCAGAATGGTCATTTCACCGCGTTCATTTTCACGAAACTGCAGGCCCAACGGACCATGCAAGCCAAGCGAATCCACCAGCTTGTGCACCATGTTCAGGATGTCGTCGCGACGAATGAACGTTCCTTTTACGCTGATGCCATTCACCATCTTATCACGACTGCGGGTGATGGCATAAAGCACTTTTCCATGTTCGGCCAACACATCAACGGAATATTCCGTACCAGGGAGGTATTCACAAACCAGCAATTCCATGCCCAAATCGGCGGGCAGCAGGTGGGGCAATTCTTCCCTGCGGTAGTAATAGCCTGATCCGGGTTTTTCGTGCAACACATTCCGGCGCAGTGCTTCGTGTGTTCCGAGGATGATGCCAAACCCCACGCTTCCATTGCCACAGGCCGGTTTGAAAATGAGCCGTTCGCCGTTCGGGGCCAGTTCCTGAATGGCCTGCATCATAGACTCAAGGGTGCGCACCACGCGAAACACCGGGGGTTTTTGCCCGCTTTCCAGCATGTATTCGTACAGGCGGGCTTTGTTGTTGGCAATGCGCAATCCTGACGGCGGAGAAACCAACAGGCGAATGTGCTTTTGTGCGAAATCTGCCACGCGCACCGACAGCGGATCCAGTTCGCGGGTGGTGATGGGCAATACTACGCCAGCCTCATGCGCAACCGCTTTTTCAAGAATGAATTCGGGGTATTCCGGATGATCGCCGGGAGGTGTCTGAAAAAATCCGTCGGCAAGCTGTCGCCCGTAAGCCTGATTGTTGATATCACCGGCAATCACACGGATGCCGGGAGCCTGTTTTATACAATGCAGGATGCCGGCAAATCCGGGAGCGCCGGCTCCCGAAGGTATCAACAAAGTTGTTTTCAAACGCCGCAAAGTTATTCGCCTTTGGCAAATACACACAGTACGCTTGCTGCTGCTTCTGCCTAACTTTGTACCGATGAGCATCAGGCAGGATAAATTCGCCAAACAAATTCAGCGCGACCTGGGAAGTATCTTCCAGCAATACAACCACAGTTGGTTTGGTGGGAATATGCTCACCATTTCCGGTGTTCAGGTAAGTCCGGATCTGGGCCATGCGCGGGTGTACCTCAGTTTATATACCGTAAAAAACCGGCAGGCAGCCATGGAACTGGTGGAGTTGCATGCCCGGGAAATACGGCAGGAACTGGCCAGAAAAATCAGACATGAAGTGAAAAAGGTACCCGAGCTGGTATTTATGCTTGATGAATCTCTGGATTACCTGAATAAGATGGATGAGATTTTTGCGCAACTGAACAAAGATCCGCAAAAGGACGAGGAATAGCCGTATGCGCCTGTCCGGACTGATTGCACGCAGATACCTGGTGAGCCGCAGCAACCGCAATGCCGTGAACATCATCACCGGCATTTCGCTGTTGGGTTTTGCCGTGGGATCCTTCGCGCTCATCGTCATCCTTTCGGCATTGAATGGTTTCGAGGGTTTGTTGTTTCGGGTGTATAACGACTTCCATCCCGACTTGAAAGTGACACCCGTTGCCGGGAAAATGTTCACACCCGATTCAGCCACTATAGCCAACATACGGAGGCTTCCGGGCATCACGTATGTCGGGTTAACACTGGAAGACAACGCCGTGCTTCAAGCCGGAAACCAACAGGTGATTTGCACCCTCAAAGGAACCGACAGTAGCTTTCTCCATCATTCCGGGATTGGCAAACATTTATTGGCGGGTGGCAGCCTGAACCCTTACGCGGGTATCAGCGGGGTGATTTTGGGGGAAGGTTTGGAATACCGCCTCGGCCTAATGCCTGGCGCACATGATGTGCAGCTGTCGGCGGTGGTTCCGCGTCGGGAAAGTGTAAGCCTGGTAAATCCTGAGGTAAACAAGTTGCCGCTGTTGCATACCGGCACCATGCGGATGGATGATGAAATCAACAACCGTTACGCAATTGTTCCAGTGGCCTACGCTGAAAACCTGTTTGAACGCTACGATGAGCGCAGCGGCCTGGAACTCTTCCTCAAACCGGGGGCTCCGCTGGAAACCATCAGAACATCGGTACAGAGCCTGCTCGGTAAGGACTTCCTGATTCAGGACCGCAAAGAACAAAACAAGGCCTTGCTGCACATGTTCCGCACCGAAAAGTGGGCCACCTTTGCCATACTCTGCTTCGTGTTGGCCGTCATTTCGTTCAACCTCACCGGCGCATTATCCATGCTGGTCATAGAAAAGAAGAACGACATACGCACCCTGCACATCATGGGTGCGCAACCAACAACCCTGTCGGCGGTTTTTCTGAAAGAAGGTTTGCTCATTTCCGGCATCGGCGCCTTAAGCGGGATGCTGCTTGGCGCTTTACTGGTGGTTTTGCAACAACAGATTGGGTTTATCCGCATGGACAGCGCCATAGTTCCGTATTATCCCGTGGCACTGCGGTTTTCGGATGTGTTGCTGGTAACCGCGGTTGCCTTAGTCATGGGTTTGTTGAGTGCGCTTTATCCTGCTTTGCAGGTTAAAAAACACCTCTGATGTAAATTCGCCGCCTCCATGAAACGCATCTTCATACTGGCCTTCCTGTTTTGTGCATCGGGAGGGGTCATGGCACAAGACTTCCTCAGCAGCCAACTGAACTACGAAAGGGTACGTCAGGCACGCGACCGCACCGACCGTAAAATCCGTAAAATGTTCCGCGATTCAGGCCTGAGTGAAACACCGAAATACATTTACTGGCGCGCCTTCAAACTGGAAGATCAGCTGGAATTATGGGCCAGCGATACTTCAACCAATGCCTACAAACGCATCAAGGTTTACAATATTTGCCGGGGCAGCGGCGACCTCGGACCCAAACGCAAATTCGGCGACATGCAGGTTCCGGAAGGCATGTATTACATCGAACGATTCAATCCGAACAGTAACTATCACCTTTCCATGAAGGTTTCCTACCCGAATGAAGTAGATCTGAAGTTTGCCAGTAAGGAAAATCCGGGAAATGAAATTTATGTGCACGGCGACTGTGTTTCGGTGGGTTGTATCCCCATGACCGATTCCGTGATGCAGGAAATTTACTGGATAACCGCGCGCGCTCAGGCTTATCAAGGCGTAAACGCCAAGATTCCCATAGACATTTTCCCTTGCAGGTTTACCCAAAAAAACTGGTCCTACCTGCAAACCAACTATGCGCACAAACCGTTGGTGCTGAAGTTTTGGAAAAATATCGAAGAAGGATTTAAATTCTTCAACACCTATAAAATCCCGCCGGGATATTGGGTTGATGATGCCGGATTGTACAAAATTGTATTTCCGCAGAACTACCATTTATACAACGAAAACCACTGATTTTCCATGGCCTGGCTGATTTGCGGACTGGGCAATCCCGGTGAGGAATATGCCACTACCCGGCATAACATTGGTTTTGCCGTGCTGGATTTTCTGGCTGATAAGCACCAGGCTGCATGGTCACTGGAGCGACACGGTTGGATTTGCAGGATTCGCTTTCGCGGGAAAGAACTGGTACTGCTGAAACCCAATACCTACATGAACCTGAGCGGTAAAGCGATGGCCTATTGGATGCAGCAGGCCAAACCGGCTTCGGGTCAGATGCTGGTTGTTTGCGACGACCTTGCGCTGCCGCAGTTTAAGCTTCGCCTGCGGGGGAAGGGAAGCCACGGTGGTCAGAATGGATTGAGAAATATCATCGAAGTGCTGGGAACCGAGGAATTCCCCAGGCTGCGCGTGGGCATAGGCAATGATTTTCCCAAGGGCCGTCAGGTAGAATATGTTCTGGGCTCCTGGACTTCCGCCGAAAAGGAAGAACTGCCCACTTGTCTGGCTCGGGCCGCATCATGTATTGAAATCATGGTGCACGCAGGTTTGGGCACCGCCATGACACAGTTCAACAGCTGAAACGGGTTTCAGTCGCCCAAATCACGCGTGGCGGCGCGCACCACATCAAACCGCGTAAAGAATTCTCTGGCAATGATGCGCAACACCGTGTAAGCGGGTGCGCCCAGTACCATACCGGGAATGCCCGCCAAAGTTCCGGCCATCAGCACCACCAGAAACAACTCCAATGGATGTGCTTTCAGGCTGTTTGAAAAAATGAGCGGATAGGTAAGGAAGTTGTCGATCAATACCGCCACCACAAAAACCAACGACATATACAGCATGTCCGGAACCACCGATTGGTAAAAATCCAGCCCCAAATGCGTTGATACACCGAGAATCAGTCCAAATCCCAAACCGATCCAGGGCCCGAGGTAGGGAATCAGGTTGACGATGCCGGCAAATACCGCGATGGTAAAAGCGTATTGTTCCCCAATGATGGTTAAACCCAGGAAGATGATGATGGAAAAGCTGATTACTTGCAGCAGCAAGGCCTGCACATAACGGGAAAGCATGCTGTTCACCGCCCGGAGGATGCGCTGCATGGCGGGCTCATGACGCGCCGGAGTCACCAAATGCACGAGGCGATAAAACAAAAACCGGTCGCGCAGGAAAAAGAAGGTGATGAAGGAAATGGAAAACAGTGCGCCGGCAAGGGCTCCGAAAAAGCCGAATACACCCTGCAAAGTCTTTCCGAGGTCGCTCAGGCTGAACAGGGAAACCAGCTTTTCTTTAATCTGCTCGGGATTGAGCACCGAAGGATCCAAACCCAGTTGCACAGCCAGTTCGCGCAGTTCTGCCAAGGGTTTGGCAAAGGTGCGTTCCAACTGTGATGTTTCCATCCTGCTGATGGCACTTACCTGCTCACCAATCACAGGAACAACCAGAAACAAAATGCCGGATGCCAGCAACAGAAACAGACACAATACCAACAAAGCAGCCGCGGAGCGCGGAATATTCATCTTCCCCAAACGAATCTGCTCCAGCCTGTCCACGGCCGGAGCACCCAACAGCGTGAGTACCAAAGAAACCAATACATACATCAGGGTAACACGAAAAACCCAGGCAAGCAAGAGCAACAAGGCTGTTCCTGCGTACACCAGCCACTTTTTTCCGCTGAAGCTCATTGGGCAAAGATAATCAGCGTTATTCCCTGCAAAGAAGGTTCATACATCCATAACAATGGCATTAAAGATGAACCGGATTTTTGTTCGCATGAAGGACTCATCCAACCTTAAAGAACTGATGCGCACCCGCGTTTATACAAGGGTTTTACATTATTTGTTCAGCCAGTTAAGGTTTCATTAATGGCATTGCGAAAACCGGAAATTGTAGTGATTTCTGATGTGCACCTGGGAACCTATGGATGCAGGGCCAAGGAGCTCAATCGCTACTTAAAAAGCATCGACCCGGAAGTGTTGATTTTAAATGGAGACATCATCGACATCTGGCAGTTCAGTAAAAATTATTGGCCATCGTCGCACATGAAGGTGGTCAGACAACTCCTGCGTTTTGTACAAAAGGGCAAAAGAGTAGTGTACATTACCGGAAACCACGATGAAATGTTGCGCAAGTTCGAAGGGTTTTCTTTGGGGAATTTCTGCATCACAAACAAGTTGGTTCTTGAATTGGAAGGCGGTAAAAAGGCATGGTTCTTCCATGGAGACGTGTTTGATGTATGCATGCAGCACTCCAAGTGGCTGGCCAGGCTGGGAGCTATTGGCTACGACACCCTGATTCTCATCAACAGCGCAGTAAACTGGGTATCTAAGCGTTTTGGCGGTGGAAGAATTTCCCTATCAAAGAAGATTAAGCACAGCGTGAAAAGTGCGGTGAGCTTTATCGGCGATTTCGAACAAACTTCCGCGGAGATAGCCATCAGAAATGGTTATGACTACGTGGTTTGCGGACATATACATCATCCTGAACAAAAGATGATCGAAAATGCGGATGGTAAAGTATGTTACCTGAACAGTGGAGATTGGGTTGAACACCTCAGCGTGTTGGAATACAGCCACCAAACCTGGCAAGTTGTTTATTACGACCAGCTGTTTACCTCGGAGAAAACTGAATCTGCGGAAGAAGAACCCTTACCAAAGGCTGAGGTATTGTATGCTCAGATGCTGCAGGAGTTCGGACTAAAAACCGCATCCTGATGCGCTTGTTGTTTGGGATTCAATGCACGGGCAATGGTCATATTGGCCGTTCCGAACAGCTGGTGCGCATGCTCCGGAAACATGCTGAAGTAGATATTTTGCTCAGCGGTAATGAGTGTGAACTGTTGTTACAGGAACGAGCGGCCTATCAATTTCGCGGAATCGGTTTTCATTTCGGCAACCGCGGCGGCGTGAACCTTTTCAAAACCGCACGCATGCTCAGGCCTATGCGCTTTTTGCGCGACTTACGGCAGGTTCGCATCGCCGATTACGATGCCGTGGTGAGTGATTTCGAACCCATGAGTTTATTGCTGGCAAAAAAAACCGGTATTCCGAGCATCGGCATCAGCAACCAATACGCTTATCAGCAACTGAAAAAGCCCAAAAGTGTTGACTTCATTGGCAAATTGGTGCTGCGTCATTATGCACCTGCCGAGAACCAATGGTCTTACTTTTACGAACCACTGGGACCTCATACGTACCACGCACACATCCCTGAAGCACTTGCCAAAGGAACCGTAAGCGATGATGGTCATGTTGTGGTATATCTTCCTGCCTATCATCATTTATACCTTGGCCGCATGTTGTCGCTATTTCCCTTTCAACAATGGAAGGTGTTTGGGAAACGCATCACACATGCCTATTCCGAAGGAAATGTGGCGTATCATCCAATCAACAGAAACGCCTTCAACAAAGCCATAATCAACGCATCGGGCATTGTGTGTGCAGCGGGTTTTGGCACTACAGCAGAGGCCTTACACCTTGGAAAGAAGATGCTCATTGTACCCATGAAGGGACAACTGGAACAAAAATATAATGCTCATTACCTTGCATCGAAAGGTGTTGAAGTACTGCCTTCGTTCGATTTGAGCCAATCGCGTGCACTCGGTCATTGGCTGAAAACAGGCCGTACCGTGCACCTTCCGCAACCCGATGAAAGCAATCGCATCGCCGCTGACATTATAGATCTGCTGAATAGCCGCAGCGGACAATGGAGCTCCTCAATGATTCTTGCCAATGAAACCAAATGAATTTGGTCCGGGCTTTGCCTGGGGCGCTGCAGTTTCTGCATTTCAAACTGAAGGATTCCGGATGGAGCAAGGTGCCGGAGAAGGAATCTGGGATCGCTTTCTTTTGAACAATGCACAAAACGAAGCACAAAAACGCATCATTCAGCGCGCCTCTGGTTCTTTCCTGCATTATCCAAAGGATGTTGCATTGCTGAAAGACGCCGGTTTTAAACATTACCGCTTTTCACTTTCCTGGCCCAGAATCATGCCCAGTGGTCGGTTTCACCTGAATAAAAAAGGGATTGCCTGGTATAATGTCTTCATTGATCATTTGCTGAAAAATGGCATCACGCCCTGGGTAACCTTATACCATTGGGATCTGCCACAGGCACTTCAGGAACGCGGTGGCTGGGCTCAGCGCGATATTGTGCACCGCATGGAAGAATACGCATACGTGGCCGCGCGCTTTTTCGGCGACCGGGTGAAACACTGGATGGTATTAAATGAAGCTGCTGTATTTACCGGTGCCGGCCACTTGCTTGGCGTCCACGCTCCCGGAGCGCGCAATCTGAACAACTACCTGAAATCAGCGCATCATTCACTACTGGCGCAAAGTGCCGCAGCTTCCGTATTGCGCACACATGTACCCCAGGCATTGATTGGCAATACTTATTCATTTACCGATTTTGAACCTGCCACACCAAGTCGCGCCGATTACAAGGCCGCAAAACGCCTCGACGCACTGATCAACAGGTTCTTTTTAGAACCAACGCTCGGCATGGGTATTCCCGCCGAGGCAAAACCCATCATGGAACGAATCAGTGCACATATAGCTCCTGATGATGAAGCACGCATGAAATTCGATTTTGATTTTGTTGGAGTGCAGGTGTACACCCGACAAGTGGTGGCCGCTGCGCCTTGGATTCCGTTGGTTCGTGCACGCATCATCCCACCAG
>JBIKKI010000161.1:0-4864 GCA_044360435.1 Bacteroidia bacterium
TGGTACAACAATGTAATTGTTCATTGGGGGAAATATTATCGGGCTACCTGCACCTGGTGGCGCGGCACCGAGTGGCAAAGCCCCTTGGGCGGTCCGTTGTTTGGGGGCATCAACAATTACGATGTGTACCTCAATGAGCGCGTACGGGAATTGTATATGCTCCGCCTTCAGTATGTGCGTGCGCTGGCTCCGGGTTTTTACATAGATGTTCGGCTGGAACCGCATTACGACCGCAACCTGGCGAAAGCCGAATTGTCGCATGGCTTGTTCATGAGCTATCGCGGCATGATTAAACGCTGATGAGCGCTGCTGTTTCCGGTCAGGAAAGCAACTTATGGGCTTCTGTGTATCCTATTTGATAAATTTCTTCGGCATGATCGGTATCGAACATGTGGTATTTACCCAACGGTAAATCCATAAACAGCGTGCAATGGGCTTTTTTGTGGTATACCTGGCCAGAAATAGCGAGGTGGAAGCAACGCTCTGCCATGAAGAACTTGCCCCAGTCTTCCTGTGGGCCTTTAGGTTCGAAGCGGTTTACATGTACGCCCAGCAGCGGTAAGCCTGTTTCCAGCAAGGGTTCCAGCGGGAAGTTGTTTAATACGCCTCCATCTACCAAAACAGTTTCATGGCTTTTACGGGGTTCAAAAACCAGCGGTACAGCTGCCGACGCCAGCAGCGCATTGTATAAGTTGCCCTGGTTCAGATAAAGACAGGTTCCGTGAATCACGTCGGTACAGGCCACATGCAATGGGATTTTGAGCGTGGCGAAATCGGCGGGCAATTCCTGTTTTAAGAGCGCTTCTAGTGGTTCAAGCGTAAAGAGTCCGTCTTTACCCCAAACAAAATTCCGCCACCCGAAGTATCGGTTTTTCAAGAATAATTTAAAGATGTATCTGGGCTCATAACCAGCGGCAATGAAGGCACCGGCAAGTGCACCGGCACTGGTGCCGGAAATGCTGTTGATGGGAACTCCTGCTTCCTGCAGGGCTTGATACACGCCCAGATGCGCCAATCCGCGCACGCCTCCACCACTCAGAATCAACCCCAGGCCGGTTTCTTGAAGCTTGTTCACAGAAGCAAGTTAACAACTGCAGGTGGTTTATCCGTTGAACGGCATTTTAGACCTATGAACGTCCAAAAAGTTTACTGGATAGGAATTATTCTTAACATCTCAAGTGGGTGTAGTTTTTTTTAAGCAATAAAAGCCAATGTTGAATGTTATAACAGGATAACTGGCTGAAATAGAGCACCTTTGAAAGAAGTTGACAATGAGCAAAAGATTGTTGGATTAGCCGTAGTCACTTATATATCCACGGCTTCTTTACATGTGTTTAACAGAACAATAAATGCAGGGGAGATATACATTCGTGGTGCGATTCGGCCTACCTCAAACGGAATTGCATGTTTGATTTATCGCAAAGAACTAAATAATGAAAAAACTACTGATTCTCTGCTTGGGCTTTTCTGGAAGTACCTATGCCCAGAATTACGAGAAAATGTTCCAGGGCCATGTAGCAAAACGTGATACCATGGGGCAGCGTCTGGTATTGGCAGAATGGGTGTCGCAGTTTCCTTTGAATCCTTCGTTTTATACCTGCTGTTATGATTATGAAATGCGGATTGCCCGTATAGACAGTGTTTCTCGTCCGCGCCAAACCCAGTCAATGCTTTGGATTATTGACGACAGCACTGCGGTATTGCCAGAATCTTACGAAACCATCACTGGAAAATACAATGCGTACCGTATTACAAGGGCGTTTAATTGTTTGGATATTGGCATTGCCGACTATCCTCAACGCTTCGACATGCGTGTACTGAAGGCGCAGACCATGATTCAGCTTGGTGAATATGCACGGGTTCATGATGTGCTGTGTACGGCTTTGGAGCATGGCCTCCAAACTGATTTCATGTGGACAGGGCCACAAGGAAATGCTGTTAGGAATCCTCGGGATTATACCGTTGAAGAAGTGCGCAAGTTCACCAAAGAACTGCTGCGCCGGAAGGATACCGCTACATCAGAGCAGCTCACCCGCTGCGCTTTGAAGTATTTTCCGAAGTACACCTCCCTGAATGCGGATTTAGCGCGTATTACCATCGCCCACAAAGAATATGATTACACCATTAAATTCTTGGGCGACAATCTGCAGGAAAATCCTGATCAACCAGACCTGATTGAATTGCTTGCTGATTCATACCGCCTGAGCGGGAAGCGTGAATACGCCATTCGCTTCTATAAAAAGTTGCAGAAAGAAGGCAATAAGGCGCAAAAAGCACGCGCCGGCAAATGGTTGCAGCAGCTGAAAAGCTGATTCAGGGCGAAAACCCTATCAATCGTTTTGGGAAAATATGTTTAGGATTCCGGCAGCCTTCCACCGGCATTCTTCCCATTCTTGTGCGGCTTCACTATCCCACGTGATGGCGCCTCCGGTGTGGTAGGCAATGCGCCCACCCGTCTGCTCGTACTGCAAGGTTCTGATGACCACGTTGAAATCAAAATCGCCTGACGGATCCATGTAGCCTATGGCTCCGCTGTACAGCCCGCGGCGGAAGGATTCATAGCGTTCAATATGCTGCATCACCTCGTGTTTGGGAGCGCCGGTCATGCTGCCCATCGGGAAGGTGTTTTTCAAATGCTGTGCTGCGCTGATTCCGGGTAAAGAGGTTCCGCAAACCACCGAGGTCATTTGGTGTACGCGTGCATAACTTCTTACGGTGCAGAGTTCCGGAACCTTCACCGTTCCTGGAATGCAACCCATGCTCAGGTCGTTACGCACCAAATCAACGATCATGATGTTTTCGGCGCGGTTCTTTTCGTCTTCTGCCAGCTGATTTTTCAGGTATTCGTCGTGTTCAGGATTATTTCCGCGTGGTGCAGTTCCTTTGATGGGTTCTGAAATCAGCAGGTTTCCCCGGCGGGCTAAAAACCGCTCCGGACTCAGGCACATCGCGGTTTGTCCGTGGCGGCGATACAATGCAGAAAAAGGAGCTGGTCCCCGTTCATTCAATTGGTTCCAGGCCTCGAGGATGGGAAGATTCGCACAATATCCGCGGAATTCAAGGCAATGATTCAGTTCGTAATAAGTTCCGCAGCGAATATCTTCCCTGATGGCCTCAATATGCTGCCGGTAGTTTTCAAACGAGGTTTCCGATTGAAAATCTACCTTTGGCAGCGCTTCCGTCGAAGGCTCCGGAATTTCCGGAAGCAAGAAGGAATTCGCACCATACACCTGCAGTTCGTTTGGCTGGTCGCGGCGCACTGCACATACAATTCGCGGCCGGAACCAATACAAATCGGGCCATGCGATATACGCAGGATGTTCGCTGTTCAGTCCGTGGGTTTCCTTTTTCAGGTCGTAGCTGAGGTGTCCAAACCACCAGCCTCCGCGTTCGGTCGCTGCTTCCAGCGCTTCAAAGGCCTGTTGGCCTGCATCAAGTTCAATCCGCTCATCAACGCCCAATGCCAGCAGCATCAGGTATTTTCCATATGGGTCGGGGAATTCATGGCCACCGAGCAGCATGGAAACAGGTTCGGAAGCGGCCAGACCTGCCAGCTGCAGGCGCAGTTGTGGAATGGAATGTACCGGAATCGTACAGTCAGGCTTCATTGGGGTGGAAGTAATGATAAACCGTACCTGCTTTTGAGGGGCCCACGCAATGGCTGAGGGCGCTGAGCGAGGCCTCGCGGATTTTTTTCACACTGCGGAAGCTGCGCAGCAGGGCTTCAGCGGTTTCTGCACCAATGCCGGGTATTTCTGTGAGCTCAGTGCCCAGCGTGCTCTTATCGCGGCGCTTTCTGTGGTGTGTGATGCCGAAGCGATGTGCTTCGTCGCGCATCATCTGAATCACCTTCAGTGTTTCACTCTTCTTGTCGATATACAGCGGTACCGGGTCATTCGGATAGTACAACTCCTCGAGTCTTTTGGCAATGCCCATCACCGCCATTTTCCCATAAAGACCCAGCTTCTGCAACGCTTCCACCGCCGCACTCAGTTGTCCTTTGCCGCCGTCAACCACCACCAGCTGCGGCAGGCTTTGGCCTTCTTCCACCAAACGGGAATAGCGACGGGTAATCACCTCTTTCATGGTGTCGAAATCGTTGGGGCCGGTTACGCTGCGCACGTTGAAATGGCGGTAGTCGCTTTTTGCCGGCCTTCCATGGCGAAAAACCACGCAGGCGGAAACGGCATGTTCGCCCTGCAGGTTGGAATTGTCAAAGCACTCAATATGAATAGGCAACTCCTTCAGGCGCAGGTCTTCCTGCATCTGTTTCATCAACCGGTCAACCTTCAGTCCGGGATCGAGTTTGTCGTAATGGGCCAGTTTTTCTTTCTTGAACAGCAGGGTGTTGCGCATGCTCAGTTCCAGCAGTTTTTTCTTGTCGCCGGCCTTGGGAATGCTGAACCGAAGGGTTGGATCTTCCCATTCTTCCGGGATGAGGCTGCAGATGATTTCGCGCTGCTTGTACGCCGTGCCCTGGTCGGCTTCGGCCAGCGCCAGCAGCAGTATTTCGCTGTCCGGTTCTTCCAGCTTGCGCCGGAACTCCATATTCTTGCTGGAGATGATGACGCCTTCGCTTACGCGCAGGTGGTTCACAAACACCTGATTTCCCTGGCTGCTCAGCGTGCATACTTCCACATTGCCCATGTTCAGGTTTACCACGGTACTTTTCGCCTGAAAGCGTTCCAGAAGTTCCAGCTTCTCCTTGTACCTCTGGGCTTCTTCAAAACGCAGGGCTGCAGCTGCGTCGGTCATCAGGGATTTCAGGTGGCGCTTCACCTCGCCGAGGTTTCCACGGAGCAGGTAGCGGATATGCGCAATTTGTTCGTTGTAGTCCGCTTCGGTTTGTCGGCCTTCACAAGGG
>JBIKKI010000045.1:0-16555 GCA_044360435.1 Bacteroidia bacterium
GGAGGACAGTGCATGGTGGGTAGTTTGACTGGGGTGGTCGCCTCCAAAAAAGTATCGGAGGCTTCTAAAGGTACCCTCAGCACGCTTGGTAACCGTGCGTAGAGTGCAATAGCATAAGGGTGCTTGACTGTGAGGCCTACAAGCCGAGCAGGGACGAAAGTCGAGTATAGTGATCCGGTGGTTCTGTATGGAAGGGCCATCGCTCAAAGGATAAAAGGTACGCCGGGGATAACAGGCTGATCTCCCCCAAGAGCTCACATCGACGGGGAGGTTTGGCACCTCGATGTCGGCTCGTCACATCCTGGGGCTGGAGAAGGTCCCAAGGGTTGGGCTGTTCGCCCATTAAAGTGGCACGCGAGCTGGGTTCAGAACGTCGTGAGACAGTTCGGTCCCTATCTGTTGTGGGCGTTGGAAACTTGAAGGGTCCTGATCTTAGTACGAGAGGACCGGATTGGACACACCTCTGGTGTATCTGTTGTCGCGCCAGCGGCACCGCAGAGTAGCTAAGTGTGGATAGGATAAGCGCTGAAAGCATCTAAGCGCGAAACCTGCCCTGAGATGAGGTTTCCTTTAAGGGTCGTAGTAGACGACTACGTTGATAGGCTACAGGTGTAAAGTCAGCAATGGCATAGCCGAGTAGTACTAATTACCCGTAAGCTTACCGTTTTTTTAAGGACATTCACTTCCAGCTTTTGTCAAGAATTTAAGATCTTATGGTGGCTATTGCGAGGGTGTGCACCTCTTCCCATTTCGAACAGAGAAGTTAAGCCCCTCAGCGCAGATGATACTTGGGTAACTCCTGGGAAAGTATGTCGCCGCCTACTTTAAATTGAAAAAGCTCCCCCTGGGGAGCTTTTTTTATGCTTGTTTGTCTAATGATCTTTTAAGAGAATAACTTCCAACTTTGTTTATTGATATTCCATTCCTTCAGGTCCGTGAAATGAATCCACTTAAGGATTCATTTGTTCATCGATTATTGCAGTAACCTTTGGGTGTAATCTTTGGTACATGGGTTCAACCTCAGTAAGCCTTTCAAGGATAACTTTACCTTCTGTAGCCAATTGATTTACCCCTTGTTTTTCCTTCTGATACTCCTTTAAAAAAGCAACTTTATTTCCTGCGTAAGTATTATTACGTACACTTTGTTCGAGTGCTTTTATGTTGTAGAAGTGTTCCTCACTCTGTAAGACAACCTCTTTGTATTTGGGAGCCGCTGGTTTGTACACGCGGGCAATAGCAGCATAACCTACCAGTGTCTGTTTTTCGGCATCATCCAAATTTTCAGGTTTGAAAAATTTTGTAAGTTGCAGTAAGCTGTCCATTTCATGTTTGCGATCCGTAATTGTCCAAACGTCATAACGCAACAGTTCTTTAACCACTTTGAAGGTTCCCCATAAACTGTCAACATACTTCATTTGGGCTTGTTGTTCTTCATGAACTGAAACTTGGTTGCCACAACCGCAAACAGCAGTACTTAACACGATTAACCCTTTGAATTTCATATTATTGTTCTTTCTTAGTGACGCCAAAATTAACGATGAGTATCAAGAGGCAATTTCTTAAGGATGTCTTTTTTTTAGGAACATCGGCTTTTGGTGGACCCCAATCTCACATTTCTTTATTTCAAAAGCGTTTAACTGGTGAGAAGAAATACCTAAGTGACCGGGAATTGACGGAAATTAACGCTTTTTGTCAGGTTTTGCCTGGCCCCTCCTCAACGCAAACGCTTACCGTAATTGGTTTCAGATTAGGTGGGCCGAAATTGGCTTTTTTGACCCTTTTGTTTTGGGCATTGCCCGGAGCTTGTTTACTTTCCATTCTCACTTTGTCACCTAGGTTTCTTGGAAAATCTGAGTTGCAGTATTTATCACCATTGGTGCTTGCCTATTTGTCCTCTGGTGCCATAGCAATGCTCAGGCAGGTTCGAAGCGGTTTTATTTATTGGTGCATTTGCTTTCTTGCTTGTATGGTAGTCCTTTTTGTGAATGCGCCTTGGTTATTCCCTTTAGGTATCGTGGCTGGCGGTTTTTTAAGTGCTCTTTTGGGGAATAGGTCATTTGTGCCAAATAAACGGGAGTTTGGGTCGATTCGTTGGGCTAATTTTACGTTGTATCTGTCCATATTTCTATTGATTGGGATTTTGGGACAGGTGGCTCATTTACTCCCTGGCATGCAAGCCTTTAAACATCCTATAACCCTATTTGAAAATACTTTTCGCATGGGGAGTTTGGTGTTTGGTGGAGGTAATACGCTCACTCCGATGGTTCTAGAACAATACGTTCACCACAAACCAAGAATGACGGCGGATGAGTTTCAAACAGGTTTAGGATTGCTTCAGGCTATGCCCGGACCGGTATTCAATTTTGCAGTTTACTTTAACGGGATCGCCATGAAAACGCTAGGATATTCCTTTTGGGGGCAGTTGTTTGGCTGTGTTCTGGGTTTCGTTGCTATTTTTCTTCCAGGTATATTGTTTGTGTTTTTCGTTTATCCGATTTGGGATCGGCTGAAACGTTATCCCATTGTTGATCGGGCATTGGATGGTATCATCGCGGTTTCTGTTGGTTTTGTGGTCGCTGCCTTGTTGGAAATGTTCTTGATAACAGTGAAGCTGAAATCTTCGGTAGTTCATGACCCTCTTTGGTGGGCCGTGCTTTTGGGTGGCTTCGCGTACATTCAGTACTCCAAATGGCCAACGCCCATTTTGGTGCTCGGCATCATAGCGCTTGGGTTTATTGCCGGCTGAACGGTAAATGACGGTTTTTTGGTATTAGGTTTGCAACTTCTAGTCTATGAGAAAACGGATCATTGGGTTGGTAATTGCCACTTTTTTCGCAGGGTTTACCGGTTCTTCTTCTACACTTTTTGCACAGCGCAACCAAGAAGATTTGATTCAGTTTAGCGGACTGGTGCTTACATCCGACAGCCTTAAGGCAATCCCATTTTGTGTGATTTCCAGAGGAAGCCACGGTGTCGTTGGCTATTCTGACATCAGTGGCTATTTTTCATTTGTTGCCGAGAAAGGTGATACCATTTACTTCTGGCATGTGGAATATGAGTCTTCGTTCTCCCGTATTCCTGATACGGTAAGGGGAAATCGGTATTATATGGTCAAATTACTGACACAGGACACCATCAACCTTCCTGTAATGGTGATTCGCCCATTCCCAACCAGGGCGGCGTTTGATCACGTTTTCGTGCATCGGGATATACCTGATGACGAACTTGAACGTGCGCGCAAAAATCTGGAAGCAGAAGAACTGAAGGAACAGATGCGGTTGAAGCAAGCCGATGCGAGGCAAAGCTATCAGGCTTTGATGCAACAACGGGCAAATTTGCTCTATTATCAGGGGCAGGCACCTCCTATGAACATCATGAGTCCGCTGGCATGGTCTCAGTTTTTTGAAGCCTGGAAGCGCGGTGACTTCAAAAGAAAAAAGAAAAAATAAATCAGTGTTCCTCCGGCCGTCCCAGGATGAGCCCTTTTCTGAATTTCTCTTCTTCCAAAAGTTCTTCTTCCGATATAGTGATGTCTGATGCTATTTGCGGCAGTTCGGGCTGTCCCGCATTAATCCATGCTGTGAGCCAAAAAGCGGCCACCATTTGAATGCTCTGGCGAAATCTGCGCTCCACCATTCCATTCATGGATGCATCATAGGCTTTGCAAAAAGCAGGAGAATAAACCTTCACCAATTGACTGCCTCTGGTTTCAAAAGTGTATTTCGCGTCTCCAGGAAATAAAGCCGTTAAAGCCTGTTCTTGCTGCAATACCGTATCTGATGCAGCATAGCTTTGTTCCATCGCTCTCCAAATGGCATTCATGGGTTTGTCTAAGTATATGGCCGTACCTGTGAGTAATTCATAGTCATTCAGGAACAATTCAGGTATTCTGGATTCCCAGAGGCCATGAATCCCATGTTGATTGGTCCTTTGTCCGTTGTAGTTTCCACAGGCGTGCAAGGGTACATGGGCATCAGCAATGTAATGGCCTATGTCTGCAGACAGTTTTAGAATCTTTGCTACATCTTTTTCTTTAAACGCATCTGTGAGCCGGTATAACATTAAATGACAGTGCCAGGGCACAATGCCGTGTTCCTTTAAGGTGTCTTCTCCATAGGTGGAAACCGCCTGATTCCACCACATGGGTAAGGTGTCTAATGGAGCTGCACGTTCATAATGGTCACAATCCAGATAATGCCTGCACGCTTCATCGGCAATGGCATACCTGCGTTTATCTGCATCTATGGCGTGCTGTCCAACATAGTCTATATGGTTCTTGTAGAATCCGAAAAGCTGTGGTGGTAAACAAAATACCGCAAGCCGGTTGATTTGGGTATGGCCATAAAATCCCCAAGTCCAAGCCTTGGGAAGGTTTATCAAGACCAAAGCCAAAAGGAAGATCCGTTTACTCAACATTGTTTTTCAGTGCACGTTTATACATCTGAATGGTATTCTGAAGCCCGAAATACAAAGCATCACAAACCAGGGCGTGTCCTATGGAAACCTCTTGCAGTCCAGGCAGGTGTCTGGCAAGGCAGGACAGGTTCTCCAGATCCAGGTCGTGACCGGCATTCAGGCCCAGTCCAAGGTCGGTTGCCTTTTTAGCGGCAAGGATGTAAGGTTGAAGCGCTGTGGGGCCATCGACCGGAAACTTGCTGGCATAAGCCTCGGTATAGAGCTCAATGCGGTCGGTACCTGTTTTTGCAGCTGCTTCAACCTGTACCGGGTCCGGATCCAGAAACAAACTGCTTCGTATGCCCACTGAACGGAAAATATTCAGCGTGGAAATAAGAAAGTTTTTGTGTTTGACCACATCCCATCCTGCGTTGGAAGTCAACACATCCGGTGGATCGGGTACAAGCGTAACCTGAGTAGGTTTAACCACCAACACCAGGTCAATGAAATCGGGAGAAGGATATCCTTCGATATTGAATTCTGTGGTAAGCACCTCCTTCAGCGCGTATACATCGCTGTAACGGATGTGCCGCTGGTCTGGGCGCGGATGCACAGTGATTCCGTCGGCGCCAAACATTTCGGCATCCAATGCGGCCTGAACCACGTCTGGCCGCTTGCCTCCCCTTGCATTCCGCAGGGTAGCGAATTTGTTGATGTTTACACTCAGTTTTACCATGTTAGAAATTCCACTTAATCATTCCACTTAATGTTTTTGATTTCTGCCCGCGACCTTCGTTCAAATCTGAGGAAAATCGTGTGTATAAGTCACAGCGGCGCGAAATGTTTTTCCGCAGCATCAAATAAAAGCTGCTTCCATTTCCATAAAAGCCCTGAACATTAAATACGTAGGGGAGGTCGCCTTCAAAGGCGTAAATCCGGCCCAGATAATCGCCAACATCATAGAAACTCAGGCGTGCAGAAATACGGTACCCACGAACGGGCTTGTTCATCTGTACCTCGTGAAACAGCAAACTTCCCCATTGTTGCGACTGACCTTCCACAACCGGTGTTGCGCATTCAAACCTCGTGGAAAATGAAAGGTTCTTGCCTGCCGGATAGTCGGCATGGAATCGAAGGCGTTTTACGCGCAGCTCCATGGGTGCATCTATCGGCACCATTGAAGATGAAAAGTTTCGGGCTTGCGTCGTTTCCCGGTAACGCAGATACAGGAATATTTGTTTTCCACGCGCATAGTTCAGTTCCGTGAGCCAGGAACCACCCGCAGAAGGGCCCGCCACCTGATAGCGCAGCCAGTCCGATTTCCAGATGTCTTTATAACAGAGGAAGCCAATATGTTTCCTGATGCGCCAATGCGCCCCAAGATACCATCCCTGTTCATTGCTTTGATTGTTGCCAAATCCAATGGACATAGGATTGTTAAATGTCTTGTCGTAATGTCGATACAACAAAGAAACATCCAGATTTTGCGCCAGACTCACCAGCAAACCTGCAACTCCGGCCAGTGATTTGTTTGCCTGTTCCGGATTGCGCACCTGTTCAAAAAACAGATGGACATTCCTCAGGGTGTAGTCGCCATATACTGAAAGCAATCGGGAAGGGTGGGGCTGATTGCTAAACCACTGATATAAACTGTTGCCGGAATTGTTCAGCTCGGGACCCCAGTCTTGTTTATAGCTGATGCCCAAAGAACCGGCACTGAATTTCTTTTCCAGAGCCATGGCAAACATGGGCACGCTGAATTGGTTTCTGGATGCAATTTCCTTTCGGTTACGGTGTAAACCGGAGTTGAAAAAATCAGCAATCAGACCTTCCTCAAGCTGGGTGCTGTCGTTCTGGCGTAAGCCATCTTGCTTATTGTTGGAATACATCAAGTGAAGGCTCCAATTGTTTTTTACCAATTGAGTTGCTACTCCGCGAAAAAAACGTACTTCATTCACGGAGCGATAAGGCCTGATGCCTGTGCGTGTGCGTTTGATGCTCATCACATTGGCCGATTGACTGAATGCGAGTCCGCTGCCCAAGAGTAACCCCTGCCCGAAAGCTGCATGGTAATCGCCAATGATTACCCGGTTAAAAGGTCCCAGTTGTTCAATGGCCAAATGCCCGGCCAGGAAATCAGGTCCATAGGTTTGCCACCAAGGTTCACCTGGATCTTTTTCTGCAGTGAGGGCCAAACTGTACACTCCGGATTTGTAATAACGCAAACGAATACTCGACCGCAAAGGGTCGCCTAGGAACGCTCGATCTTTATTGGCTCCGGTATCCGCCAATTCGAACCTGGAATCAAGATTTCCAGCTTGAGAAAAGGTGTAATTCAGGGCTTCCACAGAGCCCTTGTTCCAGTACTTTTTCAAGTTTTTCCATCCCTGCTCGCCTGCGGCTTCCAAGCGAATAAAGGGAAGCAGGGCGATGATTCGTTCCCTGCTGAATCCTGGAATCAGCTGCAGCTCATGCACATGGATTATCGTACCAAATTTCCTTCGGTGTTCAATCAAGCCAAGCACCAGTTGTGCATCGAGCAATGGGCAGGCCAGTAACTCATCGATGCCCGCGCGGTTGATGTTGATGGGCTGCTGATATAATGCGCTCAATTCATCACTGATTTCGGTGAAA
Source organism: Bacteroidia bacterium (assembly GCA_044360435.1). Lineage (GTDB taxonomy): Bacteria > Bacteroidota > Bacteroidia > NS11-12g > UBA955 > REEB481. The sequence continues at coordinate 7,030 of JBIKKI010000045.1, forward strand.
TCGGCGCCACTTCCTTGTTGTTCCAGAAACCGTTCCAGGTAGTTCCGCAGTTCATCAGGTATCTGTGCTTTTGTTGATGCTATGTTGCAAAAGAACGAAATCACTAGAGCGCAAAACCACAGCAGGAAGTTCCTTGTCAACGGCTGTTCATGTTTCCCCGCCATAATTTACCAATAACAGGTAGCACTAAAATGAGGGCTGAATCCCAGCGATGCGTGGTAGCTGGCAGCACATGCTACAGTGATATTTCGCTTGCGCCAAACCGCGCCAAAACTCATAGGCTCCGGTCCATTGCTGGTGCCTGCAAGAAAGGTGAAAGTTCCATAACGGTACCAAATGCCGCCGCGCAGGATGCTTCGGTTGGGGTAATCGCCGTATCGGGCATGAATTTCCCCCATCAATCCAGCCTGCTTACTCACGTGATGTCGCACGCCGGCCCGCAAATGCGCAGCACCCATATACTGACCGGCCCAATCGTTTGCGCTGAAGCTCAGGCTGCGCAGCCAATCAAGAATCACATCTGTTTTTTTTCCGGCTTTCAAAGCCACGCCAAGTTGCACGGCGGGACTTCCTTTCTGTTGGTAGGTTCCCGTCATGAATGACTGTCGGTAGTGCAGGCCCATGCCAATTGTGAGCAGTTCACTGATTCTGCCAGCCAACTGCAGGCGCAACTCTTGCCGGTTCAGATACATGCTTCCCGTTCGGTTCCACAATATGCCCACGCGCAGCGAGTTGATGCCGGTACTGAGTCCCAGAGACGTACTGCTCAGTCCGCCGATTCCGAAGAAATTCCGGTATTCACTGAACAAAGTACGGGTGCTGTCCCAGCGCCCGGAGGCGGGACTGTTGAAAATACCAATGCTGCCCGGGGCCTGCAGCGAACCCAAGCCACTTAATGCACGCGAAGGGGCACCAACAGGAGCCTGAGCACTGCTGGTGGTTAAGCTGAAAACAGGGAAACAAAAAAGCAGGATGAACCTAGTTTTGATCAATTTCATCCTTAAGGGCAAGAAGTTTTTCACGAAGTATGCGCAACCGTTCAAGCAATGAGGCTTGAATTTCTTCCTGCACGGCTGGCTTAGATAAGTGTTTCCTGACGCCTTCAAGGGTATAGCCCTTGGTGCGGGTAAGGTAGATGATTTGCCTGATCAGGCTGATGTGGTCTTTGGTGTACAAACGTTCACCACGTCTGTTTTTTACAGGTTTCAGTTTGGGAATTTCCTGTTCCCAGAAACGCAACATGCTTTGGGTTACGTTCAACATACCGGCAACCTCGCTGATCCGGTAAAACGATTTTTCCTGATGCTCGTCTCCCATGGCTTATTGAACGTCAAGAAAAACCTTCGAATCACTGTCTATGTTGGTGTATTTTTCGAAGAGGAAATCAAGGTATCTGGTTTGCCCTGAATCCAATTGCAACCTGCTGGTGGTTCTGCCAATTTCTTGTCCTTTGACATCCTGCACCCGGGCTGAAATCTGAAGATCTGTTTTCCCCGAGGCGATAAAATAAACGCTCAGTTTGTTGTCGGTGCCTTCGCCATCGCTGCCAATCAGTGTTTTGCCCAGCTGCAATCCCGTTTCCGTAATCTGTGGAGAAAGCACCGGTTTTATATCCAGAGCCTGTTCAACGCCGGAGCCCACATGTTGCGCAATGGATCCTGCTGCTTTACCGGCAGTTTCAGCCCCGCTTTCGATGACATCTCCAACCCTATGGCAGGAGGCAAAGAATGAAATTCCGAAGAGAAAAATAAAACGATACATAAGTTATTAGTCAAATGATTTGGTGGTTTTCGATGCTTTTTGAAGCATGCGCGCGTAGTCGCTGTCGCTTAAGTCATTGAAGTAGAAGAACGCCGGATTCAAGGGATGGTTGTTTTTTCGAACCTCGTAGTGCAGGTGTGGACCGGTACTTTTTCCGGTATTTCCAACGAAACCGATCAGTTGTCCGCGAACAACCTTTTGCCCGCTGCGCACTTTAAATCCACTGAGGTGTGCGTATAAAGTGGTATATCCATATCCATGGCTGATGACAATATGGTTTCCATAACCCCATTCATCCTGTCGAATTTGCTGCACGGTACCGTCGCCGGTAGCAACTACATGCGTGCCGGGAGGCGCGGTAAAGTCCATCCCTGCATGGAATTTTGTGGTATGGTAAAAAGGGTCAATGCGGTATCCGTAACCGCTGGCCATCCGTTCCAGGTCTTTGTTGGCAACAGGCTGGATGGCCGGAACACTGTTGAGCAGCGCATTTTTTGCCTTCACCATTTTTTCAAGCTGGTCATAAGACCGCTGCTGACGCTCGGCAAGGCGGCTTAACTGGTCAAGCTTGGAACGCAGGGCGGCCAACAAGGCGCCTTCGGGCATTTTCAGCAATTCGGCGTAGGCATTGATTTTTTCTTCGTCGGGCTTCAGTGGTTCGGCCTCGTAAATCATCCGGTAGATGCCGTTGTCGCGCTCAGCCAGTTCATTCATCTTGCGGTCTAGTTCGGCAACGTGCTGGCTGATGGCCTTCATCTGATTCTTCATCTTTTTGTTGGCATCCATGAGCGCTGCCTCCCGAGGTGTTGCCAGAGTTCTGGCAAAAATGAAAGAAAGCCCGATGCCAATTACCGAAGCGAGGGAAAGAAACCCCAAGGCGCGCCAAACCAGCATCGGGATGTTGGTATGCACCTTTTCAAAGCTCAGGCTTTTCGGGTTGAAGAAATATTTGGTTTTCTTTGCCACTCGCGGACGTGTGGGTAATTTTGCCCCCATTGCAAACTTAAGGCAAAACGAGTAGTTTCCTTTCAACAAGAAATGAGTTTAAGCGCAGCACAAATCCGACAAACCTTCCTCGACTTTTTCGCATCCAAGGGCCATCATCTGGTTCCTTCGGCACCGATTGTAGTCAAAAACGACCCAACCCTCATGTTCACCAACGCGGGCATGAATCAGTTCAAAGACCTGTTTCTGGGAAATGCAGCCGTGGTGCACCCACGCGTTGCGGATACACAGAAATGCTTAAGGGTGAGCGGAAAGCATAACGACCTCGAGGAAGTAGGCGTGGATCATTATCACCACACCATGTTTGAAATGCTGGGCAACTGGAGCTTTGGCGATTACTTCAAACAGGACGCCATCGCCTGGGCTTGGGAGCTGCTTACCACCGTGTACGGTCTGGATCCCGAACGTTTGTATGTGACTGTTTTTGAGGGTTCTGAGGAAGATCAGATTCCCTTTGATCAGGAAGCGTATGACCGTTGGGCGCAGTTTATCGAACCCGCCCGCATTGTGAACGGAAACAAAAAGGACAACTTCTGGGAAATGGGCGATACAGGTCCGTGTGGTCCCTGTTCGGAAATCCATGTGGATCTGCGCAGCGCCGAAGAACGAAGTGCACTTGATGGACGAAATTTGGTGAATACAGGTCATCCGGAGGTGATTGAAATCTGGAATCTGGTATTCATGGAGTTCAACCGTAAAGCTGATGGCAGCCTCGAAAAGCTTCCCGCCCAGCATGTGGACACAGGTATGGGTTTTGAACGTCTTACCCGCGCCCTGCAGGGGAAAAGCAGCAATTACGACACCGACGTGTTTCGTGGCATCATCACAGCTACGGAACATCGCTCCGGACATCAATACGGCGGCAGCGACCTGCCGGCAGATATAGCCTTCAGGGTAATCGCCGACCACATCCGTGCCGTATCGTTTTGTATTGCGGACGGACAGTTGCCTTCCAACAACGGCGCCGGATATGTATTGCGCAGGATTCTGCGCAGGGCCGTTCGCTACGGCTACAGTTACCTTGGTCTGGAACAGCCGTTCTTTCACGAGCTGGTTCAGGTTCTGGCTGCAGAAACAGGTACGTTTTTCCCCGAACTGCGTGCACAGGAACAGTTTGTGGCCCGGGTGATTCGCGAGGAAGAAGCTTCTTTTTACCGCACACTTTCCAGAGGTATGGAAATTTTGGAACGTTACATGGCCGAGGGAAATGAAACCATCGACGGCGATACCGCTTTTGAACTGTACGACACCTATGGCTTCCCCTTAGATCTTACCCAGCTGATTGCCCGCGAACGAAACATGCACGTGGATCTGGACGGGTTTTCGCTGCGCCTGCAAGAGCAAAAACGCAGATCGCGTGCCGACGCTTCTCGCGAAACCGGCGACTGGAACTACGTTTTTGAAGACGGAGAAGAGGATTTTATTGGGTATGATTTTCTGGAAGCCCAAGTACGCATAACCCGCTGGCGTGAGATAAGTGCCAAGGGTAAAAAGCAGGTTCAGGTGGTGCTCACCGGCAGTCCATTCTATGCAGAAAGTGGCGGTCAGGTTGGTGATACCGGAACGCTCACTGCGGAAGATGGTTCCGTGGTGCAGGTGTTGGATACCGTTAAAGAAAATCAATTACATATTTGTCTGCTGGACCGTTTGCCACAGCAGCCCGAACGTGTGTTTACCGCACGCGTGGATAAAGAAAAGCGCATGGCCAGTGCGGCCAATCATTCTGCAACCCACCTGATGCACGCGGCCCTGAAAAAGGTACTGGGCGATCATGTGATGCAAAAAGGTAGTTTGGTAAATCCGGATTACCTGCGCTTCGACTTTTCGCATTTTGCCAGGCTGACCAGTGAAGAGCTGAAGGAAGTGGAACGCATCGTGAATCGGGCCATCAGTCAAGCAATTCCATTGGAAGAACGCCGAAATGTGCCGGTTGCCGAAGCACTGGAAAGTGGTGCAACGGCGCTGTTTGGCGAAAAGTACGGTGATACGGTTCGCGTCATCACCTTTGGCGCTGATTTCTCCAGAGAACTTTGCGGTGGAACGCATGTCCCCAATACCGCGGCCATCAGCCTGTTTCGCATCACGGCTGAATCTTCGGTGGCGGCAGGCGTGCGCCGTATTGAAGCAGTAAGCGGCGCCGGCGCGTTTGCGTACCTCGGTCAGCAGCAAGAACAACTGGAACAGTTACTTGAATTGTTGGGGCGCCCTGCCGATCCCATCGCGGCTCTGCAAAAGCAGCTTGACGAACAGGCCGCACTTCGCAAGAAACTGGAGGCATTTGAAATGCAGCAAGTGCAGCAAGTGCAGGATTCCATCCAGTCGAAGTTGCAGAAAGGCACTCAGTTTACCTGGTTTGCGGAAAAAGTTGAATTGCCTCATGCGGAGGCTGCCAGGAACATTTGCTTCAACCTGATGCATCAGCAGGGTCCATCCATCGGTATGCTGGCTTTTGTGGCTCAGGAAAAGCCCGGCCTGGCCTTGTTTATCAGTGAAGATTTAGTGGCGGCCCATGGCTGGGATGCCGCTGCGATGGTTCGCGGATGGGCCAAACACATTCAGGGTGGTGGCGGAGGTCAGAAGTTTTTTGCAACTGCCGGCGGCAAGCTCACATCCGGTTTGGATGCGGCGCTGGAAGAAGCCAAAACCTGGCTGTCAGCGCAAGCTTAAGGCTGCTGTATTACTGAAAGGGTGAATCGGGTTCTTTCGCAATTGCACGGTAGGTAAGGATATCGGCGAGGCGAGGGAACCTTTTATTCAGCCATACCGCCAGTTTCCCCTGCAGGGTCATCACCACATACAGCCGTTTTTTAGCCATAGCATCCAGTACAATCCGTGCAACTTCATCCGGCTGCATCATGCGCGCTTCATCACGTGGAGTTTCACCTTGGGCAGCACCTGTGGAATTGAGCGCGGTCTTGCGGATGTTGGAAGCGGTATATCCAGGACAGGCGATGAGCACGTGTAAGCCCGTTTTCAGGTTTTCACAGCGCAGGGCTTCCAGAAAGCCGTGCATCGCAAATTTGGATGCAGAATAACCTGTGCGGCCGGGAAGTCCTTTAAAGCCTGCAATGCTGCTGATGCCTACAACACTTCCCTTGCGTTTCAGCAAGTAGGGAAGCGCGGCATGTGTGCAATAAACAGTTCCCCAGAAATTGGTATCCATCACCTGCCGGATTACATCTACGTTCAGGTCGCGAAGCAAGGCGCGCATGCTGATTCCGGCGTTGTTGATGAGCACATCTATCTGGCCAAAGGTGGTGACGGTTTCATGAATAATTCGCCGGCAATCGGCCTCTATAGCAACATCTGCAATTGTTTCAAGAACTTCAGCACCCAAATTCCTGCACTCTACAGCTACTTCAGCAAGCTTCGCAGCATTGCGACCACTGAGGGATAAACGGTAGCCGCGTCGGGCCGCTTCTACTGCGAGAGCCGCACCAATTCCGGAAGATGCCCCGGTAATGATGCAAACAGCTTTGCCCTCAGGCATGGTTTCGCCACTTGATGCTGCAACCAACGGGCTGAACTTCCGGGAAGTCCACCTCAAGTCCATCCAAACAATACTCTATGGCATCTTCCAAATATACCTGCATCACCGCGTGTTCGTTGTCCCAGGAGTCATCAATGGCTCCGTGGTAAACCAATTCTCTGCGGCTGTTAAACAGAAATACCTCCGGTGTGCGGGTGGCGCCAAGGGTTTTCAGATACTCCTGGCCCTCGTCATGCAAATATGGAAAGGGAAGACCCAGTTGACTGACTACGCGCTGCATTCCCTCCAGACTGTCTTCTGGATATTGCGCAGCATCATTGCCATTGATGGCAACAACCCCAAGATTATCTTCTTCAAATTTCTTACACAGGTTGATCAGGCGTTGCCAGTAGGCACGGGCATACTTGCAGTGATTGCAGGTGACAATGATCAGAAATGCATGTTTATCTGCGAAATCAAAACTGGAATACATGGTGCCATTCGTGGCGGGCAGCTTGAAAGGGACGAGTTTTTCTCCAATATTCATATTTGCCTGTTTCGGTCTTCAAATATGCAGCCTTGTGCGGTTTTTTGCAGCATCCGTTTCCTTCTGCCTGTGTGCAGCGGAGCATTTTGTTCAGTGCTACTTCCGGGAATTGGGTTTGCGCGGCGCGGGTGTTCGGGCATCTCTGGCGCTTTCGGAAGAGCGGGCTTTCGTTCCGGTGCCTGAACGTGGCAAGGGAAGTAACAGGATGTCACCATCAACCGCGGTGCTGATATCGTTGCCTTCTTGTCTTTGGGTGAAGGGATCCTGCGATTGTGTTTCTCCGTGCCGGGTGATGGAATCATACTGAACCTGTGCCTTGTCGTATGCTTCGCGCAGGGTTGTCAGATGTGTGTTCAACGCGTGCAGGGCAGAGTCAAAAGAGGCTATAGCCATTTCCCCCGCCTTGAATTTTGCTTCTGCCGTTTGCTTTGTTTCACAGCCCAAGCTTAAGGCCTCACCAATGAATTTGGTTTTGGCGAAGGCATTTGCCAGGCGGAGGTAATCTTCTACAAAGGCTTCAAATATGCGTTTGTGGCTATTTTCGTGGATGCGCAGCGCTTTGGAAAAATTGTCCCAGGCAGTGCGTGAGGCTCGGGTCAGCTTTTTATCGAACGGCATGCGCTGATTCCACACAGGCAGGATAATACTGTCCGTCCAAAGAACAGTTTCCGGGATTGGTGTGATTTCTACGCGCCAAACAGAATGCGCCTTCTTTTGTGAGCATTGGTTGGTGGCCAGAGTTTCTGCCGACTTTCCTTCAGCACTGTGTCCAAAATTGAGTGCGGCCATCACCGGAGTTTCAATAAAAGCGCCTTGTTCGTTTGGAGCAAGTCCAAGCCTTTTCTGTGCGGCCTGATTCAGTGCTTCCATCACATCCGACATGTGCAGTCCGATTTTCGGCTCCAGGTCGAAGGAATAGTGTGTTACCTGTGAAATTCTGCTGATGCCATGTGTGCCGCCGGGATTTCCTCCGGGAACAGACCAGCTGCGCGGCCATGCGTTTTGGATGCTGGCATTCTTCGAGTCTTTGGCCTTGGCTTCACTTCCAACGAGCAGTTCGGCGGTGGCGTTCACTTGTGTTGCGCCACTGGCATCAAGCCAAACGAAAGACGGTTGTGAGCCGTACTTCCAGGTGGTTCTTTGCAAACGATTGCCATCGGTGGCCGCATCCCAAACGCTTACCGCGGGGCTGTTGGGCGCAATGCTGAGGCGAACAGTGGCGGCTTCATGTGCGGGTGCCAGGGCAATGAGCTCCAAAGGCGCACGCGGACAGCCCACGGCAATCACAGGTGCTAGATGCAGTTCCACATGGTATTTTGCTACGGTCACAATTGCCGTGGCATCGGAAATATCCAGACCATCGGTCACGCGGTAGCGAAAACTGTCTGTTCCCATGAAGCCTTTTTGGGGGCTGTACGTGAAGCTTCCATCGGCATGAAGCTGAAAGATGGCCGCATGGGCGGGCTGAGACTGGATATTGAAACTGAGGAAGTCTCCATCCTCATCCGTATCGTTTTTGCCCACATGGCTTTTTACCGTGGAGTCTTTACTGCATGCAATGTGGTCGTTTACCGCTCTGGGCGCTGCATTGCAGCTTGTTTTCGATTGCTTATGTACCAAAACACGTCCATTGAACACTTTCCCAGTATTGTTGCGGACTTTGATGTTCACTGTTTTGAAGTTTTCCGTGGCTGTAAACTGCAAGGAGAGAATGTCGGGATCGTACCTAAGAGGTTCATAGTTGGTGCAGCGGGCCTGATTCCATAAGCGTGTGACTATCTGTGACGTTTTTAAGCCGGGCCGATAAACAATGCACTTTGGGAATTGCACCGCATAGATGGTATTGATGCAAGTAGGCGTTCCACCTTCTTCAACAGGTAAATGGTTGATGGATTGAATGTCGGATTGACCGACTACGCTGTTCAAAGTCGATACAAGAACCATAATGATGAGTGTATGTTTCATGGTTTGCATTTTTGTTTGGGCCAGGGAAGTGCATATCCATAAGACAGCGATGCCACGAAACGCAGATGTTCGCCGCTGGTTCTTAACGGATCTGCAATGCCCAGGCTGAGCGAAGGCAGTCTGAATGGGAACAGTGCGGGCAGGTAGGGCCTCCAATTGGTGCTGAAACACAAATTATGTCCGGTCCATTCTACCGTTGCGACCAGCGTTTTGCTGATGCTGGCCGTGAAGCTGCCGAAGAATATGGTTCCATGTTTCCATCGCCCCAGTTGCTCATCCCTTTGGCTCATGGTGTAGAATCGGCCGCTGCCGGCACCTATGGTAAAAGCGGCGCGCGCAGTTCCATCCGCTCTGGGCCGCCATCGCTGCACGGCTCTGCTCAGTGCTACGTAATAGGACGGGCTGGCATCGGTATTGATTCGGTTCGCCCATAAATGCAGCGCTCCGGCTGTAATGCTGCTGCCTGCGTTCAGTTTGATGCTCAGGGCCAGATTGCCGGAGTATTGGTCGCATTGAGATACATCGTTCACGTTCAGTGCCATGCGTACACTCCATGGGCGACAGCTGTCGCCCCAGGCCGCGCCAATACCGCTGAGCAGGTCGCTCTTGTGCGAATAAACCTGGGGAAAGGTTCCGGCTATGTATGCATACACCATGGGTTGCTTGTTGCCCCATCCGGTCGGGGTAAGAAATCCACGAGCCACAGGGCCGGGTGCCAATTTGAAGCGTGTAATACTGTCTGTGGTAACAGCTGCGGCATGCTGCGTGCTTAAACACCA
>JBIKKI010000046.1:0-16506 GCA_044360435.1 Bacteroidia bacterium
GTTGTACAGGCTGTCGTTTTGCTTGTCGTTCACCGCAAAGAGCAGCGAGGTGATTTCAGGGAAACGCGCCTGCAAATGCTTCAATAAGCCAGCGATTTCCTCGGGCAGGTTTTCACGGAAACTCACCAGCACCATCCATTTGCCGTCGCTCGTACAGCGCAGCATGAGGTTGCGCATGAATCCGGTTTGGCTGATCGGATCGAAAAAAGTAAAGCCCTGTGCCTTGCAGTATTCGAATACCGCAAGCCGGATGGCATTCATGGGCTCGGGCATCAGGTAGCAGGTGTCGATGTTCAGGATTTTGTCGAAGCGACCGGGAATGTGAAAGCCAAGTGCGGCTTCTTCCACGGGATGTTCCGGGTCGAACACGGTTTGCCAGGCTTTGTTGCTGAAGGAGAACTCCAGCTTGTTTCGGTAATGACGGGTATGTTCTGCGCCGATGATGGGACGGAATTCTTCGATTTCCACACCACCAATCCGGGCCAGGTTGTCGGCCACCTGCTGCTGTTTGGCCTGCAATTGGGCTTCGTATTGCAGGTGTTGCCATTTGCAGCCGCCGCAGAGGCCGTAATGGGAACAGAAAGGATCGTTGCGCAGGGGCGACGCTTGTTTCAACGCAAGGATGCGCGCCTCAAGGAATTTCTTCTTTTTGCCGGTGATGCGCAGGGAGGCCACGTCGCCGGGTGCGGCATATTTGACAAAGATGACGCGGTTGTCCACGCGGGCCACGCAGTTGCCTTCAGCGGCAGCCGGGCCAATTTCCACGTCTTCTAAAACCTGGATGGCAATTTTTTTCCGCCCCAACTCAGTTTCCTTTTCTTTTCAGAACTGTGTCGAGGGTGGCACCGAATTGGGCTGGATCTTCATAACCCACGCTCACAAGCAGGTTTTCACCTGCACCCGGATCCAGCCAGAAATACGAGGTTGGATAACCATAGGAACGACCTCTGCCCAGCCAGGCCAACAGTTCGTCGCTGGTCATGGTATAATTCCCGAATTTGTAGGTGCGTGTTTTCTCCGGATTGAACTTGACTGCCACGAAGTCTGTGTTGAGTTTCTTGATGATGTCAGCGTTGGAATAGGTGTTTTTATCCATCACCTTACACCAGCCGCACCAGTCGGTATATGCATCCACCAACAGGATTTTTTTATCTTTCACTGCTTTCTGGTAACCGGCTTCAAAGTCGTACCAGGTAAGCACAGGGGCATCGTCGGCTTTGGCTGTCTGCACTGTTTTATACGCAGGCGCTTCACTTTGCTTCACGGATTGGAATGATGGTTTGCAGGCAAGCAGAGGTAAAAGTCCGGCGAGTATCAGGGAATAGGTGCTTTTCATGGGAATGTAGCTGTACAAATTTAGGGGATGCAAGGGATGTGCCAAATACCAGAAATGTGGAAACAGTCCCTAAGCGGAATCGAGGCACCAGTAAGCAGTACCCAAACGGAACACCCATCTAATCCGCTCGGGACCGCACAGTTGAAGCGGGTGTTGTTGAAATATGGCAGAAACGAAGATATCCCACAATCTTTCCTTCTTTGTGTAAATTTGTTCGGATGGAACGCGGGCAGGATTCATTGATTGTGAGGCTGGAGGCCTTCATCCGGAAATACTACCGGAATGAACTGCTGCGCGGGGTTCTGTTTTCACTGGCCCTGCTTGGTGGTGCATTTCTGGTGCTGAGTCTGGGTGAATTCCTGTTACGTTTTCCTACACCGGTAAGGGCTGTTTGTTTTTTCAGCTACCTCGCGCTTTCAGCTTATGTGCTGTTTCGCTACATCCTGCTGCCACTGCTAAAGCTGTACCGCATCGGTAAGGTGCTTTCTTATGAAGAAGCTGCGCTGATTGTAGGAAGGCATTTCCCGGAGGTTCGTGACAAACTGCTGAATGCACTTCAGCTTCAACGCATGCAAGGTATGACTTCGGGTCAGGGTTTGTTGGAGGCGGGCATCCGCCAGAAAACAGAAGCTTTGCGTCCCATTCGGTTCACGGCGGCGGTGAATTTCGGGGAAAACCTGCGCATGGCGCGCTGGGCCGCCCTTCCTGCGTTGCTCATTGGCATCATCCTGCTGTTCCAGAGCAATGTGTTCACCGAGGGTACCCGCAGGATCATTCAATACCAAACACAGTTCAAAGTCGAGGTGCCCTTCCGCTTCGTGTTGTACAATAAAAACCTCCGTGTGTTTTCCGGAGAAGGAATCCTCCTGGAAGCCGGTTTGGAAGGAAAAGCCCTGCCTGATGTTTTGTCCTTGCTGTTGGATGGACGCGAAATAAACATGCAGCGCCGCAGCGATGGTCGTTATGTATATCGTCTTGAATCAGTGCGCCAGGCGCTGGAATTTAACCTCAGCGCGGCAGGGTTTATTTCAGATCCTTACCGCATTGAAGCCTTACAGGCGCCAAGTTTGAACGGACTGAGTGCGCAGCTGGAGTATCCGGCTTATACCGGGCGCAACAATGAACTACTCGAATCGGTGGCCGATTTGGAAATTCCCGAAGGTACCAGCATCGGTTGGACGCTGAAAACAGCATATACAGAACAAGTACGGGTGCAGCTTCCCGAAGGAATACAGCAGCTTTCTGACAAAGATGCGCGCGGCTGGTTTCGCCTGAAACACAAAGCCATGAAATCGGGTGCCGTGGTCTTTGTACCCAGAAACAAAACTGTTGGATTCAAAGATTCCCTGCAGGTGTTGGTTCGTGTGGTTCCCGATGCGTATCCGACCGTCCGCATTGAGCGCAGCAACGACAGCGCCATGGAAAGTCAGATCTGGTTCAAAGGAGCCGCTACCGATGATTACGGAGTTTCACGGGTGTTGTTTCATTTTCGCTTCGTGCGGGCAGAACAGCAGGGAAAGAAAGCGCTTCCCATGCAACAGATTCCGGTATCGATTCAAAAAGGACGCGACCTGGCTTTTGTGCATGGCGTAAACCTGAGTGCCCTGGGCATGGAACCCGGCGATGAGGTTGAATACTTCTTTGAAGTTTGGGACAACGACGGCGTGCATGGCAGTAAAGCCACGCGCAGCAGTCCTGAATTGCTCCGAAAAGCCAGCCTCGACGAGCTGCGCAGAGCGCAGCAGCAAAATGAGCAGCGTCTGGATAAAAACATGGAGGCGGCCATGAAGCAAATGCGCAGGCAGCAGGAAAAAGATGAAGCGCTGCAGCGTCGTTTGGCCGAAAAACGTCAGTTAAACTGGGAAGATATGGAGCGCGCCCGGCAGCACATCGACGAGCAGCTGCGCATGCAGGATCAGCTCCAGGAACTGAAAAAACAACAGGAACAACTCAGCCGTCAGCAGCAAGAAACCAGCCGCATCAGCGAAGAGTTGTTACAGCGGGAACAGGAAGTGCGGAAGCTGTTCGAAGAATTGGCCAATCCTGAACTCAAAAACTTGCTGGAGAAGCTCAAAGAGCAGCTGAAGGAGATGGATAAAGACGAGCTGCAAAGGCAGATGCAACAACTGCAACTGAACCGTGAGGACATCCGGAAACAGCTGGAGGCGGCGCGCGAGCAATTCAAACAGCTGCAGGTGGAGCAGAAGGCAGAAGACCTCGCCTCCCGCTTGGAAGAACTGGCAGGGAAGCAAAAGGAACTCTCTGAAAAAACTGCTGCCCAGCCCAAGCCGGATGAAGCCCTGAAGCAGCAGCAGGAACAACTGAAGCAGCAGCTGGGTCAGATTCAACAGGAACAACAGCAACTGAAACAGGAAAACCAAGACCTGGAACAGCCCATGGATCTGGATCAGGCCGCGGGCGAGCAGCAACAGGCCGGCGAACAGATGCAGCAGGCTTCGGAGCAGATGAACAGTGGAAAAGGGCAGCAGGCCGCATCCAAACAGCGCAGCGCCGCAGAAAAGCTGAAAGAGGCCGCCGACAAAATGCGGGAATCGCTGGCAGCAGCCCGCGCGCAGCGCAACGAAGAAGATTACCAAACCCTGAGGCAGTTGCTGGAAAACCTCATCGCACTTTCCTTCAAGCAGGAGCGTGTGATGCAGGATATGAAAGAACAGCGCGAATATTCACCGCGTTACGTAGCCCTGGCTCAGGAACAAAAACGCATTCAGGAAGAAGCTGCGATGATTGCCGACAGCCTTTTTGCTCTGTCCAAGCGGCAAATTGCGGTGCAGAGTTTCATCAACAAAGAAGTAAACCGCATCAACAGCAACCTCGAACAGGCTTTGGCCAGGGTGCGTACCCGCGACATGGGTTTCATCAGCACGCGACAACAGTATGCCATGACGGGCATGAACAATCTGGCGGTGATGTTGAGTGAATCGATGCAGAAAATGCAGCAGCAGATGCAGCAACAGGCCAAGAGCAGTAAATCCTGCAACAACCCCAAGCCCGGCGGTAAAGGGGGAAAACCCAAGCCTCAGCTCAATCAGATGCAGCAGGAGTTGGGTAAGATGTTGCAACAGATGCAACAGCAACAGGGCAAACCAGGCCAACAAGGACAGAAGCAACAACTGAGCGAACAGTTTGCCCGGATGGCCGCACAGCAGGAAGCCATGCGTCGTGAATTGGAAAAAGCCCGCAGGGCTTTGGAAGAACAGGGGAAGGGCGATCAGGCGCGGGAAATTCGTCAAACTGAAGAGCTGATGAAAGAGCAGGAGCGCCGTTTGCTCAACAAGCAACTGGATCCTGCGGTGATGAACCGGCACCGCGAGATTCAGACACGTTTGCTGGAACACGAAAAAGCCGAGCGCGAGCAGGAGCAGGACCAGCAGCGCGAAGCCAATCGTCCGCCGGCGCTGCCAGCCACGCCACCACCCGACTTGCAGGCCTGGATGGAACAGAAGCGCAAAGAGCAGGAATCGCTGCGACGGCTGCCGCCCGAGCTGGCCGAATGGTACCGGCAAATGCTGGAATCGTACTACCGTCAGATGCGGTAAGGGGAATGCGGAGTTTCAGGTGAACAGAATTTCAGAAACCCATGTTTGCCAATGCTGGCATATTCCAACCTAATAGATCGAAGCAGTTTCAATTCAGCATCTCTGCACGAAGCATGCCTTTCCTTGCAGATGCTCTTCTTCGGGAAAAAATCAAAAAACACGTTCAAACCAGAGTGCTTATTTGTTGGGAAACGCCCCAGCTAAGAACCATGGTAAAAGTATGGGCAACTTTGGGGGGAACTCTTTTTTTTCCTGTATTGATGAAGGTATTGCCCATGAAAGAGCATCTGCAGTCAAACATCATCACCAAGCACTTGGCCGGCTGGAGCACCGCCGAGGAAGAGCGCTTCATCCATGAATGGCTGAAGAAAAATCCGCATCATGCGGCAACGTATCAGGCCATCAGACAACATTACCTGCGCGTAATGGCCAGGCAGGAAATGAGCACGCTTTGAGGTGATGAACGAAGACCAACTGAAACGGATTACCGCGCATCTGGCTGGGGAAGATCAACCCCTGCTGCCCGGCGATGAAGGTGCGGAACTGGAACAATTGCGCCGCGCCTGGATGTTGAGCGGTTCCTATCGCTATCCCGAACAACACCATACCAACTGGGATCAGCTTGCTTCAAAAATCAATGCAGCACCGCAAAAGAACCGTCAGCGTTGGCTCACCATCGGTCTTTCCGCGGCAGCTTCTTTGGCTTTGCTGGCGGGTGCCTACTTCACATTTTGGTACCGTGCTCCGAAGCAAGGCATGGAAACGGCCTTGTATTACAATGCTGCATTTGGCGAACAGAGACAGGTTCCCTTACCAGATGGCAGTAAAGTCACCCTGAACTCGGGTGCTTCCATTTGGGTTGAACCTGGATTTAACAAGCAACAGCGAAATGTCGAGTTGCATGGAGAAGCTTTTTTTGAAGTGAAGAAGCACAGCCTGCCCTTCACCGTAAAGGCCGGCAAGGCGGAAATTACGGTTTTGGGAACAGCGTTCAACGTGCGGGAAACGAAAGCGGATGTGCGTGTGGATGTGGCCCAGGGCCATGTGCGTGTAGAAGCAAAAGAACATTTTGCCGAATTGCGCAAAGGCCAGGCCGCCGTTGTGGATTATGCTTCAGGTGCGCTGCGCTCTGAAGCCGGCGACAGCCTTTCCTGGGCCTGGAAACAAGGCGTGCTGGTGTTCCGCAACGAGCCACTTTCAGAAGTAGTGGCACGTTTGGAGAAACACTACAATGTGCGCATTACGGTCCAAGAAGATTGGGCAGAAAAAAGATACTCCGGTCGTTTTGAACCCATGCCCATAGCCGATGCCCTGAATCTGATCAATTCGGCTTTGGGCATAACACTGAAGGTAGTTCCAGCTCCCTAATTACTTCGCGAACTGCATTTTTTTCTATTCAAAATAGAATCAACAGCGGTGTAAGTCTGCTCAGTTGCGCGGGTCAATGCTGATAGCATCTTCCGTTTGGATTTCGAGTCATTCGCTTACATCGCGATCCTGAAGCGGTTGTGCCGGAACACTGAACCGAAGGGCCAATTTGCTGCTGCGCCGGTTGTGGCTGAACGGTGCTTCCACCAGATGCCTGAGATCCATGCACATGGCAATAACCATTGGCATTTCTGGTATTGTTGCGGCAACGGTTTCCCGATTGGGTTATGCCTTTGCACTGCGCACTTGCACCAATCACTTGCTCTTTCTGTTCCGGAACAGGCGCGGGTAAAACCACGCCTGCCTGACTTTGGTGCTGATGACAATAGCCATTGGGATTTCTGGTATTATTCCGACAGCGGTTGCCGGCTTGTGTTTTACCCTGACATTGCGCACTGCTGCCTTGCTGAGGAGTAACAGCAACTGAGCCGGCTGCACCAGTACCCATCCAACATTGCGGACAACAATCAGATTCCAGCAAGTCTTCAGCACCATCCGGCAGGGCCGGGAAAAAGTCAATGCCTGTAAGCCGTTCCACACTGTCCACAGAAACGGCGAAGCTGCTTAAGGGTAATGAAGAAGCACTGTTGGGCAATACAAAACCAATGGCCTTAAAACCAGGCTTATGGTAATCAAGCAACACTTTGTAATAGTATTTAGGTACGGAAACCATATTGGGGCCAATGGTGGGCAGGCCTTCACTGAGTACCGGTCCGGTCACTACATATAAAACACTGTCGGCATTTGCCCAGGCGCGCACCTGTTCTTCCAATTTCTTCCAAATGCCCCTGTTAAAAGACGGAAGTTGCGGACTCATGTTGCTGTAGTAAAAACTCTCTGCCATGGTTATGGACGACCAGCCCATATCACCGGCCGGGGCCAGGTGTCCGCGGTCAAAACCGCTGTTGGCATAATCGGCGGCAGAAGCGGAGCCCGTTTGAACATATGGATCAATCAGGAATTTATCGGTGCGTTCATAGCCGCCTGCGGCTTCGGTACGGGTAAGGTCGTAAGCCACCCAAGAAGCCTGTTCGTGCGTTTCATTATAACAAAGCGTAAATCCGGTATGGCGAACAATTTGATCGCCGGGTTGGATTAATGGTAGTTCAAGGTTGATGAAATGCTGTTCTGCTGTATGGGTTTGTGCCAGGCTGTCTTTAGGTTTTTTTCGGTGTTCCATGCCTGCTGCAACATGAAAGTTGCTGCCCGTAAGGAAGAGCAACAGCCATATCCAACGATGTAAGTGGAACCTATAAAATGAATGATATTTCATAAACGTATCTGCGAAATTAAGTGGCCGGTGCTGAAGAATATTACTTGTTACAGTTTTCCGGAAGCAGTGGTGATTTCCAGTATTTTTTTGGTGTCGATGTTGCTGTTGGTTACTTTTGGAATATGCGAAAACTGTTCAGCTTCTTTCTGACCTTCATCACATGTTCCACCCTCTGGGCCCAGCAACCGGGCAGTGCACCTGCGAGCACTGAACTTTACTACGATTGGCAACCAAACAAAACCTACCGTTTCCGCGTGGTGAGCACGGATCAATTTACGACTTCTGCCATGGGCATGAATCTGAAGGATCAATACAGGACCGAACTTGATTTTGGAATTTATGTGGTTAGCGTGGACGCAACAGGTACCGCTTCAGTGCAGTTGTATATCACCAATTACCTCGTCAAGAATGCGTACAGTGCAGTAGTAGCGGACTTAAGGAGCATCCCTCCAAGGTTGTTGTTTGTGCCCTGCACGGTAGACAGGCTGGGCCATTTCGATTTCGACAAGAAACTGATGCTGATTACCGCAAGTGGTGGACAGGTTTTGTCGATGGAGCCGGACAGCATCGCGCAAATGCCTCCCGACATAGAAAAGCCACGTTGGGTTCAGGCGCATGCCGAATTCCTTTCATCCGGTATGTTGAAAACAGGATACGTACCGGCAAAATTGGGTTCAGCCAGAAGAATACAGATTAAAGAAAACGAGAGGACCGAAAAGATTCCGGTATTTCCCTACGATTGCCTCAGCGCCATGGCCATGCCCGAAGGTGCGGTACAAACCAACGACCAGGTAAATATGCAAAGTGGTTTCTATGAAACCACCGTGCGCGTAAACTCCATAGATGCGCAATGGGCCAATTTGGAACTGACCATGTTGACCGATACCAGCAACGACATGTTCGAAGGGAAGATGAACGCTGTTTCCGGAGATGGCAACCAACAATTTGGTTTCAGCAATAACCCGGCGGGAAGTGGATTTCCCGGCGCAGGACAAATGCCTCAGATGCCTGATTTGTCGGGTATGATGGGCATGGGTGGTGCGCCGCCTTCAGGCTCCAATCCGGCGAAACCTTTTGAAAGCCAGATGCAGTTGAGCGGCGATGACCGGCAAATGTTCGATATGATGCGCGGCTCCATGCCGGTACTCGATGTGCGGCTGAAAACCCAATTCGATCATGTGAACCACATGTTTCAACGAGTGGGTGGAACCGTAAAAACAGAAATGCAGATGCCGGGGTTTTCTATGAAGACCAACAGCGATGTGCAGTTTGCGCGCATGCCTTAAAGCGGCTTCACCACAAAGGCCCAGATTTTCATCTTCACATCCACACCGCTGGTATAGCTTTGATTCCGCAGGCCAATGGTCACGGTTCGGTTTGATTCCAGCGGCGTATCAAATATGTCGATGTATTTATCGTGTACATTCTTCGACTGTGGCTTGCTGATAAAGGCGCGGAATTCATCGTTTTTGAAGCTGAAACTGTCTTGCTGACCGGGTTCCAGAATGAACAGGTCGGCATTTGCTGTGCCGGCCGTTACCACGGGAATAGACGAGATTAACCCCCAGGCGTAAGCCACGAACGGATCTTCAGTTAAGGCTGCTGCTGCTGCAGGAAGAGCGACCTTGGCCAATTCAGAAACCGGCTCCGGACCTGCGCCCATCCAATAGGCCCAATAAACGGTGCGCGGCGGCAGCGTGAAGCTGCGTGTAATGATGGATTTATTGGAAAAGCCGGCAGTACTTCTCGCACCGAGTCGGAAGGTTTCTTCGACCAGTTCATAAGGCTCCACATAATCGTTGTAAACCACGGGTTCGGGTTCTTTAGAACAAGAATGCAAACTCAGGAGCAAGATGGGCAAGGTGGTGTACAAAAGCGTCTTCATAAACATTCGCGTACTTTGTAGCTGGTGCCTGTATGGGTAATCAGGGGCGAATTGTCGCCAAGGTAACGCGCCTCATAGCTCACTGGAACGCAACCGTTCCGGTGGTTGAACTGGGCGCCCTCGTCAATAAACCGATGCAAATCGTCCAGTGTTCTGATGCTGTAGGCCGGTCCCGGAGCTGCTTCCACGGTAAGCTGCAGGTCGGATACAATTTTGCGCTGTGTGGCCGTCATATTGGCTTCAAATCCGTTCAGGAACAGGTCAATGCTCGTTTTTACCTCGCGTTGGCTGAAGGATGAAACCGCCCGAACCAAGGCAATCCTACCATAAGAAACCGACGAAATATAGGCCGGAGGGTTGTCGCTGGAAACCACCCGTTTCAGGTCGTTTACCTGAATTCCGGCGCCAAAAAAACCTGCCGGATTCGTGGGATACTGCGCGTTTACATTGAAATATACCTGCTTTACATAGAGGTAGAGTGTGGTTAGTCCATTGGTATTGATGTACTGGAAGCGACTTCCAAGGCCGCCCGCCAGGAAGTTCACATTCAGTCCGATGTCCAGCAAACCCTGTTCGGTGGTGTAAGAAATCTGGGTATTCTGGTAGGTGTATAATGGCGGCATAAACCAGAAGTAGGGCGACTTTTTATTGAGTGTCTGCTGGTAGCTGTTGTTGTCTGGTTGGTCAAGGTTGAAGCCTGTTGAGCCTTGACTTCCAAGAATGGTAAAACTCATGCGGTCACGTGGGAAGGCGCCAATACTGATCAGGCGGGCCTGATCCCTGAGGTATTTTCCCTGAACTACATTTCCCGGCCAAAGGTCGGCTTTGTCTTCAGTGTAGAAATAGTCGAAGCTCTGGATGCGCTGGATTCGGTCAACCATGTAGGTGGTGCAGGGAACGGGCGTTCCGTTCACCAGAATCTGCTCCACGGCCGTATCGCGATAGCGTATGCTGTTGGCAGGTGGCGGTGTGGGAGTGCCCAGTACGTCGATGGTGCTGTTGATGTCGCCCGAAGGTTTCACCGGTTCTTTATCTTTCTTGCAGGAAGGAAGGATGAGCATAAGCGCGAAAGGCATCCATAAACGCAAGTTCGGGTTTGGTGAGAATAGCGGGAAGCGCATATTGGTAGCTGCTGATTACAAAGATGCAGTTCAGTGGCCAAAATCGGGCCAAATCCGAAGGTGGCCTCAAACCGGTCGTCAGGGTTCGGGTTGACGCAGGTCATGATGACCTGATTGTGTTGGGATGAACTTCGTGCGCATCATTTTTATTTTTTATGAAGAAGCAAGCAGAAATCCGAAGACTGGGCGTGTATCTGAATCGTTTGAGGGCAACGTTTTACTATCCGGATTCGGGAAGTGATGCGCTCACGCATATGCCATCGGGCATAGAGGGCCGGGTGCGTTACGCCGGAGAAACGACCAATCAGATTTTGGTGGGTAATAACCGCAGCACCAATAATGAACACCACAAACACAACAAGGAAGCAGATGGCCTCAGGGCGTATTTCAAGCAACTTTTTCTCAAAACAGAACCCTATCATGATGTTTATGTATTGGGACCCCGCATTTTGCTGCATCAGTTTGAAAACTTCCTGAACGAAAATGGAAAGCATGGGCCACGGCGGCATGTAGTTTTTCAGGAAAGCGATAAGCTGACGGACAATGAATTCCGTGCTGCGGTGCGCAAGCATTTTGCGGGCGAGCGACAAGCCGACTGAACCTACATTCCCCAGGGGAAGGTTTCGGGAATTTGCATGCCATCCGGTTCCACGTGCATGGCGTGAAGTTTGCTCGTCTGGTCCAGATACACGAAAGCTTCGTAGCGCATGGGGATGACACTGGGTACATAATTGCCGGGGAATTCGTGGCCGGGGTGATACACCACGCCGATGGCCCGGTGGAGGATGGGTTTCCTCAGCAGCGGTGCTGTAGCCATTTGATCTGTCAGGAGGAAGGCGTCTTTCCCAACATATTCATGTAGGAATTGCTCCCAGGTTCCGGCCGGGGCGTATGGTACGGACATGTGGCGCATGATACCACCCCAGCGGTCGGCGGCGCAGACTGTGCCTCCATTGGTGCCAAAGCCGATGCGGAAGACGCCGAGGTCTGCGTGTTCTTCCATCACCAGTTGTCCCAGACTTATCATTCCTTCCATGGCCATATCCGTAGCGCGGGCATCACCGATATGCGTATTGTGTTGCCAAACAATGGCTTTAGCCTCCGGGCCGTGGTGTTTCATCAGCAGGTTCAGGGTATCGTTCATGTGGCGGTCGCGGATGTTCCAGGATGCCGGGCCGGTTCCCACCATGGTGCGGTAATAGCGCTCTGCATTCACGGCAATGCGGGCGTTCTGCTCCGCCTGCAAACCCGCCTCGGGGTTGGTGTTGTAGTCTGCTTTGCGCAACATCATGGCCTGCAGCAGTTCTGCGGCTTCACGGGCGCAAGAGTGGTGTTTGCTGCGGTTGCCGAGCGCATACCCGTAACCTTCATGGGCGCCGTATCGGTCGAAGCACTGCGCCAAATCAGCCACCAGTTTCTGTGCATCGGGATCGGCGCGGTTCAGGTAGCGATCAAGGTATTCCAGCGATTCCTGCAGGCTGTAGACATCCAGACCGTAAATACCCACTCGGTGATCTGGTGGTTTTAAGGCGTTAAAGCGCTTCAGCCATTCGGCCAGGGCAGCCGTTTCCCAGTTTGCCCACATCCAGGTAGGCCAGCGGCGAAAGGTGTGCAGCAGGTCTGCCGCAATGACGGAATCTTCCTTTCTTCCTTTAACAAAGTCGTTGATGTGTTGGAAGTCTGGCCAATCGCCTTCCACAGCAATAAATGAGAAGTTCTTTTCGGCAATCAGCCTGCGCGTAAGTTGGCTGCGCCAGGTGTAGAACTCGTGGGTGCCATGAGTGGATTCTCCCAACAATACAAAACGCGCTTCACCGATGGCATTGATGAGCGCATCCAGATCTCCCGGTTTGTTTAGGGGATGTGCTGAGTCCTGTACCTGAACGGCAGTATCATTCCAATCTTCCTGATAAAACATAATAAAACCATAAAACGTATGGGCGAAGTTCGGAATTTGGCGGGCCTCAGGCCTTGCCACAGGTCATAAATAGGGCAGGAATACAACAGCCTTTAATCTTCGGCAATCAGACGAATACCCTCATCATCGATCTGGATGAGTTGCTTTTTGTACAGGGTTCCAACCGATTTCTTCCAGAGTTTTTTACTCATGCCAAACGCAGCATAAATAGCATCTGGTTCGCTGTGGTCGGTAAAAGGCATGAAGCCGCCGGCCTGCTTCAGTTTTACCAGGATTTCGCTACTGCTGTCCTGCACCGATTCATAACCTGAGGGTCGGATGCTCAGGTCAATTTTACCGTCTTCCCTGATCTGGGCGATATAACCTTTCACATGGTCGCCAATGTTCAAGGGAGCGAATACCTGATTGAAGTAGAGCAAGCCGGTGAACTCATTGTTCACCACGGCTTTATAACCCAATTCAGATTTTCCATAGATGAACAGGTCAACTTCAGCGCCAATTGGATACAGCGGCCTTCCCTTGTTCAGGAACTTTTCGATGTGGGCAGAAGCAGCAATACGTCCACTTTTCCCATCGAGGTACACAAAAACCGGATACTTGCGTCCTTCCTTCATCTGCACGGTTTGCTCGCGAAAGGGCACCAGCAGGTCTTTAGCCAGGCCCCAGTTCAGGAATGCGCCAAATTTGCTGTTGGAAGTGCATTCAAGGTATGCGCAAGTGCCAACCTGAGCCAGGGCTTGTTCGGTGGTAGCGACCATACGGTCCTCACTGTCGCAATAAACAAATACATTCAGGGCATCGCCGATATGTGTCCCTTCAGGAACATATTTTCCGGGCATCAGGATGTCGCCGTACTCGCCTCCGTCCAGGTACACGCCAAAATCTACCATGCGTGCCACGCGCAGCTTGTTGTAGCGTCCCGGTTTTAATTCTTCGTTCATGATTCTTCTCCTAAGTCAGAAACTCCGCCGCTCAGGATGAACTTCATCACTTCAGGTGCGTCTGCTTCCAGGGTTTTCAGTTTGTCTTTGCGCACCATCCATACTTGTCCGGATACGCCATACGAGAAAGGCATATACACGCCACAGTGGCCGGGCATCTTTATATTTTCGAGGTCGTGGGCAGTGATAAATCCGAGGCGATAAATGCCATCTTGGATTTCCACGCTCACCGGTTCGTTGAATTTACGCTTGTCGCCCACAAAAGCTTCGGTCATATCTTTCACCGAGCTGTACACGTGTTTTACTCCCGGGGCGCGTTCCATCAGCGCATCGAACAGTTCAAACAGCGGGCGCGTGATGAAGCCGGTGGCAAACATGCCCACCAAGGTTATGGTAAGCACAATGATGAGGATGCCGATTCCGGGGATGTGCAGGTTGACAAAATACTTTTGAATCAGTGCATCGGCCTGGGTGATGAGGGTATAGAGCAGCCAAACCGTGGCGCCAATGGGCAAAACCACCAGCAATCCGCGCAGAAAATAGCCCAAGAGGCGGCTCATGGCCTGCCTGAGCGTGAGTTGTCTGCGCAGGTGACGGAGGTGTTTTTCTTGAATCATGTTTAGGGTTGATGCTGTGGAAACGAACGCAGGTCTGCGCCGATGTCTCTGCGGAAGTATTTCCCCTGAAACTGAATTGCGTTGGCAGTAGCATATGCTGCCGCGGCTGCCGTGGTCATGTCTTTACCCAGCGCACTCAGCGCCAAAACGCGTCCGCCGTTGGTGTGAAGCATGCCGTTTTTCTCAGACGTTCCTGCATGGAAAATCATACAATCCGCACTGCGTTCAGGAAGCGATATTGGGAATCCTTTAGGGTAGTTGCCTGGATAGCCTTCACTGACCAAAACCACGCAAACCGCCGTTTCATCCCGCATTTCAATATTTAAGGAGCTTAGGGTTCCCGAGGCGATGGCGTTCACCACAGCGCCAAAATCAGTTTTCAAACGGGGCAGTACAGCTTCAGTTTCCGGATCGCCCATGCGCACGTTGTATTCAATAACCATGGGATTTCCGTTGCAGTTCATCAGTCCGGCAAACAAGAAACCGCGAAAAGGAGTTCCTTCTTGTTTTAATCCGTCGAACGTTGGTTTCAGAATGCGTTCTTTCACTTTCTGCATGAATTCCTCATCGGCAAAAGGCACCGGCGAAACAGCACCCATGCCACCGGTATTTGGTCCTTGATCACCTTCGCCAATGCGTTTGTAATCTTTAGCAGAGCCCAGTACCTGCCAACTGTCGCCGTCGCTCACGGCAAACACGGAAATTTCGATGCCATGCAGAAATTCTTCAACAACCACTTTGGCAGAGGCGGCGCCAAATTTTTGGGCGGTAATCATCTCGCGCAGCGCCTCTTTGGCTTCGTTTAAACCGGTGCAGATGAGCACACCTTTTCCTGCGGCCAGGCCATCTGCCTTGAGCACATAAGGCGCAGGCAAACTTTCAAGAAAACGATAACCTGCCTCCAGATTCCCTGCATGAAAAGTTTCATAGCGCGCAGTAGGGATATGGTGCCGTTGCATGAAGGCCTTGGCAAAATCTTTACTTCCTTCCAGACGGGCCGCAGCGGCATGTGGTCCGGCCACGCGAATGTTTAAACCTTCTGCGCGGTTCCGCTGTTCGAAGAAGTCGGCAATGCCGGCCACCAGCGGATCTTCCGGGCCGGGAAGTATGGTGTCAATGCCTTGGTTGGCGCAAAATTGGTACAGTGCTTCAAAGTCGGTTGGCGCAATGGACAACAATGCGGCGCGCGATTGCATGCCTGCGTTTCCTGGACTAACGAATAATTGTTCAGTGAGTGGACTCCCGGACAGCAAATGCACGAAGGTGTGCTCTCTGCCCCCGGAACCGAGTACAAGCAATTTCACCGTGCAAAATTACGCGGCTATTCAGGCAAACCACCATCGGTTCTGCGAATTGCCCCAGTTTGTTTGGGAACGGCGTGACTTACTTTGCCTGGTTCGCCTGAAATGGCGCAGTCAGGGCAGGCTCAAATGCGTACAGGCAAATATCACGGATGTTACGGTGCGCAGTATTGATTGGAAAGGCCGGAGCTTAACCAGTCGTACCTGCTTTGCATAGCGCTGTCAAAGAAGGTTGAACAACGTACAGGCAACCAATCCTGCTGTTTCGGTGCGCAGGCGGGTCGCTCCAAGGCTGAGTGGTCGCATGCCCAGCTGTAGTGCCAATTGGATTTCTTCGGAAGAAAAATCGCCTTCCGGTCCAATGGCAATGCAAACCGGTGTTTGGATGGCTTCAGCCTTGTTCTTCTTTCCTTCTGCACAATGGGCCAGATAGCGAATACCGTCGAAGGATTCATGTGCCCACTGGCTGAACTTCATCACCGGCAGCACTTCGGGCAACCATAAATTCCCGCTTTGCTTGATGGCGCTGAGTGCCACCCGTTCCAGACGTTCCAGGTTCACGCGGGTCTTTTCACTGTGTGCACATTCCAGAAAGCGCAGCGATCCAAGGCCCAACTCACAGCATTTTTCCAGCATCCATTCCATGCGGTCACTGTTTTTTGTGGGCGCAATGGCCAGATGCACCAGTGGTTTAGGTTGAAACCGAAGACTGCTTAGCTGTTCAGCACGGAAATAGTCCTTGCCTATTTGAGTGATTCGGGCTTCGAAAAGCTGCCCTTGGCCATCGGTGTAAGTAATGTCGTCGCCAACCTTTTTGCGCAAGGCATCAACAGCGTGTCGCTTTTCTGTTGCATCGAAGTGGGCGGTGGTTCCTTCCAGAATGTGGGCGTAAAACAAGGCGAACGAGTTGCACGCAAAGGTAGGATCTGTGCAGAAATCCCTGAGCGGATTCTTGAATACGCAACGTTGAGTTTTCTGAAACCCAAGGCCGGGCCGACGGACCCGAAGATCCGCCGGCAGGCCGCAGGTTGACCTGGGACCCGTCCTCAGGCCTCTTTTCGCGAAAGCAAAACAAAATCGTTGACGATGATCTCGGTGATGAAACGCTTGTTTCCGTCTTTGTCCAGAA
>JBIKKI010000162.1:0-4762 GCA_044360435.1 Bacteroidia bacterium
TTCATGTGGTGGGCGCCCAAAATCACGGCACGGAAGCCAGCCAGGTTGCTTTGAGAACTCAGCACGTCCATGCTTTGTGCACGGGAAATTCGAGGAATGGCATCCAGCGACCAGGTGCTGATGTTGCGGCTGTTCAGGGCCTCAATCAGTGCGGAATTGCTGCGGTGGTACAACATGCTCAGCAGCGCTTTTCCCTGAGGAATGGAACTGATCAGTGACTCGTCCGGAACGTTGATTTGAATCAGCAGGTCGGCTTCTTTCAAAACCGTATTGCGGTCGGCAACCTGCACGCCGGCGGCGGTATATTGTTCATCGGTATAAGAAGAGCCGAGACCGGCGCCCTGTTCTACCCAGATTTTATGATTGTCTTTAACCCATGAAGCGGCGATGGCCGGGTTCACAGCAACGCGGTGTTCTCCGGTTCTGCTTTCCTTAAGTATTCCGATGTTCACGTGTCTGTTCCTTGATACGGTTGCGAAAATAGGGAAGAACCGCCCTCGGGCGTATGCTATGGCTGTGATAAAATAGATTAAACCTTAATGTCGAACGAACATTACGGCTTGTGTACCGGCCTCAGAACCTCGCAGCAAGTAGGTTCCGGCTGGCAGTGCGCTGATGTTGAGCTTTACCCCATCGCGTTGCACCTGTGCGGTGTATTCTTTTCCGCTCAGGTCGAAAATCCGGAAATGCCAGCCTGTGGGCGGTTCCGGGCTGATGATGATGTGGTCGGCTGCAGGAATGGGGAAGAGGTTGGGCGCAGCTGCTTCAAAGGCCTGGGTATTGCTTCCGGCCACCACTGAGAGTAGGTTGCTCATCAGCGTATCGTCGGTGCCAAAGGTATTGCTGGCGGTTAACTGTACGCTGTACACACCGGGCGCAGTAAACAACACCTTGGGATTTTGACTGGTTGAAGCAGTTCCTCCGGTAAACACCATATTGGCGGGGGAAATGCTCCATTTCCAGCCGGAAGGCAGTCGTGTGCTGCGGTCGGTAAAGGCGAAGGTGTCGTTGGTGCTGCCGCTTTTGCGGTTCACGGTAAACGAGGCCACCGGGCGCAGGGGAGATTTCAGGCCGAGGTATTTATCGCGATAGCGGATGAATTGCGGGGTAAACGTATTGCCGGTCAGGCTTCCGCTCACTTCCAGGATGGGAATGCGCTCTGCTGTGCTCAGGAATTTATACTGAACGGTGGTCCGTGGGAATGGGAATTTGAAGGTGCCAGAGCCAATGGTGTCTATTTCCGGAATGGTGGTTTTTACCTGCAAGCAGGAGAAAGAGCCATAAGGTGTAATTACCGTGCCATAACCCGTTACTTCGTTGATGCGGTACCCTTTCTGGGTGAGCGAAATAAAGGTAGCCAGCTGGAAGCTTACCTTGAAGGTGCTGCTGTCGCGGTCGCCAAACTCCAGCGGGAACTGATACACTTCATCCGGGTCGCTGTAATCGCTGGGAATGGGGAAACCGCTGAAGGTCAATCCGCGTCCTTCTGCAGTGAATTTAGTACTGCTGTTTTTGTAGAAGTCGTAAATGTCTTTCACCTTAAATTGCCCGAATCCAAAAGAGTCGGCCACCTTCAATCCAAAGGTGCTCAAGCCCCAGAATAAATAGGCGGGGTTCACCTGAACGGATGATTTATACTGATAGAGGTCTTGTCCTGTGGGTGTCAGCTTGGAAAAATCCCAGGTGATGCCCGCTCCTGTTTTTTTATAGTCAATCTGGCTCGTTACCGCGGCGTCAGAATAGCGCAGGGTGTCGCCTGATTTTGGCATATGGCTGCTGTTGATGGTGATTTGTGCCTGGGCTGAAGGCAGAGCACATACGCTCAAACAGGCGGCAATCAGGGTGCGAACATGATTCATAAGCTGGTCAAATGTAGTTATTACATTTTAAAAACGTTTCAGTCTTGCTGCACCGGCCTGCTTAACTTCGCGGGATATGAGGCTGCTTCTCTTGTTTATGAGCCTGTGTGTTGCTGTGATCCCGAAACTTCGGGCGCAGCAAATCAGCGCAGTGCAGTATAACATCCAATTGGATGTGTATAAACCATCCAAAACACTATCCGGTTTTACTACGGTGCTGTTGAAATCTGCAGCGCCTTTTCAGGGTGATGTTGCCTTGGATTTGCTCGGATTTACTGTTGATTCGGTGAAGGTTGATGGCGTGCTGCAGTCCTTCCGCCGCAATGGAAGTAAGCTTTTTGTGCCTGTGGATTTCAAGACGCCGGTCCAACAAGTTGCCGTGAAGGTGTTTTACGCCGGTACCCCACAAAAAGATGCCAGCTGGGGCGGGTTTTATTTCGATGGAGTATATGCCTACAACATGGGCGTGGGTTTTGATGCCAATCCTCATCCCTTCGGACGCTGCTGGTTTCCTTGCTTTGATACCTTCACCAGTAAATCGTCGTATTATTTCAGCATCGGTGTTGACTCTGCCGATGTGGCCCTGTGCAACGGCGTCTTGCAGGCAACCGTGAGCGACCGCCCGGGACGCAAGCGCTGGATTTGGGAGCAGAAAGAGCCCATTCCCAGCTATCTTGCCAGCATCGCCGTAGCGCCGTACAGCCTGATTACCGGCAACCTGGACGGAGTAAACGGTCCGGTTCCTTACGTGTTGGCAGCCCTGGCTGCTGATACTTCGAGGATGAAGGCTTCCTTTGTCAACCTGCAAACCGCGTTTAGTGCTTTTGAAGAATCCTACGGTCCGCATCGGTTTCCCAGGGTGGGCTTCAATGCCGTGCCCTTTACCGGTGGCGCTATGGAACACAGCACGAATATTGCCTACCCGCTATTTGCCGTGGATGGCACGCTGAACTACGAAACCTTGTACGCACATGAATTGGCGCACCACTGGTGGGGCGACAATGCCACCTGTGCCACCCAGGAAGATATGTGGCTGAACGAAGGCTGGGCCAGCTATTCGGAGAAGTTGTTTCTGGAGAAGAAATACGGGCAAAAAGCCTATGTCGATGCCATGAAGGCCCACCACAGCGATGTGCTTCGCCTGGCGCATATCCGCGATGGCGCTGTGTTGCCCGTAAGCGGAATTGGTCATGAACACACTTATGGCTCGCATGTGTACAAGAAGGGCGCAGATATGGTTCATACCCTGCGCTGGTGGATGACCGACCGCAAATGGAAGGACGCCTGCATCAAATTGCAGGACAGTTTTCGCTTTGGAAACATCAGCACAGATGTGATGCACAGCATCTTCCTTCGCTATTCCTTGTTCGATCTGGCGCCCTTCTTTGATCAATGGGTGAAAAAGGAAGGATTCCCCGGACTGAACATCGCACGGATGGAAACAGCGCCACAAAATGGTAAATACCAGGCTTCAGCACTGTTGGTGCAACAAAGCCGTTTTAACTTTCATACGTATACCAATTTTCCGGTTTGGATCCGATGGATTGCTGCCGATGGCCGCGGGTTGACCACGGTACATACCATGAAACAGGCCGTCCAGGAAATCCGTTCGCCGCTGCTCGATTTTCAGCCGGTATTGGCGGAACTTGACCCCGGCGACCGCCTCAGTCTGGCCCGTACACACAGCTACCTCCGCCTGAAAGGCGATACCACGGTGACTTTGCCCTATGAATTCATGCAGTTTCGCCTGAAAGGTGCTGCCGATTCCTGCACGGTGCTTGCCGACCATCAATGGGTTGGCGCGTCGCTTACTTCGGGAAACCTCGACAGGGCCACACCTTCCGCATACCGCCATTGGACGATTTCCGGAAACTGGACCGGTAAAGGAACTGCAGAACTTGTTTTTGAATACGACGGAAGAAAATCTGCTTCCTCCAGAACCGGATACCTCGACCATACCCTCATTCCCGGCAATGAAGACAGCCTGGTTTTGTTGTTCAGGGAAAACCATTTCCAGCCCTGGCGCAGGCTCAGCGAGGCTGAATTTGTCCGCGGAAACCGTTTTGACCGCACGGGCACGGTAAAGGTGATTGATGCCAAACCAGGGTCATATGTGCTGGCCAATAGTGATCCCTTGATGGGAACCGTCGCGCAGAAAACCCCAACGCAGGCGCTCCGCGCTTATCCCAATCCTACGGGAAACCTGATTACGGTGGAATGGAGCAATCTCAGGGTTTGTGAAAAAACCTTGCTGCTTTTTGATGGACAGGGCAGGGAAGTGCTGCGCAGAAAGCCTGCATCCGACAGCCAACGCTACGAACTGAATCTGGATGCGATGCCAGCGGGGCTTTATGTGGTGGAATTGAGCGGTGTTTGTCTGGAAGAACGTTTGCAGGCGTCTGTGGTGAAGCAATAAAGAAAAACGAAAGACTGATGGAAACCGGATGAGCTTCGCTGATCCGTCATTTTGGGGCTGCTCAAGTCAATAAAGAATGGTTCGACGCGGCTCACCATGACAAACGTTTCGTGTCTGCTGCTTTTTTGTTGCGTAAAAATCACCTTGCAAGCGGCTGATGGAGGGCGGATGAGCTTCGCTGATGCGTTATTTTGGGGCTGCTCAAGTCAATAAAAAATGGTTCGACGCGGCTCACCATGACAAACGTTTTGTGTCTGCTGCTTTTTTTATGCAGAAAATTCACCTTGCAAGCGGCTGATTTGGGGCGGATAAGCTTCGCAGATCCTGAATGGGGGCTGCTCAAGTCAACAAGAGAAAAGTTCGCATCCACTTCGTGTCTGCTGCTTTTTTGTTGTGTAAAAATCACCTCGCAGGCGGCTGATGGAGAGCGGATGAGCTTCGCTGATCCTGAATGGGGGCTGCTCAAGTCAACAAGAGAAAAGTTCGC
>JBIKKI010000163.1:0-4745 GCA_044360435.1 Bacteroidia bacterium
CAAGATGCGCTGGCTGGACCATCATGGCCGCCTTTCCTACTATACCATCGACCCTTTGTTTTATCAGGAAGGGCTGATGCCAGCCAACATCAAGACCGATCCGAACATCCTCAGCAACCATTACATGCTGCAGGTAGATCAGCGCTATGTGTTTCCTGCGAAGCAGTTTCCACAAGGCACGCCAACCATTTTGCCCACGCTGGATTTGTATTTCAACCCCTTTCAGCGCGGTCAGTATAACTTCAACAACAGCATCAGCGATGTGAAAAGCGATGGTTCTTTTGTGGATCCCAAGAAATCCTGGGCCGGCATCATGCGCAGGATTGAAACCAACGATTTTGAAGCGGCGAACATTGATTACATCGAACTGTGGGTGCTCGATCCATTCATCTACGACAAGCCCGGACAGGAGAATAAAGGGGATTTGTACATCAACCTGGGGAATATTTCGGAAGATGTGCTTCCCGATCGGCGGAAGAGCTTTGAGAATGGATATGACAAAGCAGGGCAGGGGCAAAACCAGGATACCAGTGTGTTTGGTTTCGTTCCTACCATTCCCACCATCAACAACGCCTTTGAAAACGACCCTGCCGCCCGTGTGAACCAGGACAAGGGTTTGGATGGGATGAACAATGACGAAGAGCGCAGGTTCTGGGATTCGGCCTACCTGAAAGGGCTGGAACTTGGTTTTGGCGCGGGTTCTCAGGTGTATCAACAGGCTGCGAACGATCCCGCCGGTGATGATTACCTGCATTACCTGGATGGTATTTTCGACAATCCGAACGGCAGCATTCTGGAGCGCTACAGCCGCTTTAACATGATGCAGGGAAACTCTACCGTGGACAAATACCCCAACGGGCAGCCGAAAGCCGCATCACTGGTTCCGAATGATGAAGACATCAACCGCGACTTCACCATGAACCAGAGTGAAGATTATTATCAATACCGCATCAGGCTGAGTCCGCAGGATTTGAAAATCGGGCAGAACTATGTGACCGATACGGTGTTGTCGGAACCCATACCGCTGCGGAATGGCAAGAAGGAGCGCGTAACCTGGTATCAGTTCAAAATACCCATTCGTCAGTTTGAAAAGGCGGTTGGCAACATCAGCGATTTCAAGAGCATCCGATTCATGCGGATGTTCGTGAAGGGTTTTGAAGCTCCGGTGGTGTTGCGTTTTGGGTACATCAACATGGTGCGTGCAGAATGGCGCCGCTACCTGAATGACCTGCGCAAGCCCGGGGTGATAGTGCCTGTAGATCCGAGCGACGATACCCGGTTTGTGGTTTCTACCGTGAACATCGAAGAAAACTCCAAGCGCCTTCCCATTCCTTATGTAACACCGCCAGGGGTGCAACGCGTTCAGAACCAGGTGAGCATGAACACCACGCTGGAAAACGAACAGGCGCTTTCGCTGCTGGCCTGCAACCTGAAACCCGGTGATGCGCGCGGCGCCTTCAAAACGACCTTCTTCGACATCCGTAACTACAAGCGGCTGCAATTGATGATTCATGCCGAAAGCGAAACCGCGCGCGACAACGACATGACGGCCTTTATTCGGATTGGTACCGACCTGACGAATAACTACTACGAATTTGAAATTCCGCTGAAATTTACCCGTACCCCCGTTCCTGTGACCGGCACCGCTGAAGCGGTTTGGCCACTGGAGAACCGCATTGACCTGGTATTGGAGGATTTGTATAATGCCAAGCTGCAACGCCAGGCGCTGAACTGGCCGATGGCTGTTCCGTACACCAGTACCAACGGAACCGGACGCATCACGGTTCTTGGTTTGCCAGACCTGAGCAATGTGCGTGTGGCCATGCTGGGCATCCGCAACGTGAGCGATGTGACGCAGTGCGGTGAAGTATGGTTCAATGAACTCAGGGTTCAGGAAATTGCCAACGGCGGCGGCTGGGCGGCCTTGGGCAGAATCAATGCACAATTGGCTGATTTCGGAAACGTGAACCTGTCCACCAATATCAAAACCATTGGCTTTGGCGGGGTGGACAAAAAGCTCAACGAGCGCTCGCTGACCAACAATTATCAATACGACTTCACCGGCAACTTTGAACTGGGCAAGTTCTTCTCCCGTCGCTCCGGCATTTCCGTGCCGCTGTTCTTAGGCTGGAACGAAGGGTGGATTCGTCCGAAGTTCAACCCGCTGAACCCGGATGTGCTGCTGAGCACCTCCCTGCGTAGTCTGGAAAACAACCCGGTCGAACTTACCCGTGTGCGCAACGCCAGCGAAGATTACAGTTCGCGCTACAGTTTCAACCTGACCAATGTGCGCAAAAACCGAACAGCCAGCGGGAAGATGATGCCCTGGGATATTGAGAACTTCAACGCCAGCTATGCATATCAAAGGTTCTACCAACGCAATCAGCTGATAGAAGAGTACTTCACACAAAGCTACAAGGGCAGCCTGGCTTATAATTATAATCCCAAGCCCATGTTCATCAAGCCGTTCTCCTGGGTGAAGCCGAAGTCGCTGCTAGCCATGCGCGAATTCAACCTCAACCTGATTCCCACGGCGCTGAACCTCCGTCTGGACGTGGATCGCTTCTACAGCGAAAATCTGGCGAGGAACAACAACAAGTTCAAACAACTTACACCGCGTCTCTTTGATAAGAACTTCACGATGACGCGGTTCTATACCTTCACATTGCCGCTCACGCAGTCGCTGAACATCAACTATACCGGCAATGCCAATGCCCGGATTCAGGAGCCTTTTGGCCGTCTGGACACGGAGCAGAAACGCGACAGCGTGCGGCAGGAAGTGCTCAATCTGGGACGTCTGACCAATTTCACCCAGGTGTTCAATGCCTCGTACAACCTGCCGTTCCAGAAAATAGGATTCCTGAACTGGATCAACGGAACCAGTACCTATGCAGCCAACTTTGGCTGGATGCAGGCACCACCTGCCTTCCAAACCCTGGGGAATACCATCCAGAACAGTCAGGACATTACCCTGAACGGAACCTTCAACTTCCTTCAGCTGTACAATAAAGTTCCCTTCCTGAAGCGCATCAGCCAGGGTGGCAAGCCACCGCAGCGTCCCACGATGCCCAAACCGAAACCCGCCGATGGCGACGAGCCGGAAGAAGAAAAGAAACCCAAAAAGATGAACCCGGTGGTGAAAACCGTTGGAGGTTTTATCATGATGCTGAAGAACGGAAGCATCAACTACACCACACGCAGGGGAACGGTATTGCCCGGATTCGCATACCAACCTGAGTATTTTGGCAACAACTTCAGCAACAATGCGCCCGGTTTGCCCTTCATCCTGGGCATGCAGGACGAACAGCTGCGCTACCGCCTTTCTCGGGAAGGGGCGCTGAGTAATGACATCAGACTGGCAACGCCATATACACAGGCGCTGAGCCGCAACCTGCAGGGAAATTTCACTTTGGAACCCATCAGCGGCTTCCGCATCCAGCTGGATTTCGACAAGCAGGAAACCCGCAACCTCTCCAGCCTGTTCAAATGGAACGATACCAACTGGGTAGATCAGGGCCTGACGGAAAATGGTGGCTACTCGGTGACCAGCATCTTCTGGCGCACCTCCTTCAAGAAAGATGGCGCCAAATATGTCAATCCCGTGTTCCAGCAATTCCTGGACAACCGCTTCACCGCCGCACAGCGCCTTCAATTCCAGGATGAACGGATGCCGGATAAGAACACAGATCCGAATACCGGTTTCCCCATTGGGTACAGCAAGGTGTCGCAGGATGTGCTCATCCAATCGTTTTACAGCGCCTACCGCGGTTCAGACGTGGGCCGCGATCCGCTCGGGAATTTCCCGCGCATTCCGCTTCCTTCCTGGAGCATCAACTTCAATGGCCTGAGCAAAATCAAAGCGGTGAAGGAGTATTTCACCAACATCACCATCCAGCACCGTTATCAGGGCCGCTATCAAATTTCTTCCTACAACAGAAACCTGGGCTATAGTCAGTTTCAGCAAATTCAAAACAAGGAAGACTTTACCGCGCGCTACCAGATCAATGATGTGACCATCACGGAAACCTTCGCCCCACTGCTGGGCATCCAGGTGAGCACCAAAAACAACTGGACCTTCAACATGGATTACAAGAAGAGCCGCACCGTGCGACTGATGGTGGCCCAGTTTAATGTGACCGAACTGCGCACCGAAGAGTTTCAGTTCCGGGCCGGTTACCGCGTTTCCGGGCTGATTCTGCCGTTCCGCTACCGGGGGAAACGGGCCATGCTGGAAAACGATCTGCGCTTTGACATGACGGTGAGCGTGCAGGACAACAAAACCATCCTCCGCAAAATCGACAACAACCTGAACGAACCAACCTCAGGAGCGAAGCTGGTGTTGATCAATCCGATGCTGAATTACCAGGTGAACCAGAAGATGAACCTGCAGGCGTTTTATACCAGAAGGGTGAACAAGCCCGTGGTTTCCACGTCGTTCCCGACAGCCATCACCGACTTCGGGGTGAAGCTGCAATACACCATTCAGTAAAGGCCGGCGGCGAAATCAGAAGCCGCAATTGCAGCCTGAACGGGTTGATTTGTGACCGGTGCCCCGGCCCGCAGCACAGCTGCTCAGTGTAACGGCGCACGCCAAAATGAGGATGAACCCGATGTACTTCATGTGGCAAAGATAATTGTCCCCGGGCGGCGTAAATTTGCCCGCACATGGTTTTGCTCAACATATTTTCCGACCTCCTGCATTTCCTTACCCACCTGAACGAGTACCTCAATGGCTGGATGCAGGA
>JBIKKI010000196.1:0-3140 GCA_044360435.1 Bacteroidia bacterium
GCGCTGTGCTGAACAGCAAAAATATCGAACGCCTGAAGTGCCAGATCATTGCAGGTGCTGCCAACAACCAGCTGGAAGACGAAACCGTTCATGGCAACCTGGTGCGCAGCAAAGGCATGATCTATGCTCCTGACTTCGTCATCAACGCGGGCGGTCTGATCAACGTATACAGCGAATACACCGGATACGTGCGGGAACTGGCGATGGCACAGACCGAAAACATCTACCACACCATCCTGAACATCTACAAGCGCGCTGCGGATCGTAACATCAACAACCAGCTTGCAGCGATTGAACTGGCAGAACAGCGCATCCACGACATGATGCTGGTGAAATCCACTTATTAAGCATCCATTCCCTGAACAAACAACGAACCCTGAAGCGCATGCTTCAGGGTTTTTTAATGCCTGTACTTTCCTAATTTGCGCCCCATGCCTGCGCTACCCAAAGACAAGGCCTCGCTGCTCTGGCTTCCCCTGGGCAGCCTGCTCTTTCTGCTCATTGACGGAGGCCGGGGCTGGCCAGAAGGCGGACAGGACAGCTGGAACCATTTCCTCTACGGACGCTGGGCTTTTCATCATCCGGAACTCTTGCTGGATCAATGGGGAAAACCGCTCTATACCCTGCTCATCAGTCTGCCCGCGCAATCAGGTTTTCATGCCGTACTCTTGTTCAATATAACGTGCACCCTGCTGAGCGGCTGGCTCATGTATCGCTTTGCGCTGCAGCTGCACTGGAAACATCCGTGGCTGGCCTATCCACTGACCTGGTTCACGCCGGTACTCTTTGGCAATACTGTTTCTGCGCTCACCGAGCCGCTGAATGCGCTGATGGTGGCCTTGGTGCTTTTGCTATTCGCTTCGGAAAGAATAATTCCGGCCCTGCTGGTAGCTTCCTTATTGCCATTGGTGCGCAGCGAAGGCTATGTGATCATTGCCGCCATTGCCTGCTACCTGCTGCTCACACGAAGCTGGCGCCTCATCCCGATTTTATCTGTGGGAACCCTGCTGCTGGCGCTGGCCGGTGGCATTGGTTCCGGCGATCCGCTTTGGATCATCCACAGCAATCCTTATCTGCGCTTTGACGCCGAAACACGTTGGCATCCGGGCAGCGGTTCCTTCTTCCATTACCTGCACCAGCAGCGGCTCATCACCGGCACCACCGGGCTGATTCTGGCATTGGGCGGATGGCTTGCCTGTGCCATCGTGCTCAGCGAGAAAACACCTGCGGGCACGCTGCTTGAAGATTTCAGAAAGCAGCTCAGAGCTCATGCAGAACATGCAAAACTTGTTTTGTTGCTTGCCGGTGGCGTGGCCTGCGCTTATTTCCTGGCGCATTCGTATTTGTGGTGGAGCGGAAGCATGGGCTCACACGGACTGATCCGTGTTTTTGCCGTCATCGTGCCCTGCTTCGCGGCAGCGCAACACTTCCTGCTGCACCTGCTTGCCGGACTTCCCCAAATGAACCGCATCCTGCCACCCTTGTATCTGGCAGGTGCTGTCTTGTTGGGCTGGAATGCCTACCATACCGCTCATTACGCCCTGCCCTGGGAATTGCGTAAAACATCCATTCCTGCGCCGCCGCAGGCCCATACCGTACACCAAAGCCTGGCCTGGCTGAAATCAAAGAAACTGGATCAGCGGGTTCTTGTCCATCAGCTTCCATTTATCAATGTTCGCCTTGGTTTGGATCAATGGGCTGCACCTGAATCTGCCAAAACCTTTTACATCTGGAGCATCGACTGGCGCGACAGCTTCACGCGCGACTGGATGCCGCCGGGTTCCATCGTGCTGTACGACGGCTACCACGCCGGCCGCGATGGCTTTCTGCCAAAAGACAGCATCATGAACAGCAAACGCTACGCGCTGTTGCACCACGAACCCTATACGGATGAAGCCGGAAAGCCAAATCCGCAGTTTGACGTGTGGCTTTTTGAGAAGAAGCGCTAAGTGAAGGCTTAAACGTCGAAGGAAGTATCCGCTGCGCGGGATTCCCAGGCGGCGATCTCGGCTTCCAGTTGCTTCATCTTCACCCGAAAGCCTTCAATAGCCAACGGACCTAAAGGCAGATGCAGCGGCGGATGCTCCGAAGCAGCAGCTTCCATAATCACCTGCGCGGCTTTGTCGGGATCGCCCGGCTGTTGTCCGTTGTAGCCCTGAATCTGGGCAATGCGCACACCGGCGGTTTCTTCGTATTCCGTCATCATCCGTCGCGTGCGTATGGAACTGCTTCCGGCCCAGGCCGTGCGGAATGGACCGGGTTCTACCAGCATCACATGTACACCAAAGGGTTGCAGTTCCTGAGCCAAAGCCTCGCTCATACCTTCCAGCGCAAACTTGCTGGCGTTGTAAATACCGAGGCCATTGGTACCGCGGAATCCCGCGATGGAACTGATCTGGATGA
Source organism: Bacteroidia bacterium (assembly GCA_044360435.1). Taxonomy (GTDB): domain Bacteria; phylum Bacteroidota; class Bacteroidia; order NS11-12g; family UBA955; genus REEB481. The sequence goes on from JBIKKI010000196.1 coordinate 2,404, forward strand.
TGCAGCCACTGCGCTGTTTCCTCATGGAAGGAATCAAGGCCTGACACATCGCCAAGGCTCCGAAGAAATTCGTTTCCATCTGCGCACGGGCTTCGTCCATATCCGTTTCTTCGATGGCACCGAATAAGCCATAGCCGGCATTGTTCACCAGCACGTCGATGCGCCCGTATTCGGATAAAAGCGCAGCAACCTGTTGTTGCACGCCAGCATGGTGGTTCACGTCGAGCAGCACACCGCGGGTGAATCCCGGACAAATGGCTTCATACGCTGCAATCTGATCTTCCCTGCGCAAGGTGCCCAGCGCCAAATGTCCGGCCTGTGCCACTGCTGCTGCCAAAGCCCTTCCCAATCCACCGGAAACTCCGGTAATCAGCCATACCTGCTGCCCTGTGTTCATGCGGGTGCAAAGAAAATCAATATTCCCGAGCCGCCACAGGGGGAATCAGGTTGCGCGGAGTGGCATGGTGGGTGAGCGGAGTTCTTCTTCATGGTGGCTGAAAGTCCCGGGGGAACGTAGTGAGTCCCGGGCTGCAAGTCCCGAGCTTAGCCTCGGGGAAGCCTGCCGAACCACGATTCAGAAACAACTCTCATTTCTGTTATCTCACTTTTTCCTTGATGAAAAAGTAAGCAAAAAATCAAGGCTGAAAAGGATAGAAGACCTTACGCTGGCAAGCAGTCGAATGCTATCGGTGATCTCCTCCCCGCATCGCAAGCTTGCGGGGCAGGCTCGGAGCTTC
>JBIKKI010000164.1:0-4561 GCA_044360435.1 Bacteroidia bacterium
GCACGGAACCGTGAAGGTATTCCCGAACCCCGTTCGGCCCGGCTACGAAGGCAATGTGATGATTCAGGGCCTGCCCAGCGATGCCGAGGTGAAAATCACCGACATCAACGGAAATGTGGTGTATGAAACCCGCGCCAATGGCGGCACCGCCACCTGGAACTGCCGCAAGCTGAACGGCGACAAGCCGGCCAGCGGCATCTACCTGATTTTCAGCATTAACCGCGACGGCAGCGACAGCTACATGAGCAAACTGGTGTTCATCCGCTGAGCAATTCCGGCTATAATTCTGCGTTTTACCGCCATGCCGCGCCCGGGTGTTCTCCTATTTTTACTGTGCACGAGTGCATGTGCGGTGAAATTGCCTCCGCGCAGCTACTGGCCCGACGGAACCCTGAAAAGCGCAGGCAACTATTCTTCCTCCATTGGATATAAGAAAGAACCCGGCAAGAAGCCTGTCGCTGAACGCTACAAAAGGGGCAAGTGGATTTTCTATTATGAGAACGGACAAAAAGCGCAGGAAGTAAGCTACCAGCGAAAAAAGGACGGAAACAACAGGCCTGCCGGCACTTGGAACTGGCACGACAGCACAGGTGTGCTGCTGAAAACAGAGCGCTACCGAAAACGCGGCGCTGAAGCCGGCACCCAAACATTTTCAGCCTATGTCCATGAAGGTGTCTTTTCTTGGGAAGGCGAGCGCTGGGACATCACGCGAACCGGTAAGGACAGCTTTCAGATCAGCATCAGCCGCGATGGAACGCCCTACCGAACCTATCTGCAGTATGGTGGCATACTGAGTATGCGTACCACGCTCAGCAAGCCCGGGCAGCAGGAACAGGGCGATGAAGCCTTCCTGGGCATCAGCGATGCGCCGTTCCACAATCCGGATATTCTGGCTGACAGCAACTGGAACCTGCCGGAAACATTAAACCTCGTCCACAATCCTTCCTTTGAACATACCCGTGAACAATGGCCGGAGATGACTTATACCAGTTTTGACGATACGATGGTACATCACTGGGTGGCAGCTTCAGGAACGCCTGATTTTTACCGTGGGAAGAAAGCCCGCCACCGCAGCGGGACCGCGAGCCTGGGCATCCGTATCTATTCCCGTTCCGGCGCGCATATTGAATACCTGACCGGTGCGCTCAAGGCGCCTTTGCAGGCAGACAGCATCTATTGTGTGAAGGTGCACTTCATCCTCAGCAGAAAAAGCGCACTTGCCGCCGATGCCGTAGGATTCAGCTTCAGCAGTACACCGCTGAATTTTTACCGTTTTGAAGCATCCGGTTTACAACCCAATCTGGTGAATCGCGCCGGGCAGGTGTTGTTTTACCGCGAACAGTGGATGCAGTTAAGCGGCGCATACAAGGCCACCGGTGGGGAAGGCTATTTCAACATCGGCGGATTTCGACCCTTGGACAGCATCCATGTGGCGCGGGTGAACAGCAAAGGACAAAAAGAGGCTTATTACTTCATCGACGATGTGGCCGTGTGGCCTGCCCAAAACGGCTCCTGTGCTTCCAATACCTGGCAGATTCCGCCTGCACCAATGTCGCCACCGGATACAGGAAGGATGGAACCATCGTACATCCTGGAAGAGGTGTTCTTCCAAAGCAACAGCGCTACGTTGGAAGCCGACAAACTGGAACAGCTGGACGACCTGGCGGCCTGGATGAACACGCACCCCGATCTGAACCTGCGGATCAGCGGACATACAGATTCTACGGGCAATGAAGAAAAGAATCGCCAGTTGTCATTGCAAAGGGCCGAGGCAGTGCTGCGCTATCTGGAAAGGGCAGGTGTGCAGGCTTCACGCATGGAAGCACTGGGGCGCGGCAGTGCGGAGCCGATTGCGCCGAATGATACTCCGGAACAGCGCCGCCGCAACCGCAGGGTAGAGGTGCAGTTTATGGGAAGCGGCAAACCCTGAGGTTCCATGCGTCCATAAGTTGGCATCAATAAAATAAGGCAAACGTTCTATTCCGCGACTTTATCCGCCGGTTCGGCATGCACGCGGGAATAAAATTGCGGCTGTACTTGATGAATGCCCGGTACAGCGGCAAGGGCGCTCAACGCTTCATAGAATGCGGTGTCCATCGTTTTTTCTTTCCAGGATGCCTGATAATAATGTGTGCTGCCCCAGGTTTGTTGCATGCGCAGAAACCCCGCTGCTTCCAGTTGTGCACGATATTTTTCCGGAACCACATCAACATCGAAGATGATTCCCACTTCCCGCGCAGCGAAGGTGCTTTCCCTGTCTGTTGGCTGAACCATGCGGCTGATGGTTTCTATTTCGGGCATGGTGCTGAGTTTCTGAAGCAGCCGTTGTCGGGCGTCGTCGTTGAGTGCGTCCAGGTTCAACACCTGTTTCAGCTCATCCTGGATGCAGATATCGGTACGCAAGCCCGGAAACTGCCGGCGCAGCGCGGCTAACAGTGTGGCCTGTTGCTGCAGCATTCTGGCATGATTCATTTCGGGCACATTCCAGTTCCAGCTCAATACATACAGAAAACCGAGCGTGTTCAGCGGAACCCGGCAGATGCCGTTGTGGTAAGCTGCTTCCTCGGGCAAGCTCAGGTAACCGGCCAGATGGGATTTGTCCTGTTCCAGGCGATACCGGTAGCGGCAGGTAGCTGAATATGCGCTGCTTTGGATGCGGATGCTGTCGGTTTCCGCATCGGTGGCGATTAAGAACACATTTCCGGAATGTTCGTAAAAGGCAGGTTCCCAGCCGCCGTTTCGGTGTGTTTCCACGCGCACCGCGCTGTCCAGCCGGCTTTGGTTCTGGATGCTGATGCTCACGGTTTTTCCGTGAAGTTCTGTGGTTCTGTTGCGCCCGGTGCTGTCGAAATACCTCCAGAAGCCCGTTTTCCGCTTGGTTCCGCGCAGCCATTCTCCTTCCGCCAGCGGCAGACCCTGCGCATTCACCAGCACGGCACGCGTGCTGAATTTTGTGCTGTTGATGGCCCTGAACGCTTCGGGCCGGCCGAGGGAATCGCGCAGGACGGTTTTGCTTCCCGCCAGATAATAGCGGATGCCGAGGTTGAGGAGCTGTCCGGCACTGGTTCTGATGGTAAACCCACCTTCTTGCATCTGTACGGCCTCCGGATCCAGGGCATGCCGCACTTCATAAGTGATGTTCGCGCTTGAACCAGGTCCGATGGCCGTTGGCATGTGCAGCATCCAGGCATGAGCATCGGTGCATTCCAGTTCTATCGTGCGGTCGCAGGGATTGTAGAGCTCAAAAGTATCGCGCACAAAAAAGTTCGCCGGTTCACTGGAAGTTCCCAGTTGCACGGGCTTGTTCTTGAATGCATTGCCGTTCACGCTGAGGCAGTAGTCGTATCGGGGTTTTGCCCGTTCGGGTGGTTTTGGAGGCGCATTTCGTTGTACAGAAACAAGCATCCATTTTTTACCATCGCATTGGTAGCGTTTGATGATGATTACACCGGCAGAATCTTCGTATTCCGTGCGCTGCGGCCATCCCTGGGCATCGGGTTCCACATTGGCGTATTCGCTCAGCAGGTTGCTGCGGTACCAGATCTGATGGCGTTGGCTGAACAGCCAGAAATCGCGGTAAACATCGTTGGGCAGCGGCCGCGTGCGTTCTATTTCAAGCCGTGTGAAGCAGAAATCCGGAATGGAATTCGGATTGTCGCCGTACACATCCATTTGCCGGAAATGTTGTGTTTCGTTTCTGCGTACACAGAAGCCGGGGCGTGCGTCAATCACCTGAATGGTATTCAGGCTTAGCGCGTCAGTAATGTTGATTTTTTGGAGGAGGCGACATTCGGCATTAAGCCCTTCTTCGTCTGACTTCACCAGCCATTCAGGATGGGCAAACACGGTTGTCAGCGGATATTGTATCGTGTTGCCGGCTTCAGGCTGACCCGGGATGATGCGAAAAGGAACATGCGGCCTTCCGTTCATGGCGCGCAACGTATCGTTCCAGTTTCGGCGTTTTTCGTATAAATGCTGCCCGCAGGTATGCACGCGGTTGCCGTAGGGAAGCCGGTAGTTCAGGGTATAGCCGCGGTACACTACGGAAGCTACATAGATGGGTTCAGGGTTTTTCCAGGAAGTGCTGCGAAAATCCACCAGGTAGAAGTTGCCGGCGCGTGGGTATTCTACATGGCCATTGATCCTGATTTGTTCATTGGGCAGGATGCGTTTTACGGCTTGGTTGCTGCGCAGTTCCTTCAGCCAAACTTCTACATCGCGGGCCTGTTTGGAATCGCCTTCATGCCGGATATCAAGGATAAACGCCTCCAGGTAATCGTACTTGCCGCAAACCTGGGCGCTTAACTGATTCCAAAGGAAAGAAGTACACAAAAACAGAAAGTGGCAAGGGTTTAAGCTCGGGCGCATCGTGTTGAATCAATACCTGAATTCAGGATTAGGTAAACGCAAAGTTCCGTGAAAAGGAGTCAATCCTTGGTGGCCTCGCGCAACATCCGTTCGATGCGTTTTTCCAGGCTTTCGTTGCTGAGCATTTCCCGCGAAAGGCTGTCCACCATGATGGGGAAGGCGAAGGGCGTAAACCGGGTACAGTGTTTCAGGA
>JBIKKI010000049.1:0-15277 GCA_044360435.1 Bacteroidia bacterium
TGCCAGTGTGGAACAGGCAGATGGCGCTTCCTCGCGCATCTTTGTGAGCGTTGGCAAAAAAGATGGCTTTGAAACCATGAATTTCAAGGACTGGGTTGCCGATGTGAGCGGAGTAAAGAAGAAAAACCTGCACGTGTATGTGAAAGGTGTGTATTCTTTCGTAGATGCTTCAGCAGCAGATGTTCCGGCATTGTTGGAAACCCTGAACAAGCAGGAAGTTGACGGCCGTATGGTACGCGCTGAAATCACGGCCCGTGCTGCCGATCAAGGCGAGCGTAAGTTTAAAGGCAAGGGTCGTGGTGGCTATGGTCAGGATCGCGATCGCGAAGGCGGATGGAAAAAGCAATCTTGGTCGGGTGGGAAGAAATCATCCGGATCGGGTAATTTCTCTGGCAAACGCGATTTCAACCAGACCGGGTTCAAGAAGAAGAGTTACTGAAGAAGTACGTCTTCAGCCACGTGGATCAGGGTGAAATGGAATGCGTTCCATAAAATCGACCTCGAACGAAGCCACGCCAAAATCTTCTGATACCTTTCCGCGCATGTGGTAAACGCCCCTTCCCCGGAACGGACAGCGCCGCACAGAAGGTGGAAAGTGAACCGTATCGAAAAACTGGCCCCGGCAATCTATCCAGGTTCCGAAATACATTTCTTGTCCTTTAAGTGTGCGTGTAGGTTTTACAGCCACCAGGTAACCACATACTTCCATGTACCTGCCCTTTTGTGCCGCTTCAAGCTGTACCGGAGCAGGCTTCAGTGCTTCGGGAAACTGCGCCATCAAAAACGGATCGCACAGGGGAAAACCAAGCAGTTCCAGTTGTTCAAAAGCATCTTCCAGAGGCCGGGTTATCAGCGTTGGCAAACTCCAGCTTTTGACCGGCTCACGGAACAGCATCTGGGGCTCGCTGCTGCCGGTATTTCCGCTCATCAGCCAATGCAGTTCCCACATCAGGGCCTTGCGGTCTTTGCCGGAGAAGCGAAATGCGCCGATGCGCAGCAACAGTTTCATCTGAGCCAGGGTGCAGGGAATGCGCGCGGTAAAATCGGAGAGGCCCGTAAAAGGGCCCTGCTGTGCGCGTTCTTGCAATATCTGGGCGATGAAGCGTTGCTCCAACCCCTGAACCATAGACAAACCAAGCCAAAGTGTTTTTCCCTGCAGGCGCGCTTCTGCCAAGCTGTGGTTAACACAGGGCGCTTCCACCAGCGCACCACACATGCGTGCGGCATGCACATAGAATTCTGTTCGGTAGAATCCGCCGTAGTTGTTGATGACCGCAGTATAGAATTCCAGCGGGTAGTAAGCCTTCAGAAATAAACTCTGATAACTTTCCACCGCATAGCTTGCGCTGTGGCCTTTGGCGAAGCTATATCCGGCAAAACTTTCCACCTGTTGCCATACTTCGGCAGCAAGTTCATCGGAATGACCGCGTTCACGACAGGATACAAACCAGCGTTCCCGCACACGCCTGAATTCATCACGGCTGCGGTACTTACCACTCATTCCCCGGCGCAGCACATCGCTTTCATCCAGCCCCAGACCTGCAAAGTGGTGCGCCACTTTGATTACATCTTCCTGATACACCATCACTCCGTAGGTATCAGGCATGATTCCCAGCATAACCGGATGGGCCTTCCTGCGCTCCTGCACATCTACATGGCGGAGGATATAGGTGCGCATCATGCCGCTGCTGGCCACCCCGGGACGGATGACGCTGCTGGCTGCCACCAATGTATGGTAATCGTTGCACTTTAACTTCTGTAACAGCTGCCGCATGGCAGGACTTTCTACGTAAAAACAGCCCATGGTACGTCCGCTGCTGATCAGTTTGTTGACACGCGTATCGTTTTTAAACTCCTGGATGCGGTGAATATCTATATCCACACCTTTATTTTCTTTAACAATGTGCACGGCATCACGGATATGCCCCAGCCCGCGCTGGCTCAGGATGTCGAACTTATGCAGGCCCAGATCTTCGGCTTCCAGCATACTGAACTGTACCGTAGGAAAACCTTTCGGCGGCATATCGGTAGCGCTGTGGCAATACATGGGCTTTTGGCTGATGAGGATGCCGCCGGCATGGATGCTTCGATAGTTGGGCATTTGATGGATTCGGTGTGCGTAGCGCAGCATCAGTGCCTGAACATCCTGTGCATTGGACGTTCGATCCAGAGGCTTGGGCTGTCCCGGCAATCGTTCCAGCATGCGGTCCGTTTCTTCCTTGGGAAGGCCAAACACCTTACCCAGTTCACGCAATACCGCATTGGTTTTGAAGGTGCTGTACACCGCAAGCAGGGCGGTATGCTCGGTGCCATGACGCTCAAAAATGTAGCGCGTAACGTCATCCCGGTCGCGCCACGAAAAATCCAGGTCAAAATCGGGCGGACTGGTTCGGTAAGGGTTGATGAATCGCTCGAAGTACAAATCAAGTTCAACCGGATCTACATCGGTGATGCGCAGGCAATAGGCCACAATGCTGTTGGCTCCGCTGCCCCTTCCCACATAAAAAAAGCCACGGCTTTGGGCATACCGCACAATATCCCAGCTGATGAGGAAATATGCCGTAAAACCCAATGATTCAATCACCTTCAGTTCCTTTTCAAGTCGCTCCAGCGCCGGTCCTGTTCCTTGCGGATACCTGAACAGAAAACCTTCACGGGCCAGGGTTTGAAGCAAACGTTGGTCTTCGGCGGCATCGCCGGAAAAAGTTGACTTGTTCTGATTGCGGCCAAACTGAGGACGATAACTGCACTGCGCCAGCAACTCCGAACTGCGCTGCAGCAGTTGCGGATAATCGCGGTACTGCAGCATCAGCTCATCCATACTGCGGAAGGTATCCTCGCTGCTTCCGGTATCTTCCGGCGCAAGACGGCTCAGCAGACAATTTTTATCGATACACCGCAGCAGACGATGGGTATTGAAATCAAGCTTATCGCGAAAGGTGGCGGTGCATAATGCCGTCAGTTTTTCAGGCTGCCGTCGCCATGCAGAAGCATACAACTTTCCTAAATCTGCCGGTTTCACCCCAACATATTCAAAGTCGCGCAGCCGATGAGGAAACTGCGGCAACGACGCCTGGGTAAAGGGGTAAATCACCAGGCAATGCGCGAAGGCAGGCGCCTGTATGGGAAATGGTTTCTTGTACATCAGGTATCGGCTCAGCCAGCGGTTCAACTCCTCGAAGCCTGCTTCATTCTTCGCCAAAACCACAAAGAGTTGCCTGGCGCCATTGCGCACATCCACACCGCCGGCCACGGGAATCCCTTTCGCTGCCGCTTCCCGAAAAAAATCCGGAATACCCGATACCGCATTGATGTCGGTAAGTGCCAGCACCGGCAGTAAGGCGGCATCTTCAGAAGGCAAGGACAAGGGCCGACGCTGCTTCCAGGCGCCGGGAATAAGATCGGACGGGCCTGCAGCTTCCAGTTGTTCCTGAACAGCAGACTGCCCGGAAAACCAGGACAATAGTTCCCCAGGCGGTAAAATACCGTAACGCAAACTGAACCAACTGTGGCAATTCAGGTACAATTGTTAATTTTTTTATCCGGACTCCGTTCATAATTTACACCAAAAAGGATGTGTATCAAGCCGTTTGTAAACATTTAACCTCGTTTCCAGACTGAAACAGATACTGCACAGCAAGGGCAAAAAGCTATCTTCGACCAAAGAAAGCACTACGCTGCATTCACATTAACGGCAACACATGGAAGCATTGCGGAACATCGACCTCAGCAAGGTGCTGGTACTGGATATAGAAACCGTATCGGCGGCCAGGGATTTTGCAGATCTGGATGCAGAATGGCAAGACTTATGGGCCTTAAAGGCAAAGAACATAGCCCGCGATCAAACACCTGAAGAGGCGTATCATCGGGCCGGCATTTACAGCGAATTCGCCAAGGTTGTATGCATCAGCGCCGGTATTTTCCAACCCTGGAACGAGCATTACAGATTCCGCATTACTTCCTTCTACGGACATGAAGAGCAGGACGTTCTTCGTCAATTTGCCAACCTGCTCCACAACAGATTTCACGGAAGAGACTTCATCCTGTGCGCGCACAACGGTAAAGAATTCGATTTCCCTTTTTTGGCACGCCGCATGACGATACAGGGAATCAGGTTGCCGCTGCTGCTGGACATGGGCGGCAAGAAGCCCTGGGAAATTCAACACCTGGACACCATGGAACTGTGGAAATTCGGCGATTTCAAGAACTATACATCGCTGGCTTTGCTGGCCAAAGCTCTGAATATCCCCACACCCAAAGACGATATTGATGGAAGTCAGGTGGGCCGCGTTTACTACGAAGAACAAGACCTGGAACGGATTAAGAAGTACTGTCAGAAGGATGTACTCACCGTGGCACAAGTGCTGCTGCGCATGAGGGGTGAACCCTGCATCCCTGAATCTGATGTGATAGAAATTGTTTAAGACGGCTATTTTACATTGTTATGATGATACACCGTGCATTCAAAGCAGGTGTTCTTATATTTGCGTGTGATGAATTTCGGGGTATTCGGCAGATGGGTGTTGGCGCTCACCTTGCTGGCGACATCCATTCCTACGCTTCATGCCGCTGAACCAACAGTGCAGGCTTCTTCCGTTACTTTCCAGAGCCTGACCTGCAACAGTGTGCGCATCAACTGGACCAGAGGCAACGGATCCCGCTGCATTGTGCTGGTTAAAGAAGGTTCCGCCGTGGATGCCAATCCTGCAGACGGCATGTCTTACACCTCGTTCAGCGCCTTTGGAACAGGTTCGGAAATTGGAACCGGCAACTTTGCCGTGTACAACTTCCTGGGCAACAACGTAACCATTACAGGCCTGAAATCGAATACCGATTATCATATCGCAGTATTCGAGCACGACAACAACCTTCCTGATTTTCTGACCACCAATCCTGCACGCGGAAACATCAGAACACATTTCCTCAAGGTTGACTTTTCATACACATACCAAGACTCTTGCCAGTTCAACAACCTGTTCAGCTTCACCAATAAAACCACCTCCAGCTTTACTGGACTTACCTATTTCTGGACTTTCGGTGATGGCAACAGTAGCAGCGCAAAAGACCCTACGCACAGTTATGCCAATGGAGGGAACTACTTTACCAGCCTTACAGTTACGCCTTCCTTAGGTTGCCCGAACGTGTTCGCCAACCCAAAGGCAACCTTGGTTATTCCAAACATGTTCATCCGCATCGGGGTAAATGATACCGTTCAATGTTTGTACAACAATAGTTTTCAAACCATCAATAAAGATTCAACGCGGATCTTCAACAAGCTGAGCTTCGACTACCTCTGGGATTTCGGGGATGGTGAAACAAATACCCTTCCTGCGCCAAAAAAGAAATACAACAAAGCCGGCAATTACCGCATCAAACACCTGGTTGAAACTTATTACTCAAACAACAGAACCGGTTGCAAAGACAGCGGCTATCTGGATGTGGTTGTGCAACCCGATCCTTCTACCAGCAGCTATGTAAATGATGCGGTTCAGTGCCTGAAATATCAGTCTTTTGAGTTCGACAATTTCACGCCAGACATCATCAGCTATTCCTGGGATTTTGGAGATGGGAATACCAGCACATTGAAAAATCCAACACACAAGTATGCCGGTACAGGATCCTATACCGTCATACATCGGGCCCAAAGCAACCAGGGTTGTGTTGGTTCGGATACCTTTCAGGTTCAGGTTACGCCCTCATTAAATTCGGCCTTCTCCGGCCTGGCTCCTGATTATTGCCTGAATGACCCGCCCGTCACGCTGACACCTGCAGTTCCGGGAGGCCTGTTTTGGGGCACCGGCATCAGCGGGAATCAGTTTACGCCTTCCCTGGTTGGCACCTTCCCTATTTCGTATGTGGTGAGTGATACCGTTTGTTCGGACACTACTGTGCAGGCAGTTACCGTAAAACCCATTCCCCAGTTTAGTCTGGGCAGCGACATCAACGAATGTGTTAGTGGAACAGTCATGTTAAGCACCGCACAAACCGGAAATTATGCCTGGAGTACCGGAAGCACTGCATCCTCCATCACCGTGTCCCAAAGCGGAAATTACGCGCTGAAAGTCACTGAAAACGGTTGCAGCTGGCAGGATGACATCAACGTATTCATCGGCTCCGGGCCCAAGGTGCGCCTGCCTTCTGATACTTCATTATGCAAAGGCGGATTTATCTACTTGTCTGCAACCTGGCCCAAGTCAACCTATCGCTGGAGCACCGGAAGCAGCGACAGCGTGATTCTGGTGAGCCAATCGGGAACGTATTCCGTGGATGTGACCAATCCCTGCGGGTCTGCCTCTGATGCGGTTAATGTTTTGTTGCAGGAGAATATTTGCAACCTCTTCATTCCCACGGCATTCACCCCAAACAGGGATGGATTTAACGAGTTTTTTGAAATCACCGGTAAAGACATCACGCCCATCAGCCTGAAGATTTTCAATCGCTGGGGGCAGAAGGTTTATGAAAACACAGATACCGAGTTTCGCTGGGATGGAACCTACGGAGGCGAAGTGTGTATGCCGGAAACTTATACCTGGCGTTTTTCTTATCGCCTGAATCTGGGGGCATTTTCCCGAATAAACACCTTCAGCGGAACCGTGCAGCTGATATGGTAATGCACGCATCCTCCTTCACCTGAAACCATAAAAAATGCCGTTCCTTCGAACGGCATTTTTTATGGTTGATTTTATCGAAACTCAGCCCTGGTGCAGCTTCGCGAAATTTTGGAAGAAGTACGGAATGGTTTCAATTCCCTTGTAGTAATTAAACAAGCCGTAATGCTCGTCGGGAGAATGGATATCGTCGCTGTCCAAACCAAAGCCCATGAGCATGGTTTTGATGCCGAGCTCCTGTTCGAACAACGCAATGATGGGAATGCTTCCGCCGCCGCGTGTTGGAATGGGATCTTTTCCAAAGGTTTGGCGGATGGCAGCAGCCGCCGCTTTGTAAGGAATTGAATCGGTAGGTGTGAGCACAGGCTCGCCTCCATGGTGGGGTATCACTTCTACCTTCACACTCGGCGGAGCAATGCTCTTGAAGTGTTTGGCAAAGATCTCTGCAATTTTTTCAGAGGACTGGTTTGGAACCAGACGCATGGAAATTTTCGCCTGTGCTACAGAAGGAAGTACCGTTTTTGAACCTTCTCCGGTATAGCCGCCCCAAATTCCGTTCACGTCCAGGGTTGGCCTGGTTCCGGTGCGTTCCAGCGTGGTATAGCCATGTTCACCATAAACATCTCCGATGTTCAGGTCTTTTTTATACGCTTCTACATCAAAGGGAGCCATATTCAGGGCCGCACGGTCTTCAGCGCTCAGTTCGAGCACATCTTCATAAAAACCGGGAATGGTAATATGGCGATGCTCGTCGTGCAGGCTGGCAATCATGCTGCACAACACGTTGATTGGATTCGGAACAGCACCACCATAAACACCGCTGTGCAGGTCGCGGTTTGGTCCGGTAACCTTCACTTCCAGGTAGGCGATACCGCGCAAACCAACGTCAAGACTGGGAATGTCGTTGGCAATCATGGACGTATCGCTGACCAGAATCACATCTGCCTTCAGGCGTTCCTTATTCGCTTTGCAATAGGCGTTGAGGCTGGCAGAACCAACTTCTTCTTCACCCTCAATCATGAACTTGATGTTGCAGCTCAGGTTTCCGGTTTGCTGCATCATTTCAAAGGCCTTTACATGCATGTACATCTGGCCTTTGTCATCACAGGCACCACGGGCATAAATGTTGCCATCACGGATCTGAGGTTCAAAAGGAGGTGTAGTCCACAAATCGTCCGGAACGCTGGGCTGCACGTCATAATGACCATAAACGAGCACCGTTGGCAAAGACGGATCTATGATTTTTTCACCATAAACAATGGGATGACCCGGTGTTTCTTCCACCATTGCCATATCGCAACCGGCTTCAAGCAGTTTGTTTTTGATAAAATCGGCCGCCCGGCGCACATCACCCGCAAAACGATTGTCTGCACTGATGGACGGGATGCGCAGCAAGTCGAATAATTCGTCAAGGAAGCGCTGTTTATTGGCTTCCAGGTAACTGTTCATATCCATGCCCGCAATTTACATAAGCGCACAGGCATTTGATATTGCCGGATGGCCTCAGGGAAACAGAAATTTCCTTGCCTGTTCCATGATTTGATTCATGGGCGTGGTTCGGTGGTTTGGTTGTTTCCATTGTTCCAGCCATGTATGCAGTTCCGGAGCGATGGCCACCTGCTTGCGCAGGGAAAGTGCCCGGGCGGCGCAGGTGAACTCAACGGCCAAAACCATTTTGGTATTCTCCAACACCTTAAGCCCTTTCAACACTGCGTTGGCGCCCATGCTCACGTGGTCTTCCTGTCCGTTGCTGCTCATAATGCTGTCCACCGACGCCGGCGTGCAATACTGCTTGTTCTGGCTGACCATGGAAGCGGCGGAATATTGCGCAATCATATAGCCTGAATCCAATCCTGGATCTTCGGCAAGAAACGGAGGAAGTCCGCGCTGTCCGCTGATCAGCAGATATGTTCGCCGTTCGCTGATGGCGGCAAGTTCGGCCATGGCCATGGCCAGGTAATCGGCGGCCAGTGCCAGGGGTTGTCCGTGAAAATTGCCTGCAGAAAGCACCAATCCATCCTCAGGAAACACATTGGGATTGTCTGTCACCGAATTCATTTCCCTGAAAAACACATCCCGAACATGGCTGATGGCATCTATGGAAGCGCCGTGCACCTGTGGGATGCAACGGAATGAATAAGGATCCTGAACATAGGCTGTTTGTCTGCCCGCAGTGCCTGCTTCCTGCATGAGCCGGTAGATTTCCGCAGCCGCCTGCATCTGTCCCGGATGTGGCCTGATGGCATGCGGTTGGGGCATGAAAGGTTCAGAACGCCCCTGAAAAGCTTCTATACTCAGGGCTGCAACACGCGGAATTTGTTGCAACAGCACTTCGACCTCCCACAGCTGAAAAAGCCCGAGTGCCTGCATAAACTGTGTACCGTTGATCAGCGCCAGGGCTTCCTTGGGATGCAGCTTGTGCGGTTCCAGGCCTTGTTCCTGCAACCAGGTTTCGGCACTTTTGATTTCACCTTGTTCATTGACCAGGTTTCCCAGGCCAATTAAAGGCAAAACCAACTCCGACAAAGGAGCAAGGTCGCCGGAAGCACCCAAAGAACCTTGTTCGTGCACCTGAGGAAGAAACGGATTGTTGTACAAACACAACAAAGCCTTCATCAGCGCGGGACTGATGGCAGAGTTCCCTTTGCTCAGCGCATGGATTTTGAGCAGCAGCATGAGCCGCACCAATCCATGTGGCAAAAAAGCGCCCGCACCCGCTGCATGGGTAATGAGCAGGTTGCGTTGTAATTCTTCAAGGTTTTCTGTGGAAACCTGCACGTCACACAAAGAGCCAAAACCGGTATTCACTCCATAGACCGGACGTTCCGCACGGGCCATATAAGTTTCAAGGAAGGAATATGAGCGATTTATTGCTATCCAGGCTTCCGGACTTAACTCCAGAGGTGTCGTGGATGAACGCAAAGCATGAAGGTCTGCGAAGTTGAGGTGGTGCGGAAGTATCATGAACGAAAGCGACTGTATAAATCCTGCAGTGACAGCATTTCCTGACTGCCCTGGCTGAGGTGTTTCAAGGGGAAGATGCCCGTATTCATTTCCTCGCTGCCTACAATTACGGCATAAGGAATATTGCGCTGGTTGGCATGGTCGAGCTGTTTGCGCAGCTTGGCCGGATCTGGATAAACTTCTGCAGAAACACCCAGCCTGCGGAATTCCATAGCCATCTGAAAACAAGCACTCATGCAGGATTCATCCATGGGACACATCAACAGTTCTGTGCTGATATCCAAACCGGAAGGAAATGCTGCACGGGTTTCCAGCACATCATACAAACGGTCGATACCGAAAGAAATACCCACTCCGGAAAGGTCCTTCACGCCAAAAACACCGGTAAGGTCATCGTAGCGACCGCCACTGGCCACACTGCCAAAACCGGAATTGGGAATTTCTGCTTCGAAAATGCAACCGGTGTAATAGTCCAAACCTCTGGCCAGGGTGGTGTCCAGAACCAAATTAGCCTTAAGTCCGCTGGCAAGCACGGTGCGCAAGGCATCGAGTCCTTGTTGCGCTTTGGGATACGCTGCAAGAATCTGCGCGAGCGCATCCAGGGAATCGGGGTTCAGCGCTTGCTGCTGCATGCAATGCAGCACGGTGATGGTTTGTTCCTCGGAAAATCCGGCCAATCCCAGCTCGCGTTTCACTCCGTCGGCACCTATTTTATCCCATTTATCGATGGCCACCACCATGGCTCTGAACAATTCCGGGCGGCCTGCATGTTCGGCAATGGCTTCCAGGATCAGCCTGTTGCTTACCCTGATGCGGTAATCCGGGAGGCCAAGGGCGGTAAAGGCTTCATGCATGATGAGCAGCAAATCGGCTTCTGCCATCAGGCTGCGGGTTCCGATTACATCGGCATCGCATTGCCAGAATTCGCGGTACCTGCCTTTCTGCGGGCGATCAGCACGCCAAACGGGCTGGATTTGGTAGCGGCGAAAAGGGAACTGCAATTGATGCCGGTTCATAGCCACAAATCGGGCAAAAGGCACGGTAAGGTCGTAGCGCAACCCTTTTGCGGCCACATATGGAAGCAAGGTTTTGGCTTCGGAATTGGCACGTTGAGCTTCGGGTACATCCGATAAAAAATCACCGCTGTTCAGGATGCGGAATACCAGCTTATCACCTTCGTCGCCGTATTTCCCCAGCAATACAGAAAGGTTTTCCATGGCTGGTGTTTCCAACTGCGCAAAGCCATGCAGGCGATAAATGCGTTCAATGGTTCCGGTAATATAACGCCTGCGGGCCATGACGGCCGGCGCAAAATCGCGGGTACCTGAGGGCAGCGATGGTTTATCCATGGGGCGAATTTACGTCGCCACCCTCAGAACATTCGCCGGTAACAACGCTTGCGTTTATGCTGGATGTGATCAAAATTCTTCCAGTTTTGAATGGCTTTCTGGTTGGTTTCGATCATGCCCGTGGTTTCCACTTCATAAACACCAAAGTCCAACAGCGACTGTTGCAGTTCCAGAATAAGCATGGCAGTGAGGCCACCGCCCTGATACTGTGGCTCAACGGCTGTAAGGAACAAATCCGCCTCTTTCGGTTTTTTCAATGCCTGACTGATGTGATACCAGCCCAGCGGCCACAAACTTCCATTGGCTTTTTGCATGGCCTTGGACAACGAGGGAACGCCGATGATGAATCCGGCCAGTTTGTCTTCCTTGTCAAACACCAGCTTAATAAAATTGGGATTCAACAAGGATATGTACTTCTTGATGTAAAAATCCATCAGGTCTCCACCAAATGGAACCACACTGAACAGTTCTTCAAAAGCGCGGTTGAGTACACCAAACATGTCGCGTCCGTAAGGAAGCACATCGGAAATTTTGGTGAATGTCTGTACCCTGAATCCATACCTCGCCTTTGTGAGCTCGTTGATTTTCTTCACCTTTTCTGTGATTTCCTTCGGCACAAAAAGGCGAAACTCCAGCCAGTCTATTTCCTTCTCAAAGCCCATAGCTTCAAGATGTTGCTGATAATAAGGAAGGTGGTAAACGGAAGCAATGGAAGGCATATAATCAAAACCTTCCACGAGCATCCCCTGGCTGTCCAGATTGCTGAAGCCCAACGGACCATGAACGCCCTGCATGCCGCGTTCTTTGGCCCAGTTTACCGCGGTTTCGATCAGCGCAGCCGAAACTTCGCGGTCGTCAACAAACTCCATACGGGTAAAACGGCACAGCTGTTCGCCGGTTTTTTTGTTGTGCAGGTGGTTGATGATGGCACCAATTCTGCCGGCCGGCCTGCCATGTTTCAACGCAATCCAGAACTGGGCATCGGAATGTTCCCAGGCTGGATTTTTCTTTGGGTCCAACATATCGGCTTCTGCCTTTTTCAGAGGCGGAACCCAAAAACGATTGCTGCGGTACAGACCGAATGGAAATTCAACGAATTTCCGAACATCGGCAGCAGAAGAAACGGGCACAATTTGGATACTCATGATCCAGAGTCCTGAAATTAGGGCGCGAAGGTACAAAGCTTTGCAGGGCTTGGCAACGTATGCGCACCACCGCCCCAGAGTTTACCTACTGATGCATGGCATGTATGCTCATGAAAAAAGCCGTCTTGTGACAGACGGCTTTCGGATGTGGGCAGGTTCAGTGTTATGCTATTGTAATTTGTCGTGGAACCGACTGCTCTTTAAACGGAACATGGATGCGCAGCATGCCGTGTTCCATGTGTGCGCTGATGGCGGCTCCGTTCAGGTGTTCAGCAAGCTGAAAACTGCGGCTGAAGTTTCCAAAGCTGATTTCACCCGAAATTTTTGATTTCTCTTCGTCTTCCAACGGATTTTTACGTGTTCCACTAACGCGAAGCACTTGTCCGTCAAGTTGCACCTGAACTTCCTCCCTGCTCAGTCCGGGCAGGGAAATCAACAGGGTGACGCTTTGTGCTTCGCTGATTACCGAAGCCGCCGGCCTGAAATCTGAAGCAGTTGGTACTGTTCCTTCAGGCAACAGGTTCATGTTGAAAAAAGGATGAAATACATCCATCATGGTGGGAATTGATTTCTTGATAATCATGGTGTTTATGTGTTGTTGCTCCATGAAATCAAGTTCAATTCCACGTTCTAAAATGCGCCATAGTGACACCTTTTAACAAGAAATCACCCAAAACAACGCCATAATGACGCTTTTTAAAGGTTTTAATCCTGTAATTTTTCGTTATTCCGGTGTCGGTTTTGGTCGCGCAGCGTTTTCTTTTCAAAATTGCGTTTCAATGCCTCTTCCAGATTCACCCCGGTTTGATTGGCCAGGCAGCAGAGTACCCAAAGCACATCGGCCATTTCATCGGCCAAATCAAGTTTCTCGCCTTCTTTAGAACTTTGCTCGCCATAAGTGCGGGCCATAATTCGGGCCAGCTCACCCACTTCTTCCATCAAAATAGCGGTATTGGTCAATTCATTAAAATACCGAACGCCGTGGGTTTTAATCCATGCATCAACTTGTTGCTGTGCTTCCTGTACAGTCATCAAACAAAGGTAGGCATGAACCAAATAGCGCACATGGCCGGCAGGCGTTGAAAACAATCTACGGTGCAGGCTTTCTGAAGATTTAAATTTGTTGTTTTTGCAACATGAAAGAACCTTTATCCTATTTAAGTACGTTAAATCAGGCACAACTTCAGGCGGTGGAAGCCATTGAAGGCCCCGTGATGGTCATTGCCGGACCCGGAACGGGAAAAACGCAAATCCTTGCTTCGCGAATTGCCAACATCCTGACCAAAACCGATGCCCGTCCGCAGGACATTCTTTGCCTTACCTATACCGATGCGGGTGCCATCGCCATGAAACGCCGCCTCACTGAATTTATGGGTCAAGAAGCCTATCGTGTGAACATTCATACCTTTCACGCCTTCTGCAATCGGGTGATTATGGAAAATCCGGAAGTCTTCGGGCGCAGTGCCCTGAAAGTGATGGACGACCTGGAACGCGAAGAACTGATCATCGAGATGTTGCATGCGCTTCCTCCGGAGCACGTGCTGAAAACCTACAATGAAGATGCGGCGCGCACCCGTCAGGATCTGAAAAGCCTGTTCAGTGTAATGCAGAAAGAACACCTGAGCAGTGCTGATATTCAGATTAAAACCGCCAACTACCTCCAACAACTGCCTTTTAACAAAGATTACACCTATAAAAAAACCGGGGAAATCAATGAAAGACTGGCCGCACCGCTGCGTAAGGCACTTGCCAAACTGCAGGCAGGAGCTGTTTTATTTGATGAATACAACCGAATCAAAAACGAACGTGGCCTTTATGAATATGAAGACATGCAGCGATGGGTGGTGCAGCATTTTTCAACGAATGAATCACTGCTGGCCCGATACCAGGAACAGTTTCTTTATGTACTGGTAGATGAATATCAGGATACCAGCGGTATTCAGAATCATGTGCTGCAACTGCTTACCGGGCATTGGGATAGTCCAAACGTATTTGTGGTGGGCGACGACGACCAGAGTATTTACCGCTTTCAGGGAGCCAACGTAGAAAACGTGCTCGACTTTGCCCAGCGGTATCAGGAGCATTTAAAAACCGTGGTTCTGGAGGAAAACTACCGAAGCAGCCAGTCGCTGCTGAACGCGGCACAGGCGCTGATTGGCCTGAACAAGATGCGCCTGGTAAATCAGGTTCCGGGGCTCAGCAAGAACCTCATTGCAAAAGGAACGCATGCTGCAATTCCGGATTTGCCCGTGCTGGTGCAGTTACCCAACGAAATACACGAGGCCATTTGGGTTGCCGATCAGATAGAGGCTTTGATACAAAATGGCGTGAAGCCCACCGAAATCGCCGTTCTGTACCGAAAGCACGCCCAATCGGAATCACTGCTGCGCGAGTTTCGCATCCGTAAACTGCCCTTCAATACCCGCAAACCGCTGAACATCCTTGAAGATCCGCTTATTGGCCAGCTGCTGGAATTCACCAGCTACCTGAAAGACGAGCTGGAGCAATCCCATTCCGGGCAGCACCGGCTGTTTCACATCCTGCATTATGGATTGTACAACATCCAACCCATCAGCGTGGCAACCCTGGCTTCGTTCATCTTCAAAAACTACAGAAACTGGCGCAGTGCATTTGCCGACATCTGTGCAGCGCCTGAAAAGGCTCCGTTCCTGAATGGGGAAGCGCTCACCGAACTGCGGCGCCTGCATGAAGACATTGAATATTGGCTGGGTCATGCGGCGGATTGGACGGTACCCGTGCTGCTGGAAAAGATCATCGCCAAGGCCGGTTTCCTGCGCAAAGCGATGCAAAGTGAAGACCCGGCATTTCAGGTGGAAGTGCTGCACAGCTTTCACAACCTGGTAAAGGAGGAAAACGCCCTTGATCCGAACCTCAGTCTGAACAAATTGCTGGAACGTATTGCCAGGCGTCAAACCCTGGGCATCACCGTTGATGTAGAGCAGCGCGCGGGTACCGGCGAAGGCGTAGTGTTCAGCTCGGCACACAGCAGCAAAGGTCTGGAATGGGAACATGTATTCATCGTTGGCGCCAACTACGAAGAATGGGAAAAAGCGGGCCCCATCAAGCTGCCTTTCCGCCTGGGAGAGGTGCTGGTGAATCTGGAGAACCTGAGTGATACGGACGAGGAAGAAATGCGTCGCCTGTTCTATGTGGGCATCACACGGGCAAAAAAGAGCCTGCATATTTCTTT
>JBIKKI010000165.1:0-4424 GCA_044360435.1 Bacteroidia bacterium
GCCGGAATTCCTAAATCTGCAGCAATTTCTGAAATGGGACGCAAGTCATGCATATGCAATGTTCAAGCCTAAAACACAAACTGTAAAATCAGGATGAACACATTGTGGGGAAAACCCCCGTATCAGCGGAGCAGCGTGATGGTGACGCTGATTTCGTACTGCTTGTTTTTGAAATCTGTGGCCCGGATTAATCCGTAGTAAACGCCTTCAGGACAAAGCAGACCATTGCTTGTTTTGCCATTCCACTTTCCCTCTTTGGTGTAGGTTTCGAATACTTTTTGTCCCCAGCGGTTGTAAATCAACATCTGAAAACTATTTATCCCTTTCAATTCCGGATAAAAATAGTCGTTGATGGAATCGCTGTTGGGGGTAAATACATTGGGCACGAAGATGTTCACTTCGGAAGTATCCAAGGGTTCATCTTCGATGGAAATTTCCGCGAGTGCAGTATCCATGCAGCCGAAGCTGTCCTGTACAATCAGACGGATTTGTTTGATGCCTTTATTTGCATAACGTACATTCTCATTGGCTTTGGAAGCCGTAGCAGGATCACCATCCTGAAAGTTCCAATCAAAAATTTTGGCTTTTGTTGGGGTGCTGAACGCAATTAAAGTTCCTGTTTTAAAACTACCTTTAACAGGAATAATGCTTGCTGCCGGCTTTGGATGTGCATTCACCAAAAAATCTGTCTGACTGCAGCAACCCGGTGCACTGCAGCGCTGCATACGCAGTTTATAGGTACCGGCGTATTTGAATTGAAGGCTTGTTGCCAAGGTATCGTTGATAAACCAATTTCCGTTGCCGAACAGCGGCACATCGGGATGCGGCAAACAAACATCCGTGGGCGGCGTGGTATAGCTGAGCCTTGGTTTGGGTGCAACGAAGAATTGAACGGTATCTGAGGAAGTACAGGAACCGGCCTTCCAGCTGGCTTGCACGAAATACCAACCGGAATCAGAAGGATGTGTATTGTACACAGCACCGGAATTAGACTGTGGACTCAGCGAGCCTTTTCCATTTACTGTCCACTGAACGGTATGGTTTGAAGGATTGCTGAGGCTGAAATGCAGGGTATCCGGCAAACACAGGAAACGCCTTGCGGCCTGCACATCCGGAACCTGAGCGCTGCCAAAATTCAGGCGTATGGTATCGGTAATGTTGCGGCAGTTGTTGCGCAATACTGCGGTCAGAATCACCAATCCAGTTTCGCCGGGGGCAGGATAATATGTAGCTCCGGGATTGGTAGAATCGGAAAAGTTACCCTTTCCTCCCCTCCAGGAAAAACACCTTCCGAAGGCGGTGAGTGCATTTAATTTCACGGAAGTGGCTCCGCAATAGCTGCCACCCGTTCCGGCATTTAAAATCATGGCAGGCATGAGTGCAGTACATCCATCGTTTTTGTACGTTGGAACGCCGTTATTCGTGTAACTTACATAAGCTCCATTTTCCGCGCCTGGGTTTCCATCCAGTTTCACCAGTTTGGCACGGTCATATACCACCGTATCAGCGCAAGTACCCTTAAAAGAAAAAATAAGCGTCCTGCTTCCGCCCGGCCCACTTTGAAAATTGGCAAAATGTCCGGCAGTGTTTCCGGCATCCTGAAATACGCAATACACGGTATCGTCGAGTGCGGCAAAATCGTACAGCGATGTATTAAAAGCGGTGCTTCCAAAAAGGATTGCCCTGCAATTGGCAGGTAAAACACCTGAAACAGGCTCAACAAGCTTTCCGCATCCGGTGATTTTGCTGTTGAGGGCTTTCACCACATTGGCGGTGGTGGTATTTTTTACGATGCCCTGAAACGAATTGTTCGGCCACGTAATCTGGATGTTCGCGGTATTCAGCGCTTTGTTTCCCACCTGAAAAAGCACCATTTCATTTTCCCCTTCCAGGTTACCCAAGCCGCAACCATCAACCAGTATCTTGTTGATTTCGAAGCACTTTGAAATAGGATTCAGCACTCCGGGATTGCATTTCTGAGCATGGACATTTAACACAAGCGCCGCTGAGGACAGCACCGTGAACAAGCGTTTCATCAGGGTGCAATTTACTTCAGACTGCGATTCCTTTCAGCGCATTATTTACACATAAAAAAAATCAGGCGACCCGAAAGCCGCCTGATTGAATTGCATTTATGAACTTAAGGCCTAGAGATTTCCCCTCAACTCTTGTTCGCGCTCGATGCTTTCAAACAGCGCTTTGAAGTTGCCTTTGCCGAAGCTTTTGGCGCCTCTGCGCTGGATGATTTCATAGAACAATGTAGGACGGTCTTCCACTGGTTTGGTGAAGATTTGCAGCAGGTATCCGTCTTCATCTCTGTCAATCAGGATGTTCAGTTTTTTCAGCTCTTCCAGGTTTTCCTGGATGCTGCCCACCCTCGATGGAACTTCATCATAATAGGTTTCCGGAACGTATAAAAACTCAACTCCGCGCCTGCGCAGTTCGCCCACCGTTTCTATGATGTTTTCCACTTCGATGGCAATGTGCTGCACGCCGGCACCGTGGTAGAAGTCCAGGTATTCTTCAATCTGACTTTTCTTCTTGCCTTCAGCCGGTTCGTTGATGGGGAACTTGATGAATCCGTTGCCATTGCTCACCACCTTACTCATCAGGGCGCTGTACTCCGTGCTGATATCCTCATCGTCGAAGGTAATCAGGAGTTGAAAGCCCATCACCTTTTCATAAAACGCTACCCATTCATTCATGCGGCCGAGCTCCACATTTCCCACGCAGTGGTCCACATGTTTCAGGCCAACGGGCGTAGTTTTAATGTTGTTCTTAACGGCTTTATAACCCGGGAGGAATGCGCCGTGGTAGTTCTTGCGTTCCACAAAACGGTGCACGGTATCACCATAAGTGCGGATGGCGCTGATCACCACAGTTCCGTGTTCATCTGTCATTTCAGTTGGTTCCTGAACACCAACAGCGCCGCGTTTGGTGGTTTCCTCGTAGCTTTTTCGGGCATCGTCCACCCAAATGCTGAGGAACTTCACGCCGTCACCATGCTGCAGCACGTGGCGGCTGATTTCATGATCGGGATGCAGGGCTGTGCTGAGCACCAGGCGAACTTTACCTTGTTGCAGCACGTAACTGGCACGATCGCGCACTCCGGTTTCGGGGCCTGAATAGGCCACCAGTTCATAACCCCATACGAGTTGGTAATAGTAGGCGCTTTGTTTTGCGTTGCCTACGTAAAATTCAATATGATCGGTACCGTTCAACGGCAAAAAGTCGAGGGCCGTTTCTGGTTGCATTACTTCTGTTTCCATAATTGCGGGGCGAATTTACAAAGCTAGGGTTTACTTCACTACCTGGAACTTCGCTGAGATCGTTCCTTCGTTGCTCACGCCATTTAGGATATATGTTCCGGCTGAAAGCCCGGCGGACTGCAGGATGAACTTACGCGGAGATAATTTCTGCACTTCTACCGCAATGGTTCTTCCATTCAGGTCGCTTACAAAAACGCGACTCAGGTCGCTTTCAGTTTCCAATTCAAAATATTTACCCTGAACCGGGCTTGGAAACAATTTCCAGCCTGTGTTTTCCAGCAGGCTTATGGCAGCAGGCCACCACTGGGCGCTGTTGCTGTTTCCGCTCACGCAGCCGCCTTTCCAAGCCAGGGCGGTGTAATTTCCACCGGCAGAAGCACGGATGCTTGGCTTGTTTCCGGGGATGCGGTTTCCATTGAGGTACCACCAGAAACTATCTGCGCTGGTTTTGCTGTACAAGGAATCTCCTTTGCGGTCAATAACAGCCGCAGCAGGCGTTGGGTTGATGGTTAACGTTTCTGTATTTGAGGTAACGGCAGCCCGGCTGGCACAACGAATATTCGAAGTGAGCATCAAATAGACTTTTTCTCCGTTGGAGGGATTGTTCCGCACATAGGAAGGTCCGCTGTTTCCGGTGATGAATCCATTGAGGTACCACATGCGCGCAGGTGCTGTTCCTTCATTCACTGCACTGTAGTTATAGATGGCCTGTTCGCCCGGGCAAATAGGATTTTTTGCGGCAAATACCTGAACTGTTGGAATGATGGTATCCTGCACGGTAATGAAGTTATTCTTTGTACTTGTTCCAAAGCCATTTCCATTGGAAGCTTCCAGGGTCACGGAATAGGTTCCTGTTTGCAGGAAACGCACTACCGGGTTTTGGCTGGTGGAATCTGTTCCTGAAACAAAGACTACCTGATTGGGTGAAAAGCGCCATTTCCAACCGGTAGGTTTATTTTCGCTGGAATCATAGAGGTTCATGGTTCCATTCAGACACACATTTGTGGTATTCACACCAAACTTGGCCCTTGGCGCAAAAGAATTAAAGCCATCGCTCGTGAAATAGCCTCTGCCAAAAGTGGCGGCTACCACCTGAAGGTCAGAGCTGCGCACTTTCAGCATGTTCACGCGCACTTTCGGCATACCATTGTTCAT
>JBIKKI010000166.1:0-4423 GCA_044360435.1 Bacteroidia bacterium
ATTCCATCCGCAGGATTCAAACCGCCAATGGTATTGCGGCTTACCTCATATCCCTTCAGGTAGTTGACGCTGCTGGTAACGCTGATGCCGGTAAACTGATACGCTGAACTGTCATCGCTGATGATGTTCTCCCGAACGTAACATTTTTCCGCAGCACCCGAAC
The DNA here is from genome assembly GCA_044360435.1 of Bacteroidia bacterium. Classification (GTDB taxonomy): domain Bacteria; phylum Bacteroidota; class Bacteroidia; order NS11-12g; family UBA955; genus REEB481. The sequence continues at coordinate 164 of JBIKKI010000166.1, forward strand.
TGTTCCCCCAAATAATGCCTGTGAAGCTTCCGCTGGCTGAACTTGTTCTGGAATGCGTAATTCTGTTCCCAATAACCTGTAACCCATCGCGCACAAAAGAGGTTGCTGCAATTCCAAGGAAACTTCCAGTGCTGTTGAAGCAACGATCTACGGTGTTTCCATTAACAAACATCCGCGCATTACCGCCTAAATCGGTGAGCACCCTGATACCGTAAACGGTAGCAGTAGCAACCACATTATTGCGTACACGCACCCAGTTGTTCAAACAGCTGGTATTGGCGTTGTTGAGTCCTTGTCCGGAAATCCAAATGCCGTTGATTCCGGTACTTGCCGGAATTGAAGTGTAACCTGTCTGATTGTTGTTGTCCACCCGGTTATGCTGCACCAGAACATTATTGATGTTGTAGGCCTTAATGCCATTTTCAGCAAATCCCAAAACCAGGTTTCCTTTGGCTGTCGTATTTCCGCCGATTACTACATCCTGATCTATAAATGAGTAAGGCACAGAAGCATCGTTCGCGCTGCGGAACAGGATTCCGCTGTATGCGTTGATGACGGTATCGCTTTCAATGGTGTCGTTTTGGCAACGCCCTGTAGCCGCAATGGGTGTAATGGTGGTGGTCATGGCGTTGTTTGCCACAGGAACAAAGGCAATTCCCTTGTTTCCATTCTCGAATAAGCTTGGACCTGAACTGAATACCGGGGCGGCAAACCAGATACGGCTGTTGCGGATGCTTACATTTTGTGAGGCGTTGATGTTGGAAGTGCGGAACACAATGAATCCGGCCTCCATCTGTGCAGCACCGCTGGTATTGGAATCCGCAAGGTTGATTCCATCGATGCTTATATAGTCTGAACCATGCAAAGCCCAGATGTAATCCACCGTTGCTGAGGATGTACTCATGCTGTTGGTTCCGGTACCTGCTTTGATCTGGGGCTTGGCTCCATTGCCAAACGCCATAAACTGAATGGGGTTGGAGGCCGTTCCCGTAGCCGTCAGGTTAATACCCGTTGCTGGCGCTGTTTCCTGATGTCCTGCCGCCACATACACGTGCACCGGACCGCTGATCAGTCCGCCGTTTAAGGCGTTCACCATGGCGTTGATGGTTGGATAGCATGCACTCGGCACCAGGTACGTTCCACTGAAGCTGCTGCTGCTTCCAACTGTATAACTGTAATTAGCACCACCATTATTGCCCAGGTTCAAGGTAGCCAAATCATGGGCGCTTTCGCCGAAAGCACTAACATCGGCCTGTATGGCGCTGAGTGTTTTTGATGATGTATAAGTATAATAATAAACGGTTGTGCCTGCCGCAAAACAGGGAATCATTCCGCGGGCAACACTGCCGCGTACAAACATTTGCACCACGGACGAGCTGCTGAAGCTTGCATTGGTGCTGTATCTTAAATATACCCATTCTCCCGTGGCCGGTGCAGCAGCCAGCGCGGCAGTTACCAACACGCTGTTTCCGGCGTTCACCGAACCGGTAGCAGGACTTTGTGTTACCGAGCTGATGTTCACCGGATTGAAGGAGGTTTCCAGTACCGACAATGCCTCATTGGCTGGTGTTGCACCGGTGCTGCGCTCCGTGATGTTCACCGTGTAATACCTTCCGGAAACTACCGCAGGAAGAAACCCGCTGCTGCCCCCAAATGAGGTATTGTACGTAGCTGTGGCCGTTGTAGCAGGAAATGCGGTGTTTGGCGCAATGTACTGATTGTAGCCTGCCAAACTTACCGGGCCGCTGTACGGCCTCCAGTTCGTGCTGTAGTTGGTTGATGATGCTGTTCCGGTGGCAAACTCCCATTTTCTGGTGCCCGAACTTGCCGATGATGTGGCCTGCAGCCGCACCTGCCGGAACACACCCCGGTCTGTTAAGTTGTACGTTGCATAAGAACCGTTAACCAGTTCTGTTCCCAGCACACTCGCCTGTGCTGAAACACGTGTTGGCATCGCCGCCAGAATTACGCTGCTTAGGATGCCTAATGCCGCTTTGTAAATTTTTTGCATATATGACCTGTCGTTTCAGGGGTTTTAAAACACCTTTCCCACGAATTCAGCCCCACATGTCACAAAACCCCAAAAACAAATTTATCAATCACAACCACTTCTGCACCCTTTCAACGTATATTTTATGACGTTCATAGATGTTTCGCTATTATTTTACTTTAATTTTACTTAAAAAAGTGGATTCCAAGCTTCAAAATGCATCTAACACCATTCCGATAAATCCTCGATTTTTACCACCCGGCAAACATGCGCAGCACAGACATCCTTGGTTGGTACCAAAAGCGAGGCTGGAAGCCTTTTCCTTTTCAATCGGAAACAGCCGCCGAGTATGAACAACTGAGCGGTGGATTGCTGCATGCGCCCACGGGAAGCGGAAAAACCTTTGCCCTTGGTGTTCCAGCCATTGCACTTCATGCCAGGCGCAGCGACAAAGGACTGCGCATCCTTTGGATTACACCATTGCGCGCCCTCAGTTCCGACATCTGTGCAGCGCTACAGGAAGCGGCCACGGAACTTGGCTCAGGCTGGAAGGCAGCCATCCGACACGGCGATACGGCGGCTTCCACCAAAAAGCAGCAAGACCTGCTTCCCCCGGAAATCTTGGTGACCACACCAGAAACGCTGCACTTGCTGCTGGCCAGAAAGGACGGCAACAAGCGCTTTGCAGCCCTCGATGCCGTGGTGGTGGATGAATGGCACGAACTGCTGGGCAGCAAACGGGGCGTTCAGATAGAACTCGCTCTGGCCGTGCTGCGTCATCTGCGACCTGAACTGAAAGTCTGGGGCATTTCCGCCACCATTGGCAACCTGCAGGAAGCCATGGATGTGCTGCATCCAGAAGGTGGAAACACCAAACTGATCAGCGCAGCCAGTACCAAAATAACGGAAATGCACACCCTGATGCCCGACGAACTGGAGCGCTTTCCCTGGAGCGGACACCTCGGCATTCGTTTGTTGGACAAGGCGACGCAAATCATCGGGGAGTCGGGTTCCACGCTGGTGTTTACCAATACCCGCAGCCAGTCGGAAATATGGTACCGGAGTTTGCTGGAACACAATCCCGAACTGGCCGGTCGCATCGCCATGCACCACGGTTCCCTCAGCGCAGAACTGCGCAGCTGGGTGGAAGCACAACTGCATCAGGGAACCCTGAAAGCGGTGGTGTGTACCAGCAGCCTGGATCTGGGCGTGGATTTTCACCCGGTGGACACCGTGATTCAGGTGGGCAGTCCGAAAGGCATGGCCCGCTTCATGCAACGGGCAGGCAGAAGCGGCCACAGGCCCGATGCCATAAGCCGCATCTATTTCCTGCCCACACACAGCCTGGAACTTATTGAAGCGGCTGCGCTCCGGGCCGGTATGGAAGACAAACTCGCCGAACACCGCATCCCCAAGGTGCGCTCTTTTGATGTGCTGCTGCAATTCCTGGTCACACTGGCCGTGGGCGACGGCTTCGAACCACAACAAACCTTCCGCCTGGTGCGCCATACGCATGCATTCCAGAGTATTACAGAAGAAGAATGGCGCTGGTGCATTGGCTTCCTCACCACAGGAAACGCTTCATTGGAAGCCTACGATGAATTCAGGAAGTTGCATCTGGTGGGTGAAAAATACCATATCACCAGCCGCAGGGCCGCCATGATGCACCGCCTGAACATAGGCACCATCAGCAGTGAACAGAGCATCAGCGTGCGCATGCAGGGCGGCGAACATCTGGGCAGCATCGAGGAATATTTCATCTCCCGGCTGAAACCAAGCGACACCTTTGTATTCGCAGGTAGAACGCTGGAGTTCATCCGCCTGGAAGGCATGGTTGCCTATGTGCGTAAATCCAAACGCAAAAGCACGTTGGTACCCAGCTGGATGGGCGGCAGGATGAGCCTGAGCAACGAAGTGAGCAGCTTGCTGCGCGCAGAAATCGAACACTGGAAAAGCGCCAACAGCGTGGAAATGCGCAAGGTAAAACCGCTGCTTGAACTGCAGGCGCAGCGGTCGGCGGTGCCCGGCAGCGATGAATTGCTACTGGAAACACACCAAACCGAACGCGGCTACCACCTGTTTGTGTTCCCTTTTGAAGGACGCATGGTGCACGAAGGCATGGCCATGCTGCTGGCCTACAGGCTCAGCAAAATCAGAGAAGCCTCTTATTCTCTGGCCATGAACGACTATGGCTTTGAACTGCTCAGTGCCGAGCCCATTCCGCTGATGGAAGGTCTGGAAGAAAACCTCTTCGGCACCGAAAACCTGGC
>JBIKKI010000050.1:0-15187 GCA_044360435.1 Bacteroidia bacterium
TATGTATTTGACCTTCCACAACGCAAGGCACTGGCTGCCGAACAAACTGGCTGGTATGCACGCGGTGGACCGGCGCGGCGCGCCTTGAGCGAATACGTTTCCAAAAAAGGAATTCAGACGGAAACTTATACCGCCGAGGAATACCTTTTTGATCCCACCGCCGGCAAAAATCCGGATGCGGTTAAAACCCGTCAATACGTCCTTTTGCCTTAATGAACCCATAATGAAGAAACTTATTTCCTTTCTGTTCCTGGCCGCCGTTTGTCTGCCTATGGAAGTCAAAGCCCAAAAGGCTGCCGACAGTCTGTTCATTCGCCGTATTTATGATGAAGCCCTGTTAAACGGTCATGCCTACAAACGGTTGGAAGAACTGTGTAAAGGCTACGGAAGCAGACTGAGCGGTTCGGATCAGGCAGAACGCGCGGTGTTCTGGGCGGGGAACATGTTGCGCAGTTACGGATTTGATTCCGTGATGCTTCAGCCATGTCTGGTTCCCTGTTGGGAACGCGGCAGCACAGAGGTCTTAGAAATTGCTTCTCCCATGCTTCAAAAGAGGCTCAGACAGTTCAACGATACCGCGGGCTGGGCCTGTGAAACATGGGAGGAACAACATAAGAACGCAACGAAAGCAAAGGCATTCCGTTTGCCTGCCTGCGCCCTGGGTGGCAGCGTAGGAACCAACGGTGTGATTTCAGGCCCGCTCTGTGTGGTTCGAAACAAGCAGGAATTGGAAATACTGGGTAAAGCCGGCAAGCTCAAAGACAAGATTGTGTTGTTCAATGAAGCATTTGACGAAACCAAAATCAGCACATTTTCAGCTTACGGCGGCTGTGTATACCAACGTGTAGACGGCGCTTCCATCGCTGCAAAGTATGGCGCCAGGGCCGCTTTGGTAAGAAGCATGAGCAATGCCTGCGACCTGCATCCGCATACCGGCGTAATGCACTATGCCGACAGCCTTCCGAAAATTCCAGCGATGGCAGTGGCAACATCCGTAGCCAACACCCTTGCCGTTGTTGCCGAAGATCCCAAACTGGTGCTCACCATGAACATGGATTGCAAAACCTTGCCCGACCGCTGGTCGCATAATGTGATTGCGGAAGAACGTGGCGCTGAACTGCCGCATCGCTATATCGCCTTCGGTGGGCATTTCGACAGCTGGGATCAGGGTGAAGGAGCGCATGACGACGGTGCAGGCTGCATGCATGCTTTTGAAGCATTACGACTGTTAAAATCACTGGGTTATGCGCCGCGGCATACGCTGCGCTGCGTGTTCTGGATGAACGAAGAAAATGGCGCACGCGGAGCGGCGGCCTACGCAGCCGGAGCTGAAAAAGATGGTGAATTTCATGTGGCCGCGCTGGAAAGCGACCGTGGTGGTTTTACTCCCAGAGGATTTTCCTTAGATGCAGATGAAACCCAAATGGCCCAGGTGAAAAACTGGGCACCACTGCTGGCTCCATACGGCATTCACCTGTTTGAAAAAGGTGGCGCCGGCGTGGATGTGGCCCCACTAAAACACGGACCCAACAGCATCAATAAAAACATGCTTCAACTAGGTTTGATTCCAGATTCACAGCGCTACTTCGATCATCACCACGCCGAAACAGATGTGTTTGAATCGGTAAACCGAAGGGAATTACACCTGGGTGCAGCGAGCCTCGCGGCTATGATTTACCTGCTGGACCAAAACCTGGATTGATCTATTCTAGGAACGTCATTAACCCAACTTTAATCGTATAATAAAATCGACAGAACAGGTACTTGGTTCGGTATAAAGTTGTTTTTTCGGGATGAATGGCATAAGATTGTCGCCCAATACCTATCAAACAACACGCCTATGAAGAATTTCAAACCACTTCTCAAAGCGATGATGTTGATCGGAGCATTCAGTGCGGTAAACGCCTGGGCTCAGACCCGACTCATCGTGGGAACTGTGAAATCCGCCAAGGATCAGAGTTCTCTGGCAAACGTTTCCGTAACAGTGAAAGGTACGAACATCTCTACTTTCACCGACAACGAGGGCCGTTACGCCATCAATGCACCACAATCCGCAAAGCAGATTGTGTTCTTGCTGAACAACTACAAGGGTATTACTTCTGACATTCCTTCAGGCTCAGATGCGCTGGATGTAATCATGGAAGAAGATCCTGTAGGTATGAGCACCATCACCATTACCGCTCTGGGCATCAGCCGTCAGCAGCGCGCTTTGGGTTATGCTACTCAGAACGTATCAGGCAAGGAAATCGCTGGTTCCGGCGAACAGAACGTTGTACAGGCCATCAGCTCCAAAGTAGCAGGTGCCTTTGTTCAGGGTTCTGGTGGAACACCTGGTGCTTCTGCAAAAATCATCCTTCGCGGTAATGCTACCTTCAACGGTAACAACCAGCCGCTGATGGTTGTGGATGGTGTGCCAATCGACAACAGCACCTCACAAACCACTGCAGGCGATTATCCTTTCAACATGAACCTGCAAGGGGTAAACCAGTCTAACCGTGGTGTGGACATCAACCCCGACGACGTTGAAAGCATCAACGTACTAAAAGGCCCTGCTGCTGCTGCACTGTATGGTGTTCGCGGTGCGAACGGTGCCATCATCATCACCACCAAGCGCGGCAAAGCCGGTCGCGGTGGTAAGAACTTCAGCGCAACCTTCTCCAGCTCTGTAGAATGGAGCAAGGTGAACAAGCTGCCTGAAATTCAGATGACCTACGGTCAGGGTGCTACAGGTGGAGGCCGCTCTATTGACTCTGCCGGTGTGCGCAAAACATACGCAGGTGTGGTTCCTCCCGGTTGGACCATTGTTGATGCCGGTACTTCTAACCCGGGTACTCCGGCTAGCTGGGGTCCCAAGGTTGCCAATCCAGTTGACAACATGAAGGACTTCTTCCAGACTGGTGTTGCCTACAATAATAACTTCTCCATCAATGCCGGCGGTGAGCGTACTACCGTTCGCGCTTCTATTGGAAACCTTCGCCAAAGCGGTATCGTTCCAAATACAGAGTTCAAGCGTACCAGTGTTCGCGTGAATACCGATACCCGTCTGACCAACAAAATCAGCTTCGGAAGCTCCATCAACTTCATCAACAGCGGTGGTACCAGAGCACAAAACGGAAGTAACCTTTCCGGTGTGATGCTCTCTATTCTGCGCAGCCCGGTTGACTTCAACCTTCGCGGTGGTCAGGGTGAAGACTTCTGGAAAAACCCCGACGGTAGCAACTACACCTACCTTCCCTTCTATGACAACCCATACTGGTCTGCCTACGAAAACCCATTCACCGATGACGTGAACCGTATTCTGGGCAACACATACATCACCTACCGTCCTTTGGACTGGATTGATGTAACCTACCGCGTAGGTATTGACCAATACACCGATACCCGTAAACAGGTGTTCGCTGTTGGTTCCAACCAGCCAGACAACGCTCCAGGCGGTGAAATCAACGAAAACATCCAGCGCTACAAGGAGTTCTACAGCGACCTGCTGATTACTGCCCGCCGCGAACTGAATGAAGACCTGAACCTGAACGTGATTTTGGGTAACAACCTAAACAACCGTTTCAGCTCTGACCAGTTCCTCCGCGGACGCGACCTGGCTATTCCTGATTTCTACAACCTGAGCAACGCCTCTAACCTGTATGCAAGCTCCGGCACCGGCCGTGTGAAAACTGCCGCGATGTACCTGAACGCTGAACTGGCGTATAAGAGCATGTTGTACCTGAACGTAACCGGTCGTAACGAATGGGCTTCAACCTTCGGTACTGCCAAGAGCAGCTTCTTCTATCCTTCTGCAAACGCTTCATTCGTATTCACCGAAGCCATCGGAAGCAACAACATCCTGAGCTACGGTAAAATGCGTATTGCTTATGCACAGGCCGGTATCAACCCGCCAGCTTACGCTACCCGCACTTATTACACCCAGCCAACCTTCACCGATGGATTCACTTCAGGTTTGAACTTCCCTTACCTGGGCATGAACGGTTTCGGTCAGAGCAATGGTTTGGGTAACAGCGCCCTGGAGCCTGAACGCAACACCGGTATGGAAATCGGTTTTGACCTGCGCTTCCTGAAAGGTCGTGCCACCCTGGACGTAACCTTGTACAACCAGAAATCAACCAACATCATCCTCGGCATGCCACTGGCACCTTCAACCGGTTACAGCAGCGTAGTTCAGAATGCCGGCGAGATGCAGAACAAAGGTATCGAACTGGTGATCGGAGCTACTCCGGTTAAAACCGACAAATTCTCCTGGGACATCAACCTGAACTGGGCCAGCAACAGAAACGAAGTGTTGAAACTTGCTCCCGGTGTGGATGAAATCAGCACAGAAGCTGCATTTGCATCCAATGGTTCTTATGCTATCGTAGGCGAACCTTACGGTGTAATCTACGGAACCAAATGGCGCCGCAACGAAGCAGGTCAGCTCCTGATTGGTGCCAATGGTCTTCCCCTGGTTGATCCTAAGCGCGGACGCATTGGCAGCCCCTATCCAAAATGGTATGGTGGCCTGCGCAATACCCTGAGCTACAAAGGTGTAAACCTTACCTTCCTGTGGGATGTGCGTGAAGGTGGTGAAATCTGGAACGGAACTTGGGGCCGCATGATGCAGCTGGGCCGCACCAAAGAGTCTGAAGCCCGTGACCGCGAATACCTGATTGAAGGTGTACGCGCCAGCGACGGACAGCCGAACACCCGCAAAATCAGCGCTTACGACTACTTCCGTACCTTCAAGGGCGATGCCGGATCTTATGCATCTGAAAACGCCATTCAGGATGGAAGCTGGGTTCGTCTGCGTGAATTGGGCATCAGCTACAATGTGAAGGTAGGAAGCAAATTCCTCCAGAGCATTGATTTGGGTATTACCGGTAAGAACGTACTGCTCTTCACCGATTATACCGGTGTGGATCCAGAAACTTCACTTACCGGTGCAGGTTCTAACATCGGCGGTTTTGATTACTTCAACAACCCCGGTATGAAGTCCTGGATTGCCAACGTGAAATTTAACTTCTAATCACCCTGTAGCAAGAACAAAAATTATGAAAAAGACAAGCCTTTTTATCGCAATGGGCGTTCTGCTGTTCTCAGCAGGATGTAAGAAATATGTAGAAGGTGAGGACATTTCTCCGAATGCTCCTGCCTCCGCCACTCCTCCGCTGATTCTATCAGCATCTGAACTGTCTGTATTTGCCACCTACGGTGGTAACCTGGGCCGCATCACTTCCATGTGGGCGCAACAGAATGCAGGCTGCCAGTTCCAGTCAGAAGCCAACGACCAATACGTGGTGGATGAAGGTGATATTTCAAACGAATGGGATGTTATCTACACACGAGGACTTAAGAATCTGCGCATCCTGAAGAATCAGGCAGGTGCTGCCAACCCAACCTATCAGGGTATTTCTAATGTGCTTACCGCTTTGATGCTCGGAACTGCCACAGATTTGTGGGGTGATGTTCCTTACAGCGATGCACTGAAAGGTGAAGACCTTCAACTGTCTGCTGCCTATGACAAGCAGGAAGATGTACTTAAAACTGTGCAGAACCTGCTCACCGAAGCGGTTAGCCTGCTTAGCAAAGGTGATGATGTAATTGTGCCCGGCGCTGATGACTTCATCTACGGCGGCGACAACGAAAAATGGATTGGTTTTGCCTACATGCTGAAAGCGCGTTACCACATGCGCACCAGCAAGCGCAACAGCACCTGGCATACCGATGCGCTCAAAGCCATTGACAGTGCCAGAGCTTATGGTGTAACTTCTGAAGCTGCTGACGCCAACTGTGTATTTGGTACCAACTCTAACGAATACAATCAGTGGTATGCTTTCGTCAAGGTTTCTCGCCGTAACTACATTAAGGCCAGCAAAACCTTTACTGACCTGATGAACACCATCAACGATCCCCGTCGCTCTGCCTACTTCACCAAGAATGACAGTGGTCGCTATGAAGGTTCTGCTCTGGGTTCCAGCAACCTGAAGAACGTTTCTGAAATTGGCAGCTATTTTGCCAGCCCTTCAAGCGTTACTCCGCTGGCAACCTATGTGGAAAGCATGTTCATTGAAGCAGAAGCCGCTTTGGCCGCCGGCGACAAAGGCCGTGCAGCTGGTGCACACAACGAAGCCATCAAGGCACACCTTACTCAGGTTACCGGATCTGCCGACCCTGCGTATGTAGCCGCTCAGGCCAGCGAAACCGCTGCCAGCATCACCCTGGAAAAAATCATGACGCATAAATATGTGGCTGGTTATACCATGATGGAGCCCTACAACGACTGGCGCCGTACAGGCATCCCTGCCCTGGTGAAAAACCCGAACTCCAACCTGAGCGGTATTGCCCGCCGTTTGCCAACCTCTATCGACGAGCGTTTGTACAACACCAAGGCAACCGTAGTTCAGAATCTGATGGAGCCCGTTTGGTGGGATCAATAATCCCATCGCTTCAGCTATGAAAGAAAAAGGCCGGTTGTACCGGCCTTTTTCTTTTTAGAATTTTGAAAAACCCCCCAGAAGGCTTCACCCTGAACCCATCAATGGGCCATTGTTGATGGGTGTTTGAATACAATCTTCATTCCTGCAACGAAACCACGAGCACTGTTTTACTGCATTCCGTAACCTTCAACGCGCCAGACCGAATCAATCCGGGAATGCACAAAAGCTCCACTCCGGAATACAATAAAGGCTTCAAAGGTCTTTGGAACACAGGAACATGCATGTTCGTAAACACATCACTGACTTTCGTGTGCCCGCCCGAGAATCGCGCCAAACGGTCACCCGGCTGCACGCTGCGCACAACCAATGGCCACTCCAGCCCTTCCGCATCGAAATGCAACATGGCCGGGTTTCGAGGTAAGGTATTGGCCAAAGACAAGGGCAATAACTGAATGCTGATTTTCTGTCCCAGCCAGTCCACGGTGGTTTGTTCCGGGCTGAGGTATTTCGTGGGCCGCTCTTCCTTGCTCAATGGAAGCAGAAACCATCCATCGCGATGGCTGTATAGTTCCCAGTCGGACTTTCCGCGAAAGCGGAGTCCGTTTTTTTCACCTGAAGCGAAAATACGCACCGATAGGTCGGCATGAAACCCAAAAGAAGCCAGGTATTGCTTCAGCCAAAACAAACCCAGTGGCGCTTTCAAGATGGCTTCCCGGTTTAGCTGCTGCTCGTGGTTGGTTTCCAAACGTACAAACAGGGCATCAAGCCGCTTGATGGATGTGCGAAAGGACGTAAATACTGCACGGTGTAACGCCAACGCCTTAGCAAAGCGCGCATAGGCGGCGGAATCTTCCTTTTTGAGCTCAGGAATGACCTGCAACCGGAACCTGTTGCGCGTGTAATCAAGCGAAGCATTGCTGCGGTCTTCACGCCACGTAATTCCTTCAGCCTCCGCATAGGCACGCAATTCCTTCCTGTCTGTGAAGAGCAGTGGCCTTACAATAATTGCGCTCCCCTCTTCACGGCCAAGGACCCTACGCTCAGGCATCCCGGCCAGAGCGCTCAGCATATTTCCGCGCTTGCGGTACATCCAGAAATGCTCTTCCTGGTCATCTCGATGATGCGCCAAGGCAAGCAACGGGTATCCGTGTTCGCGACAGAGTTCCCCGAATACGCGATAGCGCCAGGCACGTGCGGCCTGCTGAATTTCTGCTTTGGGCAAGCCTTGCATGAAGGCCGAAGCATCGGAAAGATGACATGGCATGTTCAGCCGGGCTGCCAGTTCCTGCACAGATTGCATGTCGCCCACACTTTCTGCTCCGCGCAAACCGTAATGCACATGCGCCACAGCACAGGGAATTCCCGCACGGTGAAACAAGAATGCCATCACCGTGGAATCCAGTCCGCCACTGAGCGCCAACAGCACAGGTGTTTTCTGTTCGGCATGAATGCCCAGCATGGATATGTGTTGCCTGAACCTGTTTAGCACGTTATTTGCGCTTTGAACGTGTTGCGCTTTCCTTCTTCAAAGATAATCATGCTTGCAGCCCTGCTGGGAGGCTGTTTGTCGCTGTCGGCTCAACCCGTGGGCTTGCAGGGAGATCAGTTAACTTTTGAATCTTCCGGCGGGAAGCGATTGCAGATTCTTGAAGGAAATGTTCATTTCGAGCAGGATGGCAACGATGTGTACTGCGACCGCGCCGAATACGAACTGAATACCAACCAGCTTTACGGAACCGGAAATGTGCGTGTACTGAGCAAAGATGGCGTAACCGTGAACGGCGGCGTGATCCGCTACGATGCCAACTCCAAGGTGGCCCGGATTGAGCAGGATGTTGTTCTAACGGATGGCGAGATGGTGCTGAAAACACCCTGGATCAGCTACAATACCACCACGCGCATCGGCTTCTACAATCAGGGTGGGCATATTGTTAACGGCGATATTGACCTGAAAAGCGGTTCCGGCTCGTACAATCCGGCGAACAAAACCCTGTACTTCAGGCGGAACGTGGTACTGCTGCATCCGGAATACAGCATGTACGGCGACACCCTGCAATACAATACCGCCACACGTACGGCCTGGTTCTTCGGCCCAACGGAAATCCGAAGCGACGACAATACCATTTTCTGCAATTACGGCTGGTACAACACCCGCAGCGGCAAGTCTCAATTCACCAAAGATGTGGTGATTTATTCCAAAGAAAACATCCTTCGCGCCGACAGCATGAGCTATAACCGCGAGGCGGGAACGGGAAATGCTGTGGGCAACCTGGTGCTGCGCGATACTGCGCAAGGTCTGATTATTTACGGAAGCAGCGGTCGTTACAACCGTTTGCAGCGCTACTCGGGCGTGTACGGAAACCCCGTGGCGCGGCGTTTGGAGCCCGGTGGCGATACCATGTACCTGAAGGCCGACACCTTCGTGTATTTGCAGGACAGCAGCCGCCAGGGCGGTTTACTCAAGGCGTATAAAAAGGCCAGGGTTTTACAGTTGGCCTATGCCGCCTCCTGTGATTCTTTGGTTTATTCGGTTCACGACAGTTTGTTTACCCTGTACGGAAACCCGATGATGTGGAATGAACAAACACAAATCAACAGCGACACCATCAGGCTTTTGATGAAAAACAGAAGCATAGACAGGGTGCTTTTGCGCCGCAACAGTTTTGTAGCCATGAAGGAAGACAGCCTGCACTTCAGCCAGATTTCGGGCATCGACATGGAACACCTGTTTGGTGCCGATCGAAAAATCAGGAAGACCAGGGTTTTGGGTGAAGGGAAAAGCGTGTATTTCATCAAAAACGACGACGGCAGCCTGGGCAGTGCCAACGTCATCTCCTGTGGTGAAATGACTTTTTACTTCGACTCTTCGCGCATCAGCGAAGTCCGTTTTTATGGAAGCCCCGCAGGAAATGTGTATCCCCTGAACCAGCTTCCGGAAGGCAAGGCCGTGTTGCCCGGATTGAACTGGCTGGAAAGCACCAAACCTCGACTGGAAGAGTTTGCTATTACCGGAGGCTGGCCGGTTTTGCCTACGGCAGAAGCGAAACGCGCCAACCTGAAACAGCGCAAAGAACCCAAACCCTTGCAACAGGACCGGCCTAAAAAAGTAAAGCGCTGAGCATGAATGGAATGAAGATGTAGGCTTTTTTGCCGGTATTTTCGATATTCCCGCTATGATACATAGCTCAGCGGAACTGGTTCATGCCCTTAATCATCAGGTTGAAACGGCCATTGGCCTTAAATCGGCAACAGGGTATTTTACCGCGCTTTATGTCCGCATGAGCCGGGCGGTGGTTCAGGGAATTGCCTCAGGTCGCTTTGAGGACGGTCCGCGCATGGAACGCCTGATGGTGGTATTCGGCAATCGCTATTTGTATGCGCTGGAGCAATGGAAGCAGGCTCAAGACCCCGGCATGGCATGGAGCAAAGCATTTAACGCCTGCACTGCCAATCAGGTATGCATCCTGCAGCATTTAATGCTGGGCATCAACGCGCATATCAATCTTGACTTAGGTATTGCCGCCGGACAAATTGCGCCCGGAGCCGCCATTCAGGAGCTCAGGAGCGATTTTGAAACCATCAACAAAGTGATTGCCGGCTTGGTTGATCAGGTGCAGGATAAACTTTCACGCCTGAGTTGGCCTATGCGTCTGCTGGACCGGATAGCAGGAACGGGCGATGAACAGGTAGCAAATTTCAGCATCCACGTGGCACGTACTGCTGCCTGGCAGGTTGCTGTAACGTATGCAGGACTCAGCGATGAAGCCGGGCGCCGGGCCTGTATCACAGAAGTGGACCGGCTGACGGCTGCCCTTGCGGAACGCATCATGCATCCCGGTTTCCTGCCCAACCTGATTCTTAAGCCGGTAAAGTGGTTTGAACCCCATGATATAGTCGGGAACATCAAAATGCTGATGCAGGATTAATTGGCATCTAAGAGGAAAAATGAATGAAGATGGCCGGTCGCAGCCTGCCTGCGGTCAAACCTTCTTCACAAATTCACAGCGCAGCACAATGCCTGTTTTCTGAATGCGGCAATCGATTTCCGCCGGGTCTTCAGTGAGGCGAATATTGCTCACCTTGGTACCCCGCTTCAAGGTGGTATTCATGCCTTTCACCTTCAGATCTTTGATGAGGATGACGCTGTCGCCGTCCTGCAATACATTGCCGTTGCTGTCTTTTACGTCCATAAATGCGGACCAAAGTTAAAGTCAGATAACGCTTCAGAATCCGGCAATGACAAGCATCATCTGCCGCCCCGCACTTGATGGAAAACTGTACTCTTCATACCTGAACCCCGGACACAGAAAATCATCTTCACAACACTCCTGTTTTCAGGCGAAGCAGGCTTTCGCTGACCGTGTAGTCTTCATCTTTCGATGAAGCACCCGAACAAACAATCCTTAAATGTACATGCACCTGATGAAGTTGCGTTCGCTTTTTTTCTATTGCTTCGCAGCATGAATATTGGATTGCTTCGCGAGCGCAAATCACCACCGGATGAACGGGTAGCCCTCACACCGGTTCAATGTGTAAGCATTCAAAAACGCTACCCGGAGGTAAAAATATGGGTGGAAAGCAGTCCTTCGCGCACGTTTAGCGATGAAGAATACCGCTTCGCGGGAATTCCTGTGGTGGAAAAGCTCGACCATTGCGACGTGCTGCTCGGCATCAAAGAAGTGCCTCCGGAGTTTTTGCTGGAAGGAAAAACGTACTTCTTCTTCTCCCATACCATCAAGAAACAACCATACAACCAGAAGTTGCTGCGCACCGCCCTGGATAAAAACATAGAACTTTATGACTATGAAACCTTGAAATGGGAGAACGGTCAACGGGTTCTGGGTTTTGGTCGCTGGGCCGGAATTGTGGGCGCCTACAACGCCTTCCTGACCTGGGGACGAAAACGCGGCTCTTTTACCTTAAAACCGGCCTGGCAATGCCACGACTATGCAGAACTGCTGCGTGAATGTGCCAAAATCAATACCGGACCCATCAAGATTGCCCTAACCGGGGCCGGACGTGTGGCCAATGGAACCCTGGAACTGCTGAGGCAGCTGAATATTTTGGAAGTTACTCCGGAAGATTTCCTCCTCCGCAATTACGAACAGCCTGTTTTTGTGCATCTGAACAGCCATGAACTGTACCGGCATAAATCGGGTAAGCTTTGGAACACAGCTCATTTCTACAACCACCACAGCGAATACGAAAGCAGTTTCCGTTCCTTCCTTCCCGTTTGTGACATGCTGATCAATGGCATCTTCTGGACCGAAGACCTGCCCCGCCTGTTCGAAAAAGCCGATACCACCTGGCCTGGTTTCAAAATCAGTGTGATTGCGGATATTTCCTGCGATGTGGAAGGCTCCGTGCCCATTACCGTGGATGCTACCAGCATCAAAGATCCGGTGTTCGGCTGGGACCGTGTAAAACAAGAACGCTGTGCACCTTTTCTGCCCGATACCATTGACGTGATGGCCGTAGGAAATCTGCCCAACGAATTGCCCCGCGATGCAAGCAGTGAATTCGGTGAACGCCTGTTTCACGATGTCATCCCGGAGTTGTTTGCTGCTCAAAGTGTCATGCTGGACGCGGCCAGAATCACCCGCGGCGGAACACTCACGGAGCGTTTCGCCTACCTTAGCGACTACGCATATCCCGAAAAATCATGAAACCTTAGCGCAACACAACTTTTTGCGTGGCAGTAACGCCTTCGGAATTGCTCAAATGAAGCAGGTAGGTACCGGATTTTAATCCTTTCCCGTGCACAAGTTGCTGTGTGCCTGTGCATATTCCACCACTCAGCAAACGCCCGCTCAGGTCGCACAAACGCCAGGTGTATTCGCCAGAAGATGGAACCGAAAACCAAAAGGAACCATCTGAAGGATTGGGAAAAACAGCTACATTCAACATCCTCTGCGTTTTGTTCAAACCACTGGTAAATCCACCGGGAACCGGACCACAAGGAGTGGGGCTTTGTGTGAGGTGTCCACGGTAATCAAGCTGAAAGGCAATCATGGAATACCTGCGGTGATCGTAAATACGCGACTTGATCTGTGACGTATCTGCAGTGCCCCAGTAGTTCCCGGACCAACTCCAGTTTTGAACCAACGGAATACTTGTACTGTTCAGGAAGTATGCCGCGTATGTGCAGCGCAGAAAGGCGTTTCCCGAAACGGTAAAACTGTCTTTCACAATTCCCATGGAAGGCAAATACACGCCGTAATAAGTGCTGTCTAAGAAATTATCCCGGATGACAAAACGACCATGCCCGGAGGCAAGTGCAGACAAGTTTATGCCGTAATAAATGCTCTTGAAAAAATTACATTCTATCACTGCCTGTTTGGTATGTGCCTGACCGTAGAGCCCATAATATGTATTGCTTCCGCCAAGGAACAAACATCTCTGCACCATGTTGCTGCTGCCCATATACAGGTAACCACCATTGATGATGGTATCTTCGGTGAGTTCAAGGTGCCAGTTTTTGTAAGAATTGAAAATGGAATAACCATTGGTTCGGCCCAGAATTTTACTGTTGCTGAGGTAAACGTCCACAGAATCCGTACTGGCAATTATGGCGTAGGAAACATCCTCGAATACACAGTGATGGGCAAACACATCGGCCTTGCTGCTGCGCACCGCCGTTCCCGCCTGTCCGGGCGCAAAATGTGTGTACACGAATTTGGAACCCGCTCCACTTCCTTTATGATACCCAACCGAACCATTATTGAATACCACTACCATGTTTTCAAGGCGAATCAAACTGTCCTTTTTACCTAAACATTGAAGTTCACCGTTCACGAATAATGAAAAAGAACCTGTGGACTGAATGCGCACTCCGGGCATCACAAGCAGGCTGCCACCCTTGGCAACCGTTACAGAAGCATTCATGGTGTAAGGACTGTTTGCGGCATCGAGGATGGTGGTTCCGGTAATGCTGGCAGGAAGGATTGCAGCCTGTGCGCCCATGTTGACACACCAGGTAAGAAGCGCGGTAAACCCAAGTTTTTTCATGGCGTAAGAATATCAAAGATACCGCCTGACGAATTAAAATTCATGAACCGTTGGTTCCTGACTCATTCCAGACAAATGAGCCTCGTGAAAAAACAATTCAACACAAATTCCAGAGGTAGAAACATTTGCATGATTTTTGAGGTTGGGAGAGGAACGATTGATATTCATGCACACCAACCGCACTTTTACCATGATTAAGCCGGATGCCGTAGCCAACGGACATGCCGGAAAAATCCTTGACCACATCATCCAGGCTGGTTTCAGAGTAGTTGCTCTGAAGTACACACAGCTGAGCACAGCTCAGGCAGAAGCATTCTACGGCATCCACCGCGAGCGTCCGTTTTTCAAAGACCTGGTTTCGTTTATGACCAGCGGTCCGATTTATGCAGCCATTCTAGAGAAAGACAACGCCGTAGAAGATTTCCGCAAACTGATTGGCGCCACCGATCCTCAGAAAGCTGAGGCCGGAACCATCCGCAACCTGTTTGCTAAAAGCATTGATGCCAACGCCATCCATGGCAGCGACAGCAATGAAAATGCTGCCATTGAAGGCAATTATTTCTTTTCCGAGTTTGAGCGGTTCTGATTACCGAACCAAGAATGAATGTTTAGAAACCCCGGAAATTCCGGGGTTTCTGTTTTTAACACGCCGAAGATGTTCGACACGCAACTGCTGATTGACACGATGCGCAGCGCCGCAAACCCTGAGCTGGCGCCACCTATGGAAGCATACATGAAAAACCTGTTTCCATTTCTGGGGATGAAGAAACCGGAGCGCGCCGTTTTGCTGAAACCCTGGCTGCAACAGGCAAGGATTGCCACGCTGGAACATATACACCAGGCTGTGCAAACGCTGTGGGAACAGCCGGAACGCGAGTTTCAATACGCAGCCATGAGCCTCATGGACACCAAAAAGAAACTGTGGAATGCGGAAAGTTTTGCCCTGATGGAATCACTCATCCTGCATAAGTCGTGGTGGGATACCGTAGATCACATCGCCGCGAATCAAATTGGCGCCTACCTGCTGCGGCAAACTCCCGAATTCAGAAGGAAGAACGCCCTGCGCTGGAGCAAACACCAAAGCATGTGGCTCAACCGCACCGCGCTCATCTTTCAGTTGAAATACAAGCAACACACCGATGCAGCTTTGCTGTTTCAGCTCGTGGAAGTTCACAGTGCTTCCAAAGAGTTCTTCATCAGAAAAGCCATTGGCTGGGCACTGCGGCAATATGCCTATACGGCACCCGATGAAGTGCGCGCATTGCTTCAATGTACACCTTTGCATGCGCTCAGCGTGCGCGAAGCGTCCAAACACCTCTGAACAGAAGTTGCGTTCATCGGGAGCTGCTGAACTACCCGCGCGCAGCTTTGTTACCTTTGCCTGAACATGGCCCGCGAACTCCACCAAGTACACACCTTTGCCAATGGACTCCGATTGGTTCATCAGCGCGTTAGTGGCACCCGTTTGGCCCACATTGGATACATTATTCGTGCCGGCAGCCGCAACGATGGCGCATGGCCGGGCATGGCACATTGCTTTGAACACATGATGTTTAAAGGCACTGAAAAACGAAAAGCCATTCATGTACTCAACCGTCTTGAAACCGTAGGCGGCGAACTTAATGCATTCACTACCAAGGAGTTAACCAGCGTTTATGCAAGTGTTACTACAGACCACTTCAGCCGTGCCGCGGAACTGCTTACCGACGTGAGTTTCCACAGCGTTTTTCCAGAACATGAACTGCGCAAAGAGCAAC
>JBIKKI010000167.1:0-4342 GCA_044360435.1 Bacteroidia bacterium
GTCAAGGCCGAACCACTTTTCAGGGCTGCCGGTAAGGCCTTTAATGCCCATATAGGTATTCATCACAAACTGATCGGCGAACGGAAGTTCATTTTCCACGCTCAATTCTTCCTCAATGATGACAAAACGGAAATCGCCGATATAATTTGGGTCGTTAAAGGCGTGGTAATGCGGATCCAGACGGATTTCCCTCTTCTGTACCATCTCTTCAATCACCAACCTCAGGAAATAACTGATGCGCTGTTGCACCCTGAATCCAAGCTTGAAACGCACACGGATGATATCATCTTTGGCAATCACATTGGCGGTGTATTCCATAGTATAAGGCTCGTCGGTCACATCCACATTTACGAACCAGTAGAAATCCGCACGCTTGGGTCGCTTTTGCAGAATAGAATACAAGATGGTCTGTTCCACTTCATCGTCTTTATGCGCTTTACTCAGATATACCAGGTGTGTAGCGAATTTTGGCAATGACGTATCCTTACTCAGGGAGATTAATTTATCCTTGTGGGAATTGACTTTCACAAATTCAATCAAACGTTTTTTGATTCCCGCTGCGCGGAAACAGATATACATCAGCGCAATAAAGAATGCGGCAATCAGCAGTGCAATGTATCCCCCTTTGGTGAACTTCAGCAGGTTGGAATACAGAAATGCCAGTTCAACGATGGTAAATACTGCAAGAACCAGCGCAATCAATATTCTGTTCACCCTGATTTGACGCAGATAATAGCCTAACAAAATAGTGGTCATCAACATCGCCAGATTGATGGCTAATCCATAGGCATTTTCCATGCTGCTGGACTCTTTGAAATACAGAACAACGCCTACACAACCGGCCCAGAGCGAAAGGTTCACCAGAGGAATGTAAATCTGTCCTTTGAAATTACTTGGAAACTTCACCGTCATTTTTGGGAACAGGTGCAGACGAATGGCTTCTGATACCAGGGTAAACGCACCAGAAATCACCGCCTGACTTGCCACAATGGCAGCAATCGTGGAAATGGCAATACCTGCCAGCAGGAACCAATCGGGCATCAATGCAAAGAATGGTCTTTCACCATCTGCAAGTTGGGTTCCGTTGCGGGTCATCAACCAGGCCGCCTGCCCCAGGTAGTTCAACACCAGACAGATTTTAACGTAAATCCACGATACACGAACATTTTGTTTCCCGCAGTGACCGAGGTCGCTGTATAAAGATTCAGCACCGGTGCTGCACAAAAAAACCGCGCCCAGCAATGCAATTCCTCCGGGATATTCGGCAAGCAGCTGATAGGCGTATTTGGGGTTCAGGGCATTCAATACTTCCGGATATCTGGACAAGCCCAGCAATCCCAAAACCGCCAGCATGGTGAACCAGGTCAGCATGACCGGCCCAAAAGCCTTCCCAACAACATTGGTTCCTACCCGTTGAAAGATGAAAATGAGCGATACAATCAGCAATACTATGGGAACCGTGGGGATATTGTTGTTGATGGTGCTTAAACCTTCGATGGCAGAGGAAACGGAAATTGCCGGTGTGATGATGCCGTCTGCCATGGCCATTCCTCCGCCGATGATGGCGGCAAAAATGAGGTGTTTGTAACGTCTGCGCAGCAGCTGATAAAGGGAAAAAACACCACCTTCGCCTTTGTTATCGGCATTCAGGATAATCCAGACGTACTTCACCGTAGTTTGCAGGGTCAGCGTCCAGAAAACACAGGAAACACCGCCATACACCAGCGCTTCTGAAATGGTATTGTGCCCGATGATGGCAGAGAACACGTACAGCGGCGAAGTACCGATATCGCCAAAGATGATTCCCAAAGTTATGAGCAGACCTGCGCCCGAAAGTTTCTGAATATTTTGCTGGTGTGGCATGGAAACGGTACGGCGAATTTAGAAGATTCGCAGCGTTCCGGGTTAGCGACGATAGAGAAAAAAAAGTGTAACCAGAGCCATCAGGATGACCACCCTCATGAGCGCATGTGCATGAACAAACCTTAATCGATCGTTCTTGAAAAATTCCCACAGGATGGCGAGCAGGTTTAGGCCGGCCGTAAGCAGCAACATCACGCGAAACATGGCAAGATGCTGGTGCCACCATAAAACAATTACGGGCAGCAGCGAACTGGAATACACAAAAATGAGGAGCTGCAATAATCTTCGCTCTCCTAAAGCAACGGCCATGGTGGTATAACCATAAATCACATTGCCTTTTTGCGCCACCAGGTCTTTTATGCCTTCCCGCATGAACAACAGCATCATGAAATAGAAGCCGTACAACAAAAGCAGATTGCTGTAATGTGCATAATGCAGACCAACAGATACAAGCGAAATAACGGACAACAAGGAAGCACTGATTTCCCTGATTACCGGTTTTTTCTGTAGTTTATGGGAATAAAACCACAAGCCTCCGGCAAAGGCGCACATAAACAGAAATACTTTCCAGCCGGTGATGGCTGCAAGCAGAAGGGCCGCGGAATTTAAGAGCACATAGTAGCGCAGGGCAAAGTCCTTGGTGAGCAAACCCTGCAGCTGCAATCGTGCAGGATGATTGATGGCATCCCGCTCTAAATCATAAAAGCTGTTGATGATGAAGCCTGCAGAAATAATCAGCGATGTGCAAAGCACAATGAGGTGCAGCCGGAAATTCAAAAAGAGGTGTTCCGGGCTTACCGGATTGGCAAAAACGAAATAGGCTGCCAGGTATTGAACAACGAGGGTGAGCAGCACCACACGCCAGCGAACGAGCTGCAAAAGGGCGATCCACTTCAAGAGCTGCGAAGATCTTGAACGGCCCTTCATGGTTTAGAAACGGTAAATGACTTCCATATTGTGGCCGGCCAACTTGCTTTTGGCCAACTCAAGGTCTTGGGTAAACCCTAGAATGAATCCTCCACCTCCACTCCCGCAAAGCTTCAGGAAGTATGCATTCGATTCAATGCCTTCTTTCCATAGTTTTTCAAACGAGTCTGGAATCATAGGCCTGAAGTTCTCCAGAAATAGCTTGGACAATTCCTTCAGGTTATAAAACAAGGGTTTCGAATCGCGGTTCAGGAAGGCTTTGATACACTCATCGTTGTATTTCACCAGCTGCTGGCGGATCATGTTTCGGAAACCATCGTGCTTCAGCTTCTCCAGAAATATGCTGACCATACTGCTGGTTTTGCCGGGTGATCCGGTATCAAGAAGGAAAATCCCTCCTTTCCCGGTATTGTTCTCGGTAGGAAGTCCAACGGTTCCCAAATCTTCCCTGGAACGAATGAGTACCGGAAGGTTCAAGTAGCAGATCAACGGATCCAGACCGCTGCTTTTTCCATGGAAATAACTTTCAAGCTTGGCGAAGACCATTTTCAGGTGCAGCAAAGATTCCGCCTGATTGAAAGCATCTGTCTCTGGTTTGTTCAGTGCGTAACGGTCATAAATGGCAGCCACCACGGCACCACTGCTTCCCACACCAAAACCTTGTGGAATGCTGCTGTCGAAGTAAATTCCTGCGTCAAGATCCTGTTGGAATCGCTCCAAATCCATGGCGCAGGGCAGTTCATCCGACTGTTCAAGCGAGCGCAGGAATTTGTGAAAATCCCGCAATGATTCATTGGAAGCAGCCGCTTTAGGGTCGTGTTGATCTGCAAATAGGATTTTCCCTTTGTAGAAATTAAAAGGGATGCTCAGCCCCATGGAATCTTCAATAATTCCGTATTCTCCAAACAGCAGGATTTTGGCGTAGAATAAGGGGTGGTTGTTGTTCATTGTAATTTTATAGCTCCGGGTCCAATCCTGCTACAAATGTACTTTCCTCCTTCGCAGTGAACAGCGAGGTCTGGAAACAATCTTTCCTCGAGCAACGCGTGATACTGTCCCGGAAATAATACATGCACATTGGCGCCGGCATCAAGGGTAAAAACAACGGGAATCTGTGTTTGTTCTCGGAAGTGTCTTACTTTTTTGATAATATTCAATGTTTCGGGCTGCATCAGCATATACGAAGGATTGGAGCACATCATCATGGCGTGCAGCTGCAGGGCTTCTGATTCTACCAGCGTAATAAAATGTGATACATCGCCTTCCTGCAGACACTTCCGCAACCGGCTCATGTTTCTATTGGCTTCCAGAAAACGACTTGCAGCATACGGATGTTCATTCAGCAGTTCATGGCCCTGTGTGCTGCTTACCGATTTGCTACCTGTTTCCACCAGCATCACTGCATCCTTCCAGCCCTGAAAGGCTTGATGCAACAGCGCATCTACGGGCACCGCGTACTCATCGGAACTTCCCGGAAAATCCGGATGTTCGCCCCACATGGCGGCAGCGCCCTGT
Organism: Bacteroidia bacterium; assembly: GCA_044360435.1. Taxonomy (GTDB): domain Bacteria; phylum Bacteroidota; class Bacteroidia; order NS11-12g; family UBA955; genus REEB481. The sequence continues at coordinate 4,306 of JBIKKI010000167.1, forward strand.
ATGCTGCGGCAGGCGCTTCCCGAACCCAACCGCGCCA
>JBIKKI010000051.1:0-14841 GCA_044360435.1 Bacteroidia bacterium
AAAGAAATGGCCGATCATGTGATTGAAGTTCCCGAAACCGACGAATCACTGAGCCCGCTGATCAACACCATTCCCTTGCAGTTGCTCAGCTACCACATCGCCGTGATGCGTGGCTGTAACGTAGATCAGCCGCGTAACCTCGCGAAAAGCGTAACGGTGGAGTAATTCACTCAACCAGATTCCGCCAAGCGCAAACCTGCTTTTGCGGCACGAAGGTTGCCCCTTGGGTTTATATCATCTTATAGAATCCATGCTGCGCACATCAGGACGATTTATTTTCCGGCAGATGCCCATTCTGGCATTACTTTTTGTGTGGACCCAAACGCCTTCCCTGATGGCGGATAAACCACGGAAGAACAGGCACAGCATTACACCCATGCTGGGAATCGCCAGAAATACAACCACACCGTTTACCCTCTCGCCGGCCGCAAACCTGCGCATCCAATACCTGAATGGTGATCAATTGCGGAACCCCTTCATGCTGCGTTACGATTACCGGCTGAACAAAGGAAGCAGCATCGGAGGCAGCTTGCTCCTGAATCACAATCCCCTGTACCTGAATCCGCAGTTCAACAATGGCACATTTATCGGCCCCGGCATCATCAACCACGCCGGAACAATGCCAGGCCTGACTGCACATTACAGCGGTTCAATGAGCCTTGGACTTGTTCGTATCTTCGGCACAGCAGGCCTTGGGGCTTATCGGCAGCAACCGAACGAAGCACTGACCTCCGATTACAGCTGGTACAAAAATGCACCCGCTGCTTTCTATGACTTTGCGGTTGCCTCCACATACCAAAGCATACGCCGTGTGTTGCCCATCAGTGCATTAAGTGCAGGCGTGAAATTGAAACAACTGGAGTTTTCATGGGTGATGCATCGATCGTTACTCAGCCCGGTGCGGCCTTTTGAATACAACGGTGTCGCGTTTAAAAACAACATCAGGTTTCGCAGTTCCGGGTTTTATGTGGCGTATCAGCTTAAATTCTGAACCGGGATTGAACACTTAAAACCCTACAGCCAACAATCCCCACAGCAGTGACAATACAATAAATGCCACAGCGAAAAGGAGGACCCGCCTGGACTGTTCAGCGACCTTCTGACGTATCAAGGCATACAGAAGCGTTCCTGCCGCAAGGAACAGTGTTGCCGCAACATAATCTTCCCCTCCCCAATTCATTTCTTCAGTGAACGCATCTGCCAAAGCTGCAAAGACCAGTAAGGGCAGCCACATAAAAACGGCGACTTTAAGAAGTGATTGACCCTTCATTGCGCATGCAAAAAAAGGGGCAACATTGCTGTTGCCCCTTAAATACTTGTTTGTTTTTCGAACAATCAGAGGTTTTTTCTGGCCAGGTAGAAGTCCACGCGGTCGATGCTGTCGTCGTTCAGGCGTTCGTTCATCTCGTCCAGGGTTTTGGGTGGAGGAATGATCACCTGATCGCCTTTCCTCCAGTTCAATGGCATGGCCACTTTGTGCGCGTCTGAAGTTTGCAGGGCTTCCAATGCGCGCAGAATTTCATCCATGTTCCGGCCCACATTCAGTGGATAATACATGATGAGGCGGATTTTCTTGGAAGGATCAATGAAAAACACCGCACGCACAGCGGCTGTTTCGCTTTCGTTGGGTTGCAGCATGCCGTACAGCTTGCTCACCTTCATATCCAAATCGGCGATGATGGGAAAATCAAAATACACGCCGGTTTTCTCGCGCACATTGTTCACCCAGGCAAGGTGGGAATGAATGCTGTCGATGCTCAATCCGAGCAGTTCGGTATTCATGGCATCGAAGGTGCTTTTCTGCTGCGCGAAGCCACTCATTTCGGTCGTGCATACAGGCGTGAAGTCTGCGGGGTGGGAAAATAAAATAATCCATTTTCCGGAAGCGAATTCGCTCAGGCGGATTTTGCCTTTGGTGGTCAACGCTTCAAAATCGGGGGCCATGTCGCCAATGCGCGGCATGAAGTTGCTGTTTTGTTCCATTTGATGCAATAATTAATGGTGCAAAACAAGCAAAGGGCCATCTGCTACACTGTAACCCGCGTCACAATTGGAACTGATTCAGGACCCGATAAACCTGCCTTTCAGCGAAATCACTTTTTCTTCCGCCAGCAGCCAATCGGAGGCCACATCAATATTCACCCTAAAATCCATGGAGTTTTCCCAATAGGCCAGCGTTTTACCATACAGGCTGCGCTGTTTCAGCAAAACCGAGGTTTTGGTCAGGTAAATACTTCCGTCGCGCATAAAGGCGGGAGGCAGTTCCTGTCTTCTTTTAATGATTTCCTGTTCGCCCGTGGCAATGTGCAAGAAGCCCTGAGCATCGGGCTCAAACAACCAATGGGGATTGTATTCGTGGGGCACCGGAACCACTGAAACCAAAGCATCGGCGCCAAGCGTGAGGAAGCGGTTCACCGCTCCTTTCAGGGAACCTTTTTCGCGAAGCGGTGTGGTGGGTTGCAACAAACAAACGGCATCAAACTGTTGTCCTTGCCCGAGGTAGTATTCCAAGGCATGAATCACCACATCGATGCTGGCCGAATGATCGGCAGAAAGCGCTTCCGGCCTGAGCCAAGGCACTTCCGCACCACAGTCGCGTGCCACGCCGGCGTAATACTCGCTGTCGGTACTCACCAAAACGGTTTCGATTTCCGCACAATCCTGCGCAGCCTGCACAGAATACCACAGCAAAGGCTTTCCATCCAAAAGCTTGATGTTCTTGTCTTTAACACCCTTGGAACCGGAACGGGCGGGTATGATGGCCAGAATTTTAGGCAAATCAGTAGGCGATGGTTTTGTGGAACTTCAGCGGCAGGGTACTCAGCAAAGCTGCAATTTTCTCGCCCGCGTCGCCGCCGCCATACACGTGCGATGCAGGGATGTTCCTGTTGGCATTGTGGCTTTGCACTGCCTTTAGGATGGCTTCGCGTTCGTAAGGCACATCCAGCACATTATGTCCGCGGTCGCGCTTGTTCTGACGAGAACCGATGTTCACTACCGGAACACCCAGATAAGCGCATTCCCTGATTCCAACGCTGCTGTTGCCAACCAGTCCGCGGGCATTCAGCAGCAAACGCAGGAAATCATCGGGTTCCATGTTTTTGAAGAAGTGAAACTTGCGCAGGTCGTGGTCTTCGCGAAAGGTTCTGATGCCACTGGAGGTTGCGTCGGCACCGGCATCTACGTTGGGCCAGAACCACAGCACCTGTTCACCACTCTGATACATGGCGCTGAGGGTTTCTTCAATTTGCCTGCGCGCCATATTAAACTCATTGGTCACGGGATGTTGCATCACCACCCAATATCCTTGCTTCAAATCAGGTTTCTGCCCTACGCCGCCATATTTTTCATAAGGATCGAAATCCAGTGCAGGCTGTTCCTTGATGCGGGCCGCCAGGTCGATACTCGGACATCCGGTATTGAACACTGAATCGGGTTCTTCACCGAGTTTAATGACCCGTTCATAAGCAGATGTGGAAGCCACGAAGTGATAATCGGCCAGCTTGGTGATGGCATGGCGTACCTTTTCATCAATATTTCCGGTCACTTCACCACCCTGAATATGCACCAACGGAATATTCATGTAGGAAGCCGCGATGGCAGTGGCCATGGTTTCGAAGCGGTCGGCAATGGTGATGACCATATCGGGCTTGATGTTGTTGAACACCGTGCTCAGTTCCAAAATACCGATACCCGTTGTTTTGGCTGCTGCAGTTAAGTTCTCGCCTTCCAGAACGTTGAACACCTGGGCGGTAATGTCAAAACCATCCTGACGGATGTAGTTTACCGCCGATCCATAGCGGTCGAGCAGGGCCGAAGCCGCTATCACCAACTGCAGTTCCAGATCCGGATGATCCTTGATGGCCTGCAATGCGGTTTTTATCCTGCTGTAGCTCGGCCTTGCCGTTACCACAACGCATATTTTTCTGATGCTCATGTTGCTTTTTGAGGGTTTGTTTGATTCAGGATTGAAGGTGTTCGGGTTTCAGGAAAGACCAGCGCGTCAAATCTTGGACGAGTTTCTTCCCGATGCAGTTTCGGTAGTCATGGGCCGGAATACCCGCATCTCCGGGTTTTTTGGATTCGAGGTCGGTACTTTCCAGGATGTGTCCTGCGGGCAAGTCTTTGTTGACACACAGGCTTTTGCCGAACATGGTTTTAAGGCTGGTAAATGCGGCAGCATCGGTTTTGGCAACAGGTGTTTGAAGCGCCTTGCTGATCTGCCGGCAACCGGCAACCAATTTTGTGGTTTCTTCTAAGGTAAGCGAAGCTTTGGCATCGGGACCAAACATGGTTTTGTGGAAAACCACATGAAATTCAAGCATCGAGGCGCCGAGAGCAGCGGCCGCAAGGCCGGCGAAAATATCCGCAGAATGGTCTGAAAAGCCTACCGGTATGTCGTAGCGTTCTTTCATCTCTGCCATCACCTGAAGACCCCACTGTTCGGGTTGTGTCGGATATGCCGTGGTGCACTGCATCAAACTCAGCTTGTTGCCGAAAGGCCTGAGAAACGCAATGGTGTCATCCAGTTCCGCCCAATTGCTCATGCCCGAAGAAAGGATGATGGGTTTGCCGGTTTGGGCAATGCGTTCCAGCATCAGGAAATTGCTCAGTTCTCCCGAGCCAATTTTGTATTGCTTTACTTCCAGTTGCTCCAACAGTGTTACAGCGGCAACCGAAAAAGGAGAAGCCAGAAACTCCATGCCTTTTTCGGTACAGTGTTTCTTCAGGCCGGCCCATTGTTCCGGAGTGAATTCCATCCGCTTCCAGTAGTCGAAACGGGTGGCATCTTCATAGCTGAAGTTCACACGAAACTGTTCCAGGCTGCTGCTTTCGGCTTCAGCAATATGAACCTGGAACTTCACCGCATCCACGCCGGTATCAGCCAGGGCGTCAATGTATGAATGGGCAATACCCAAACTGCCTTCATGGGCCTGTGCTATTTCGGCAATGAGGAACATAGTATGCGGATCAGGCATCCTTGAATTTCAATCGGAAATAGGGATTCTGAGCGTATATGTTTTCAATGATTTCAACCACCTTCAATCCCTCGAGTGCGTTGGTGGTTGGGAATTCGCCGCCATTCAGTGAGTTGATGACATTGTCGAAAATGTAGTTGTGGTTCGCTGCGCTTCCCTTGTATGGACCGTAATCGTTGGCGGGATTTGCCGGTGGCAGTTCGGGCATGGTATAATCCTGAATGTGGCAGTATTCCACTTCATTCATGTATTGTCCGCCAATTTTCACGGTTCCTTTGCTGCCAATAATGGTGATGCTGCTTTCAAAATTCTTATCCCAAACGGCTGTGCTGTAATTGATGCAACCCATGCCACCGTTTTTAAAGCGGAACTGCACCAGTCCGCTGTCTTCAAACTCGGTACTGTTCTGGTGGGAGAAATCTGCAAACTGTGCTTTGATGTCGGTGATGTCGCCGAACAGCCAGAACATAATGTCCACAAAATGGCTGAACTGTGTAAACAGTGTGCCGCCATCGAGGATTCTGGAACCTTTCCAGCCACCGGCTTTGTAATAGCGGTCGTCGCGGTTCCAGTAACAGTTCACCTGAACCAGGTGGATGTCGCCCAGAACCTGTTCCTGAATGACGTCTTTGATCCAGACTGATGGTGGCGAGTAGCGATTTTGCATCACACAAAACACCATTTTGTGTTGCTGCATGGCTTTAAAAATCACCTGTTCGCAATCGGCTTTGCTCAGGGCCATGGGTTTTTCAATTACCACATGATGCCCGCTTTCCAATCCGGCAAGGGCATGTGTGGCATGAAGTCCGTTGGGTGTGGCCACACAAAGAATGTCAAAGGCCGGACCTTCGCGCAGCAGCGCTTCCAGCGATGAAAAGAAGGGCACCTGATATGCGTCCAGGCCCAGGCTGTCCTTGTCTCTGATGTCGGCCAGGGCCACCAGTTCCGCCTGGGGATTGCGTACCACCATTTCAGCATGTCGTTTGCCGATGTGGCCGCATCCAACTACGGCAAATTTGTAGGTATTCATGATTGGATATGAAGCTTTTGATTCTTGATGAGGTAGATTTGGTCACAAAGGTCTAACATCCTTGTGCGGTGTGCAATGATGATGATTGTTTTTCCGTGTTTTCGCAAATCTTGTATGGTTTGCAGCACTTGTGTTTCTGTATGTTCATCCAGGGCGCTGGTCGGCTCGTCAAGGATGAGCAGCGGACGGTCAAAGTATAAGGCCCGGGCGAGGGAAATGCGCTGTTTCTGCCCCTCCGACAGGTTGCCGCCGCGGTCTTCTATTTCCTGAAAAGGCCAGGATGCTTCTGCTCCAGCAGGAATAAATGCCGCCCGCTTCAAACAATCAACCACCCGAAGCATATCAATGGCTCCCGGAGCCTCCCCAAGAGCTACATTTTCAGCAAGGGTTCCCTGAAACAGGTATGGTTCCTGACTCACATAGCCGCATAAGCCGGAAAGGTTCAACCCTTGTTCCATCTTTTGGCCATCACATGATACCGCACCGGAATCAGGCATTTCCATACCCATGATCAACTTTAGCAGGGTGCTTTTTCCGGCGCCCGAAGGGCCGACAATTCCGATGAAGGAACCGCGGGGGATTTCCAAATCCACACCATCAAACACCTGAAGTCCGCTTTTCCGGTAGCTGAAACTGAGCTTGGAAAGGGTAATGCGCTCCCGGAACGCTTCCGGACTGCGCTCCTGGTATCCGGCACCTGCATCCTTGCATTCCAACAGCCGTTTGATGGTAAAATGATGCGCCTTGATGTGCAGATTGGCCTGCAGCACACGGTTGGCCGCGGGTATCAAACGGAATATCGAAAAGGCAAGCAATGCTGCCGTGATGCGCACATCACCGGGATTATCGCTGATGAAATAGCCATAAAAAACCAGCAGAATGATGCCTGCAAGCGCTACCAGTTCATTGATTCTGCCCGGTATCAATTGGAAACTCACGGTTCTGATTCCGGCAGAGGTAAAACCTTCCTGGTATAACCTGAACTTCTCGAAGAAACGTTGTTCTGCTTTGTGGATGCGGATGTCAATGAAACCAGGCAGCCCAAAATCAAGGATGTGCGTGGCTTTTTCCCGGAAATGACTGCTCGTTTTCCCCAAGTTAAACACCCGGTTACGGGTGTAACGGTTTACCAGGTAAAATGAAGGGATGAACAAGCCACACAGGAAAAACAAGAGCATGGGCTTGTAAATGCCAAAAACCACCAGCAAGGAACATACCACCACCATTTCTGAAATGAGGTTGATAACAGGGAAATAAACCCCGGTAACAAAATGAAATGGGGTGAACAACACTTTGTCGGAAAGCTGCGATGCATGATGGTCAAAACGCAGCTCCGTTCCGGCACGGAATTGATGTTTGTAGCATTGCGATGCCAGACTCGACACAATCGATAAGGCATTTTTCCGGGTGAATCGGTAAAACAGGATGGCGAGCAGATTCTTCAACAGAAAAAACAACAAAATCAAAACCACCAGAAAGATGAGGAAGTGGGCTTCGGAACTGAAATTCAGCGCATCAAACAGCCATCTGATTTTGCTGCTTTTCTCAAGAAAACTGCGGTCTATGGCCAACATCAGAACCGGAACCATGGCCGACAATCCCAGTACATCGGCCAATGAAATCAGTGTTGCAATGCCAATAATGAGGTTGCTCCTGTGACGCTGCCTGTCGGTAAGCAACAACCGGATGTGCTTTAGGGTATAAAGGATGGGCTTGGTGTCGGGCAAGGCGCGCAAATTTAACCGAAATCCCGCTTTTGGCATTTGTACTACACACAGATCAACAACAGTAGCTTTTAGATACCCTGCAGTTTGGGTTCCATAATTCAGGGCCATGCATTTCTTTTGCAGCTCATGTCAGAACGTATTCTGGTAATTGGCGCCTGCGGGCAAATCGGCACTGAACTGGTTGAGGCCCTGGCCGGTATCTATGGAAATGGAAATGTATTGGCCACCGACGTGCGCGACGCGGGGAATGTTGCCGACGTTCCTTATAAAAAGCTCGATGTGCTGGACCAAAAAGGTGTTGCAGAAACCATCATGCAGTTCAGGCCGCACCAAATTTACCACCTCGCGGCACTGCTCAGCGCCACTGCCGAGAAGAACCCCAAGCTGGGATGGCAGCTGAATATGGACGGACTGTTCTATGTACTCGATGCAGCTTTGGAAGCCGGTGTAGCGAAAGTGTATTGGCCCAGCAGCATTGCTGCCTTCGGACCCAATACCCCCAGACTCGACACACCGCAATACTGTGTGATGGATCCCAATACCGTGTACGGCATCAGCAAACTGGCCGGTGAACGCTACGCGGAATATTACTTCAAGCGCTATGGTCTGGATGTGCGCAGCCTGCGCTATCCCGGGCTGATTGGCTGGAAAGCCGCTCCCGGTGGAGGAACCACCGATTACGCAGTTTCCATTTACTACGATGCGCTGCAAAGTGGCCACCACAACTGCTTCCTGCGTGAAGACACCCTGCTGCCCATGCTGTATATGCCCGACGCCATCCGCGCAACCCTGGAAATCATGCATGCGCCTGCAGACCAAATCAAAATCAGAAGCAGCTATAACCTCTCAGGTATGTCGTTCACACCGCAGCAAATTGCCGACAGCATTGCCCGCGTGATGCCCGGATTTACCATTTCCTGCGCTCCCGATTACCGGCAGGCCATTGCCGACAGCTGGCCCGGTAGCATTGACGACAGCCACGCCCGTGCCGACTGGGGCTGGAAACATCAGTTCGACCTTGATGCCATGACGGCTGACATGCTGCACCACCTGAAAACCGTAAAAGGAATCGGGCAGCAGTGAAGGATTTTTCCGACTTTTGCGCCGCTTAACTGTTAACGTTTCGTGGCCGACATCAAACTGCATTCCGTAGCTGAAGCTATAGAAGACATCCGCAACGGGAAACTCGTCATCGTGGTAGATGACGAAGACCGTGAAAACGAAGGTGACTTCGTAACTGCAGCCCGGAATATGACTCCCGAGCTGGTAAATTTCATGGCACGCGAAGGCCGCGGGCTCATCTGCGTGCCGCTTACCGAAGAGCGCTGTCACGAACTCGGTTTGGAAATGATGGTGGGAAGAAATACAGCCACCCACGAAACGGCATTTACGGTTTCTGTTGATTTACTGGGCCACGGTTGTACCACGGGCATCAGCGCCCAAGACCGTGCAAAAACGATTCAGGCCTTGATCGATCCGGGATTTACGCCGGATGATTTCGGCAAACCCGGACATATTTTTCCGCTTCGCGCGAAGGCTGAAGGCGTATTGCGCCGCGCAGGGCATACCGAAGCCGCCATCGACCTGGCGCGTTTGGCAGGTTTTGAACCCGCCGGCTGTATTGTGGAAATCCTTAACGAAGACGGCAGCATGGCACGCCTCGATGACCTGATGCTCGTTGCCGACAAGTTTGGGCTGAAAATCATTTCCATAGAGCACCTCATCCGCTACCGGCTGGAACACGAAACCCTGATCAAAAGGGAAATCGCAGTGCAGATGCCCACCCAACACGGCGATTTTAGCCTCATCGCTTTCCGGCAAATCAACTCTGGACAGGAGCACCTGGCCCTGGTGAAAGGTGAATGGGCGCCCGATGAGCCTGTGTTGGTTCGTGTGCACAGCAGCTGCCTCACCGGCGATGTATTCGGTTCATGCCGCTGCGACTGCGGAGAGCAACTTGAGCAGGCCATGCAGTTGATTGAACAGGAAGGCAAAGGCGTGATTGTGTATATGAATCAGGAAGGACGCGGCATCGGTTTGATGAATAAACTCAGGGCCTACAAACTCCAGGAACAAGGATTGGATACAGTAGATGCCAACCTGAGTCTGGGCTTCCGCATGGATGAACGCGATTACGGAATTGGAGCACAAATCCTACGCAACCTGGGCGTGAGCAAAATGCGGCTCATGAGCAACAATCCGAGGAAACGTACCGGCCTGGTAAGCTATGGTCTGGAAATCGTGGAAAATGTTCCGCTGAAAGTAGCGCCAAATCCACACAACAGAAACTACCTGCATACCAAGCAGACCCGCATGGGTCACGAGCTTTAATCCGTCAGGCATCCACAAAATTGTGCAGGCCTGCGGATAATTTTTCTGGCCCTATCTGCGTTCCATGCCAATAAATGGCTTTTTTTGCCTAACCAACACATGAATCTTTTATACGCCACACTGCTGCAGATCACCGCCGCCGCTGCCGATACTACGGCCGGGGGAGCCGCAGCTGCTCCCACCAAGGAATCGTCCATCTCCTTCTTCGAACTGGTGATGAAGGGTGGTCCGGTGATGATTCCACTCGGACTGATTTTCTTCATTGCGCTGTTCTACATCATCGAAAGAACCTTGTACGTGAACCAGCGTGGAAAAATAGACAAGAACCTCATCAACATCGTACGCGACAACCTGGCGAACGGAAACATCAAGGGCGCACAGCAATACTGCGAGCGCATTCCTACCGCGCAGGCTCAGGTAGTTGGTACCGGCCTCAACTTCCTCGGCGCCAGCCTGAGCGATATTGACACCGCCATGAACGACAAGGCACAGGTGGAAATCAGCCGCATGGAAAACCGCCTCAACTACCTGTCACTCATTGGACGGATTGCACCAATGCTGGGCTTTGTGGGAACAATTGTCGGAATCATCAACATCTTCTATAAAATCTCACTGGACAGCAACATCAACATCTCCAGCATTTCCGATGGTTTGTATCAGAAGATGATTACTTCCGGAGCCGGATTGATCGTGGGTCTGATTGCCTTCGTGGGTTATCAGTTGCTGGAAGCCCGTGTGGAGCGCTTCATCGAGCACATTGAAGACAACAAGCTGCAGGTGAAAGAACTGCTTAACCAGCCCGGATTATGATGAGGCGAAGGCAAAAACATGCTGAAGTGGGCACCGAAGCCCTGAACGACATCATGTTCTTCCTGTTGTTGTTCTTCCTCATTGTGTCCACCGTAGCCAATCCCAACATCATTCCCATCAAGCTTCCGCAGGCAAAAACCACCCAAGACGTTAAGAAGAAGCAATACACGCTCACGGTTACCGAGGAAAAAAAGTACTTCATTGACCAGCGCGAAATTGAATATGCCAACCTGGAACAGGAACTCACCGCACTGCGCGATGCCAATGCCGATCCGAGCAACCCGGATAACAGCATGAACATTGTGCTGCGTGTGGACAAGAACCTGGTGGTTCAGGACATGGTGGATGTGATGCAGATTGGCACCAAGCTGGGCATCAAGATGGTGCTTGCCACCCAGAAGTTCGAGTAATGATTCAGGGATGCTCCCTGGCGGGCTTCCACATGATGCCAAAATGATGGTAAGGTCCTTGCCATAAATTCCCATTGGATTGTGCTGTACTTCCCAGGAAATAATGCACTCGATTTCTGCCGGCAAACAGCGTTGCCGAAGGGCTGAGCTGGGGCTGCCAGTTTCCTGGCGTAAAACCAAAGTCCGAGAATGTATAATCCGGGTTCAGCTGCTTCAATTCCGCAGCCCAAACCCTGCTCATGCCTCCTTTTAAAGCCAATTGCAAGGTGAAAATGCCCCGATGCAGCGCAATACCTGCTGCGATGTACGGCATGTATTGATTTCCCGACACACGCCAAGACCGCAGTCCTTCCGATTGGGCATTGAAACTTGAAACCTGCAGCCCTGTAGTCCAGAAGCTGCCCAGCATGCCTTGTTCAGGTTGGTTTTTATACCGGTACGCAAGTTGGAGCTCTGCCTGATATTGTTGCCCTTTCGATCCGGAACCAATGTCGCTGTTGCGGTAAGCATGAAAGCCCATTTGTCCGCTCAACCAATAATGATTTCCCACCATTCCTGCATGGTACATAGAGCCTCCGGAAGCATTGCGGCTGCCGTGGTAGGAAAGTCCGATTTGCTGCTCGGGCTTGCCGGGCAACAGCAATAAACCGGGGCGGCTCAACCAATGCGGACCCGGATTACCCAAATGCAACAGCGTGATCAAAAAAAGCATCAAAGGCAATTTAAATGAAAACCGCCGCTAACGCGCAAAAACGGCTAATTTTGCGGCCCATTTATGCTAACGGTCAGCAATATTTCCCTTCGTTACGGCAAACGCGTTCTTTTTGACGAAGTAAACCTGAAATTCACCTCCGGCAACTGCTACGGCATCATTGGCGCCAACGGAGCCGGAAAATCTACCTTCCTGAAAATTCTTTCCGGAGAAATTGAACCCAATACCGGCTCGGTGGATATGGAACCAGGTAAGCGCATGGCCGTGCTGAAGCAGAACCACTTTGAATTTGACGAGGTTCCGGTATTGCAAACCGTTTTGCGCGGTCATCAGCAACTCTGGAAAATCATGGAAGAAAAGGACGCGCTGTATACCAAAGCAGATTTCACCGATGAAGACGGCATCCGCGCCAGCGAACTTGAAGGACTGTTTGCCGAGATGGACGGCTGGAATGCGGAAAGTGATGCAGCAACCCTGCTGAGCAACCTCGGCATCCCGGAAAAATACCACGAACTGCCGCTGAAGGAACTGAACGGCAACCAAAAAGTACGCGTGTTGCTGGCTCAGTGCCTGTTCGGAAACCCGGACGTGCTGTTGATGGACGAACCTACCAACGACCTGGACGTGGAAACCATCCGCTGGCTGGAAGACTTCCTCGCCAACTTTGAAAATACAGTACTGGTAGTGAGCCACGACCGTCACTTTCTGGACAATGTGTGTACGCACGTATGCGACATTGATTACAGCCGCATCAAAATTTTCACCGGCAACTATACCTTCTGGTACCAAAGCTCACAGCTGGCGCTCAGACAGCGTTCTGAACAGAACAAGAAGGCAGAGGAAAAGAAAAAGGAACTGCTGGAATTTATTGCCCGCTTCAGTGCCAACGTGGCTAAGAGCCGCCAGGCAACCGCGCGTAAGAAGATGCTTGACAAGCTGGACATTGAGGAAATTCAGCCCAGCACCCGCCGTTATCCGGGAATTGTGTTCAAACCCGAACGCGAGGCCGGCGATCAGGTGCTGAACGTGGAAAACCTGAGCTTCATGGCCGGAAATGAACCCCTGTTCAGCAAAGCAGATTTTAAAATTTCCAAAGGAGATAAAATTGCGTTCCTTTCAAGAAATACACTCGCGCTGAACACCCTGTTCAAGGTTCTTTGGGGCGAAACACAACCCTCAAGCGGCTCTGTGCATTGGGGCGTAACTATTAAATATTCCAACCTTCCCAACGACAACAGTTCCTATTTCGAAGGAGTGAACCTCAATCTGGTGGACTGGCTGCGTCAGTTCTCCACGGAAAAAGACGAAACCTTCATCCGCGGTTTTCTGGGACGCATGCTGTTCAGCGGAGAAGAAACCCAGAAGATGGCCAAGGTGCTGAGTGGTGGCGAAAAGGTGCGTTGCATGCTCAGCAAGATGATGCTGGAAAACCCCAACCTCCTCATCATGGACGAACCAACAAACCACCTGGATCTGGAATCCATTCAGGCCCTGAACAATGCCTTGGTTGAATACAAAGGCATCGTGCTCTTCCACAGCCATGACCAGGAGTTCATCAATACCATTGCCAACCGCATCATAGAAATTACACCTCATGGAATTATCGACCGCCACATGAGTTATGAAGAATATGCGGAAGATAAAGCCATTCAGGAACGCCGCGAACAGCTTTACGGCGCTTAAACAGATTGCGCGAAACAGAAGTTCGAAAAAGTGTTTTCTTTGCGACTCATACCACTCATGAATTCCACCAAAAAAATATTGCTGCCCTTACTGGCCGTGCTTACCCTGGGCTCCTGCGGCAAGTCTGTAAACACTTCTAAAACCCTGAAAACCCCGCTGGACAGCTTCAGTTATATGCTGGGCCTGCGCACAGCCTTTTCTTACAAAGGCGAAGGTTTGAAAGAAATCGACTACTCTTCTTTTGCCAAAGGTTTTGAAGATGGCATCAAGAAAGACAGTGGTTACGATGTTTCTGAAAAACGCGCCAATGCCGCATTCCAGGGTTACCTCCAGAAGCTGCGCGCCGAAGGCGAGAAGAAGGCTAAAGAAGCCGCCAACAAGTGGCTGGCCGACAACAAGAAAAAAAGCGGCATTGAAGAGCTTCCTTCCAAAGCACAGTATAAAATGACTTCGCGTGGCAAGGATGCCGTGCCTACCCTGAACGATACAGTGGTAATTCATTTTGTGGTGAAGGACCAGAACAACAAAGTCCTGCAAAACACTGAAGACATGAAGCGCCCGCTCACCATTCCTGTGAGGTCAATTCCAATCCAGGCGCTGGTGGAATGGATTACCCGTGTGCCTGTTGGCTCAAAAGCTACAATGTATATTCCCGGACCATTACCAGGTTTCCAGGGTGGCAGTCTGGAAGAAGAATTTGCCGTGTATATCTGGGAAATGAACCTGTTGGGAATGAACCCCGGCCCTACAGTGCTTGAAGGCCGCTCGGATGCTTCCGGAGCCCCTCAGGTTGAGGTGGAGTGATAAAATCTGGCATCACGACATGAAAAAAAAGCGCGGTTTAAACCGCGCTTTTTTTATGCAATGCAAGCATTCTTTCTTCAATCAAAATGATGGAACACCAGTTCAGCGGATCCATCTGCAGCCAGGGCAAATACCGCGCATCCGGAAGTGGGAACGCGTTTCAGGGCGCCTCCCGACAAGCGAAACACCAATGCTTCGATCACCGGATTGTGCGCCACCAACATCACAGAACGGCTGCCTGAAGTTTGAATGCATTGTACGTAGGCTTCCTCTGTTCCCGGATACAGGGCCGCTTCGTATTGAATCGCCTCCTGATCCAGACCAAGTTCAACAGCCAGGCGGCGGGCTGTTTGCG